>JAAUSG010000019.1 GCA_012034055.1 Leptolyngbyaceae cyanobacterium RU_5_1 | reverse complement strand
GTCCCCCACACTTTCCTCTTTGCGGCTCGTAGAGCCATTCTCTGAAAACTCCCGCTCCACTTTTTTATCTCCTCCTAACAGATCCGTTGCTTCAAAGAACAGAAAAACATTTGCGCCAATCCGCTGACGCACTCCCAGGCTCAGGGTGGAAGCGGGTTCAATCGTTTTGGTGCTGCCATCGGCGCGAAACTCCTCGCGTTTGGAAATGTAGCCATAGGCGATCGTAAAAGTTGTTCCCCAGGGTTCGTAGGTGTAATCCAACCCTAGATTGGCCACAAAACTGGGCTGGTCTTTGAACCGCCGTTTTCGTCCAGAAGCATCCGCAAGTTCAGAGTCCAAAAAGGTCTGGTTTGCCCATAGAGTCAGACCTTTCAAGCCTTCAATGCCGGTAAAGCCGAGATTCAGTCGTTGTTCCAGTTCAAAGCCACTAGTCCAACCATTGCCAACATTTTGCACTTGAAAAATGCGTTTACGATTGCGAATCAGACCCGTATCCACTTCTTCAATCACGCCTCTGATGTCGCGGTAGAAGTAGTTCACACCCAGTAAGAAATGCTGATCCGCATACTCAGCACCAACATCCAGGTTGAGCGATCGCGCCGGATCCAGGTCAGGACTGCCAATCGTGATGCGATCGTTTCGTTCCTGTTCAAAAGGAGACAATTCATCAAACTTGGGGCGATTCAACCCGCGAGAAATGGCTGCCCGCAGGCTAATCGTATCGATGGGTCGATACAGCAAATGCAGCGATGGATTCACATCCGTCACTGTTTTTTCAGATTCTCGGCTGGTGCCATCTCGACTGCTCAAGCTCACGGTTTCAATCCGCACCCCCGGCAAAATGCTGAAGCGATCGCCAATCCAAATTTGGTCTTGAATGAAGCCCGCGAAGTAATTTTCACTCAATTCATAGTTGTCTTTGGCTTCTGTTGTGCGTGTTCTACGCCCGCGATCGTCAATCTCAAATTTCTCCTTATCCCGGAAGCGATCGCGCAACCGCATTGCCCCACCCAGCTTAATTTCATGGCGCAACCCCGCCTGCACCGGAATCGTCAATGCCGTTGATAGGTTAAACACATCATCTTGCTTATACTCCTGTTCGGGAGAACTCTTCCTAAACTGAAAAACGCCTCTGCGGTCTTGCTCAAAGGTCAGTTTGGTTTTGTCCTTATCTTCGGAAGCAACGTAATACCCCAGATCCGTATCGAGCCGAATGCCACCGTTAAAACGATGCTGATGCGTCAAACCCGCGCCATAGGTGTAGCGGCGTTCAATTTCCCGCTCCTCCTCACGGGTTGCCGCCTTGCGAGGCTCCTGAAAAAGTTTGAATTTGTCCTTGTCAATATTGAAAACCAGCAACAGAGGCTTTAGGTGAATTTCACCCTGGTCATAAAACGCCGCAATGTCCAACAGCGTGTCGTAATACTCCAGGCGATTGGTTTCACCTTCCAGCTCAGATTTGCCCGTGGAGAACAGCTTATATCGATCAATTTCAATCGGATTTTTCAGATAACTAAAGGCACCCAGATAGCCAAAACCGGGAGACGGGCGATCGCCAATCCCCACTTGAAAATTCCAGATATCACTACCGAGCCGATCATAAGCCCCAATTCCGCCCCGCCCCTGCAAGACAAATTTTTTGGGAATCGTGGTTTTCTTAACGCTCACCCGTCCGGCAATCCCATCGCTTTCAAATTCCGCCGTTGGGTTGCGAATAATGCTGACCTCATCCACCAGAAAGGAGGGCAACCGATTCACTTGAAACTCTCGTTTTTCACCCCCATCGGGCAGCGTAACGCCATCAATCTGCACCCGCGTAAACTCCTTATCCAACCCGCGCAGGCGAACTTCCCGATTTTCACCCGGAGGACCACCCCCCACCACGCCCGGCAACCGTTGCAAAATGTCCCCCAATTGCAAGTTATTCCGCTGTGAGAACTCATCACGAGCAATGCCGGTTTGCGGCAAAGGAGTAGGGAGATCGCGCGTCCCGGTAACTGTAATTTCTTCTTCCGGTTCCGTCTCACCATCAGGCACTACGCTCAATTGCAACCCATTAGAGCGAGGCACAACCTCCACTATCGGCGCACTATCCGTTCCAGCGATCGTGATCTGCACACTATTCGCGCTAGATTGCATCGCAACTACACTCGCAATGCCTGCCAACGGGTTCTCAACCCGAAACGCCTTACCCGACGCAAGGGACAACACCGCATTGGGAACGTCGATCACGACCGAGTTCCCCACTTCGCGCGTAGTTGGCACCAGGCTTCCTGCCGGTGTTTCCAGAATGACTTGCAATCGCCCTTCCGAGCGATCGAGCCGAATAGTGGTAATGGCAACCCTGCCGGTTTGAGTTTTGGTAGCCTCAGATGCTTCCACCTGCGCCATCCACTCTTTCACCGTCTTAGACACCGTTTCGGCATTGCTTGCGGTCGATAACCCTCCAATCAAATAAACAGTCAAACCAACGGTTAAAGCTAGTGTTCGTATGCTCACTGTGAGTCCTCGTCATCAAAAATGAGTCTGGGTTAACAGTGTTCTCGTTCTCTAAAGGATTTTAGATTTTAGATTTTGGATTTTGGATTAGGTCTTCCGGTTCCTGCTTCGACCCTTGTGCGCAAAACAACTCTAAAATCGTCAAGCCGCATCCCCGGTGAGTGCAGTCAATCCAAAATCGTCAATCCAAAATCCAAAATCGATTGATCCTTGCTGATCACTCACTAGAGAGTTTTGCAGGCAAATATAACCAGAACATAACAAGCTGTCGTGGGCTGACTTCAAATAACCATAGGGCAGCACATCAACATTGGTTCACCCTAACCTGAATGATGTGTTGCCAAAACATCTGTTTAAGACGCAGGTTTATGGCATGACATCATCCAGCCGTAAATGTAGCTCCGGCAACAGGGCTGAAACAATGGGTTCTCCTAGACAATACTGCTGTTTTGACGCGGTAGCACCAATTCAAAGCAGGATCCTTTGCCAACCTCACTCTGAACCGTAATCTGTCCACCATGAGCCTGAGCAATTTGCTGCGCGATCGCCAACCCTAGCCCAAACCCTTCCGACTGCGATCGCGTCGCATTCACTCGATAAAAGCGATCGAAAATATAAGGCAACGCCTCACCCGGAATGCCTGGTCCATTATCCTCAACCTGAATCAACGCCCAGCGCCCCTGAGCCATCAGCCGCAATTTCACCCAACTGCCCGCTGGTGCATATTTGAACGCATTGTCTGTCAGATTCGCGATCGCTGACACAGCAAATCAATGTCTGCCGCAACCATCACCGCTTGGTCCGGCAAGTCACAGTCAACCGCGATGGTTTTCGCTTGAGCCAAAGCCGCTGCATCCCAGGTTAACTCCTGCAACAGTTTGGTCAAATCGATCCATTCCAGATTCTCTGGGTTGAGCCGTCCCTCATGACGGGCCAAAAACAGCAAATCATTCACCAAACGACTCATCCCTTTAGTAATCGCGACAATCTTTTCCAATCGCCAGCGCGGAACCGACTCCGCCTCAGAAGCGGGCATCAATCCCAATTGAGCGTGCCCCAAAACTTTTGCCAACGGTGTGCGTAGTTCATGGGAAGCATTCGTCGTAAAGTGATGTAGCCGTTGGTAAGACTGTTGCAGCGGCTGCATTGCCACCCCTCCCAACCACCAACCCGTCAGTGCAATCATACCCAGGGCAGTTGGAACCCCCAACGTCAGCACCAATCGCAATTGGTTCAACGTTTGTTGCAGCGGCGTCAACGGTATCGCAATTTGCAGATAGCCAATCAGAGTGCCTTCATGCCGAACTGGGAGCGTCACTTGGCGCAGAACAAGGGGTTGGGTATCCCTTTCGTCCGATAGGGTGATGGTTTCAAACCCCACAGCCGTGATTTGCGGACTGGGAGGTTGTCGCTTGACAAACCGAGCTAGCTTGCCATTGCTGGTATACCAGCGGGCGTAAGCAATCTTGCTATCGAGGGGCAAAGTATTACTGCCCAGCATTGGCACATGATCCAACCTGGCTTGCAGTCGCCCTTGCCGCAAGCGGTAGTGAATTCCCCCCGCCATCACCCGGACTTTACTCTCTAGCTCCGCGTCAAAGGCTTGCAGGCGACCCCGCACTTCCATCACATACACGCTGGCTGCAAACACCACCAGAATGCTGCCCATCGATAGCGTAAACCAGCAGGCTAAATTGCGGCGGCTCTGTTGAAATAGGTTAGGCATGGCAGGATTTGGGGGATGGTTCGCTAAACCGATAGCCAGCGCCATAAACCGTTTCGATCCAGCGATCGCAACCAATCACCTGCAACCGCTGGCGCAACCGTCGAATCTGCACCGTGATCGCATTGTGCCCCGGTTCCGTCTCCCAATTCCAGAGCGCCTGCTCGATCTGATCGCGCGTCAGAATTTGCCGGGGATGGCGCAAAAACAGTTCCAACAGTTGAGTCTCGCGATGAGACAGAGCAACCGTTTGTTCCCGGTAAGCGACCGTCAACGTAGATACGTCAAGGCTCAATTCCCCTAACCGGAAGATGGAGTCTTGCCAGTGGTGCGATCGCCGCCCCAATGCCCGCACCCGCGCCAGCAGTTCTGGCATGTCCACTGGCTTGACTAAATAATCATCCGCTCCGGCATCCAGCCCCATAACCTTATCCCCAGTACTATCTCTCGCCGTCAGCATCAAGACGGGTGCCGTCTTGCCGATCATCCGATAGTGCTGGCAAAGATCGATGCCACTGCCAGTTGGCAACATCCAATCCAGGATCAACAAATCATACTCCTGCTGTTCCAGCAGCCAGGTGGCAACCTCAGCCGTCTCCACACCATCCACCACATGCCCAATCTGGGACAACACCGTATTGAGTGGCTCTAGCAACTCTGGATCATCTTCCACCACCAAGATTTTCATACACTTCCATTCAGGATTGAACACACCTCACCAGAGGCTGCTAAAACAGGCGTTGCTGGAAAGCAGTATGAATCGAAACAAAGCTTCGAGCATACACCACCATTTCATACCCAAAATCAGCAACACCCTAAAACAGGATAGAAATTGCCCTATACTAATGCAATCATTTCTCAGTAATTAAGACAATCTGCCGCAACAGACTGCAATAGTGCTATGGATCTGCCTCGCTCATCCCGCTTCAACAGACTGAACTTCAAGTCCTTGGGTTTGGAATTCTGGTTGCCACTACCGTTCGTCGCCACCTTGTTTTGGTTTGGCGGGGAACTCGTCAATCAGCAGCTTTTAAGCTATGCCTATAACCCCAACCGCTACCTGCAAACCGATGAGCCAGCCAAGATCCAATTCAGTGCATCGGTCTTGGCAATTGAAGTTGAGATCAACCAACGGCTGAAGTTCACCAAAGCAATTGTTAAAACCACAAACTCCCCCCTGAAAACCCTGGAACTTGAATTTCCACTCACTGAGGTTGCAGAGGTAGAAGCCGCGATCGCCAGCGAACTGAACGTGAGTATCGAAACGGTGAAATCTCTATCACGGTTTCAGTTTAAGGAATAAGAACTCCTTGACGGCTTCTACAGCCTGGCACTCAAGATTGGCTAGGACTGCTCATTTTTACGAGGCGTCAGTTTGACCCCGGTTTGCCAACCCACTTTCAAGACTATGCCAACAGCCCCCGATTTCGACGGATCTACCTGGATGAGTTACCCATTGAAGTTGCTGGGCGTCGCTAGAGTTGGGCATCTTGCAACTGATTGGGATCAAAGAGCGAGATACCCCAGATCGGGCAAAGCAATTGATTGAGCGCACCCGCGAGGAGGTTGCGGATGCAGCAGAGCAGCGGCAAATCGTAGAATTGATATTAACGTCCAATACACAGAAAAACGCCTCATGAGGCCGCAACCCAAACGCCGCGATCGCCCCATAAATCCATCGCCACTTCGCATTCGGAATCTGCCCCCACCAATAAGCAATCTCCGCATCCGTCGGAATACTTCGCTCCTGCACCTTCGACGGCCCGTAACACCCCTCGTACTGAAGCAAATCAACCTTCAGCCCTATAAAATCCGCTAGCTTCTGTAACTTCTGACACACCTGCAAGCGATAGCGACTATCCCGCCTCGGCCGCTGCGCCAACTCAAGCAACTGCTCAACCGTAATCGGCTTATCCGCAGGCAACTGCCGATAAACCTTATCCCACTGGCTCTTCCAAGTCGATTCCTTCAAACTATTCGTTTCCAGATAATGCGCCTTAAACCTCCGTATCCACTCACCCGCAGAGCGATTCTCAGACAGCCGACTCTCCCTCAAATACAAATCCCAACTAAACTCCCTCCGAATCAACCTTGCACTCAGCAACAACGCCTCCTGCTCCGCCGCCCTCAACCCCTCCTCATTCACAGGCAGCCCCAAACTAATCACTTGCTGATACGCTCTAGGACGCTCACTTCCCGGCTTCGGAGGCAACGTCGCCTGCAGAGATAACGTCCCACCCCTCGGCTTTACTCGTGCCTTCGATCGCCCCTCCCTCAGCCGTCGATTCACAGCCTCCAGCGAATACTCCAATCGGCCCATGTCTTAACTTTGTCCTTAAATCTCTGATAAACCTTGACAATTTCCTATAACTTCAAAGTTTGCCAGAGATTGACCCCACAAGCCTCAACCCCTCAAAAATCAATCCTTTAAGCCCAACGGGACTGGTGCGACTCGAACGCACGACCTAGCGCTTAGGAGGCGCTCGCTCTATCCATTTGAGCTACAGCCCCAAGAGTGGGATAACTTACAAGCATGATAGCAGCAGTGTGAAGGTGAAGAGGTAAAGGGTGAGGGTGGAAAGACCAAGGGATGAAGGGATGCACATTATACTACTTTAATGTAAAGGAGCATATAATAAGAGCGGTAAAGTCAAGCAGTAAAGCCAGCTATGAGTCGTCCATTCAAAATTGAGATTACGGAGAGCGAAACAGACCTGAAGAAACAACTCCAGCATGTGCGAGAGGACATTCACAAGGAAAAACTCCAGATGCTCTGGTGGCTCAAAAGTGGACAAGTGACGCAGCAACAAGAAATCGGCAAACGACTAGGACGCGACACGTCCACGGTGACACGCTGGCTGCAAAAGTACCGTCGTGGCGGATTGGTGGAACTATTGCAAATCAACAAGGCTCTGGGGAACGAGCGCAAAATCAACGGTGAGGTGCTGGCAGATCTGCAACAACAGTTGCAAAATCCAGAGGGCTTCTCCAGTTATGGTGCGATCGTAGAATGGCTGAAGCAGAAACATGATCTGACGGTTGAGTATGGCACGGTTTATGCCACGGTCAGGTATCTGTTGGGTGCGAAACTTAAGGAGCCTCGCCCCCAGAGCGATCAGCAGAATGAGCAGGCAGTTGAGACTTTTAAGAAAACCTTGGTGCGGCGCTCGTTGCGCTAGAGAGCTTGTTGGCGCAGGGGAAAGTGATCCACTCTCTCTGCCAAGATGAAACCCGAGTGGGATTGAAAACACAGAGCGGCAAAGTGATTACTGCCAAGGGAGTCAAGCCCAAGGTTGCCGAGCAGTGGGGGCGAGAGAATTTCTGGATGTAGGGTGCCATTGCCCTGTTGAGCGGTGCTTATTGCTTGCACGAGTATCCCCAACTCAAGGGAGCGTGTTTTCAGGAGTTTTTGGACTGGCTCTCCCAACAATTGGGCCAGGATTGGGCGATTTTACAAGTGGATCAAGCCCCGGCTCACATGACGAGTGCGATTCGTTGGCCGGAGAACATTATTCCATTGGTGCAACCCGCCCACAGTCCCGAACTCAACCCAATTGAACCGATTTTGGCAATTGCTCAAAAAACCGCTGAAAAATCAGATATTCCCTTCCTTGCAAGCGTTGCGGGAACGAGTTCAAGAACGGTTTGATCAACTGACGTTGGAACAAGTGATGGCGGTTGCTTCCTACAACTTTATTTTGGCAGCACTATTCTATGCGGCTTCACATTAAATTAATATAAGCGTTTCAAAGATTGCGCATCATTTCATACTCAACACCGTATGTTTCGAATAAGTTACAGGTGTCGTGATCAACAAGGTTGGTGTCACTCAGTTCAAGATTGTAAAAGTCAATTACCGGCTCATCAAAGTAGGGACCAGCGTGCCAGGTACCCACGTCGAGCTTGATGAAGCAGTTTCCAGGAATCCGGAAGGCAGTGATATCTTCCCAATCGGGAACAGCATCTTTACAGGGCTTGGACACGGCAATGTACCATTCTTTGCCCTCCAGGGAGCCAAGGCATTGAGTGCAGCGTAAATGCCGTGTAATTGTGTTAAACTTCAGTCCGCGATCGCGCAACCGCATGATGTAAAAGCGCGGAGTCCCACTCTGTAGCTGTAGTTGGGCATCCCGCGAATCGTAGGGTTCACCGTCTTCGGAGGCAAAAACCACTTGACCGTAGGGCCGAAATGTCTCTGGAGTAATTGGCTGAGGACGCAGTTTGAGGAGCAGGTAGGTTTCCATAGGTACAGCTTCAGGCGTTATAGCTCGATGGGATTGGATTCACGCTGGAAGGTGGGGTTTCCGTAAAAAGAGGCGAGAAGGGGCTAGGGGCTAGGGGTCAGGGAGGAAAGTTTGCTTACTGAAACCTGCACGGCTACTTTGTGCCAAACAGGCGATCGCCCGCATCTCCCAGTCCTGGGATGATATAGCCGTTTTCATCTAAGCCTTGATCGATCGCGGCGGTGTAGATGGGGACATCGGGATGGTGGCTGTGAAAATTCTGGATACCTTCGGGGGCGGTCAGCAAGCAGACCAGCTTGAGCGACCTGGGACTGGTTTCTTTGAGGCGATCGACGGCGGCTACAGCCGAATTCCCGGTTGCAATCATCGGGTCTACGACAATCATGTCTCGTTCTTCAATGTCGTGAGGCACTTTGAAGTAATACTCCACTGGAATCAGCAATTTTGGATCGCGGTACAATCCAATGTGCCCAACTCGGGCAGAGGGAATGAGTTGCAGCATTCCATCCAAAATTCCCTGTCCGGCTCGCATGATGGAAACAATCACCAGCTTTTTGTCTGAAGCCAGCACAGGTGCGTTCATCGCTGCCATCGGTGTTTTGATCAGGTCATACCTGAGCGGTAAATCGCGGGTCACTTCATAGGCCAGCAGCATACTGATTTCAGTGATCAGCGATCGAAACTTTGTGGTGCTGGTCTCCGCTCGACGAGCAAGCGTTAGTTTATGTTGGATCAAAGGATGGTCGATAACAAAGACGTTAGCAGTCATGTAGGGTAGCGAACTGAGTAGATACCCGCTGATCATACGGCTTCAAGCTCTTGATTCAGTGCTTGATCGCAAACCGGACTGAATTTGCCAGAGATTTGCATAGATACCGTTTTCAGCTAACAGCTCTTCGTGTTGACCCTGTTCAACCAGTTTGCCGTGCTCCATGACGTAGATACGGTGGGCATGGCGAATGGTGGAAAGTCGGTGGGCGATCGCGATGGTTGTCCGATTTTGCGTAATGTGTTCCAGCGATCGCTGAATGGCGGCTTCGGTTTCGTTGTCCACAGCAGAGGTGGCTTCGTCCAGAATCAAGATGGGTGGGTCTTTGAGCAGGGCACGGGCGATCGCCAGACTTGCCGCTGCCCGCCGGAGAGCTTTTGTCCCCGTTCGCCAACAATCGTGTCGTAGCCATGCGGCAACCGGGTAATAAATTCATGGGCCTCTGCCAGTTTGGCGGCGTGGATAATCTCATCGATTGAGGCACCAAAACTGCCATAGGCAATGTTTTCAGCAACAGTGCCATGAAATAGAAACACATCCTGACTGACCCAGCCGATGCAGCGGCGCAGATCGCGCAGGTTCAAATCTCGAATGTCATTGCCATCCAGGGTGATTCGTCCCTGCTGAAGTTCGTAAAAGCGCAGCAGTAGCTTCACCAGCGTGCTTTTGCCAGAGCCTGTGGAGCCAACGATCGCGATCGTCTGTCCAGCAGGAATTGTCAACGATAGGTGTTCAATTACCGGATGCTGGTTGGTGTAGGCAAAGGAGGTGTTGTCGATCCGGATGTCTCCTTGAACAGTGGTGGCTGGCAGCGGTGTGGTTCCGGGATGAATGGCAATCGGGGTATCCAACAGGTTCATGACCCGCTGAGTGGAAGCCATGGCCCGCTGGTATTGATCCAGGGTTTGCCCCAGGTTGGTGAGGGGCCACAGCAGTCGCTGCGTGATGAACACCAGAACACTGTAAGTGCCTACAGCTAGCTGTCCAGTTGCCGCTTCAATTCCACCAAAGAATAGAGTTGCCGTGAAACCGATCAGGATCACCATCCGGATCAGGGGGACAAACGCCGCACTCAGCGCGATCGCGCGGCGATTGCTGCGTCGATAGTGATCACTCTCAATTCCCACTCGTTCACTCTCGTAGTCTTCAGCCGTGAAGCTCTTGATCGTCGCCATGCCCGTGATGTTGTTGGCCAATCGACTGTTGATCAGACTGGCGTTCTCACGCACATCAGCATAGCGAGGAGCCAACTTGCGCTGAAATCCGAACGACCCCCAGAGGATAAATGGCATCGGCAGTACGGCCATCCACGCCACGCTGGGAGCCAGGATGAAGAACACGGCTCCCACGACAATCACCGTCGTTGTCACCTGCAAGACTTCGTTTGCCCCGTGATCCAGAAACCGCTCTAACTGGTTAATGTCGTCATTCAGAACCGAGAGCAGGGTGCCGGTGCTGTGCTCCTCAAAAAGGACATTTCCAGTTCCTGCAGGTGCCCGTAAGCGTCGAGGCGGAGTTCGTGCTGAATGGTTTGGGCCAGGGTGCGCCAGAGGCGATCGTAGGCATACTGAAACACCGATTCCAATCCCCAGACAATCAGCGTCAGCACTGACAGAATCAGCAGTTGCCCAGTGATGTCTTTGATGCCAAACGAAGCGACCAGTGAATCCTGCCGCTCCACCACCACATCCACGGCCATCCCAATCAAAACGGGAGGAGCCAGGTCAAACAGCTTGTTGAGAATGGAGCAGGCGATCGCAACCCACACCTGCTGGCGATAGGCACGACTGTACTGCATCAACCGCCGTAGTGGGTGGGGCAACGACGCTTGGTGAGATGCTGAACCGAAAGACATGAGCAAACCTTTGGTGCAAAAAATCGTCGATTTTTACAGTTTAGGATCTGCTACAGCTTCCTGCTTGAGCTTGTTGGACGTTGCTGAAAACTGCCAGTCCGCTTTTAGAATCTGCATCGTTGCCCAGACCCAACTGCTTCCCATGCTGATGTTTGAGACGATCGCAGCAATTTTCTCAGCGCAGAGGGATATGCCTGGAGAACCCGGTTGAGTCATGATAGGGGAAAGCCCGACACCAATGTGAAGTGAGGAAAATGGTTACCCTAAACGCTGAGAAACTGAGCCTACAAGATATTCATCGCTTGCTCCGTTTGCAAAAGCTGCCAACGGGAAACTATGCAGATGTTTTATCTCTAGAGCCACTCACTGAATACGAGCAGCAGGAACTCACTCAAATTGCGAGTGACTTTGAGAATTATTTGAGTCCGGGAAAGGTTTCTGAAGGGTTGGTCAAGGTGTTGACGGTCTATCCATTGCTGCGGCTGGCTGGCTTCTATCGTTACCCATTTGAATTGAACCTGGAGGAAACGATCGCCCGGATTTCCGTTGTCGATGAAGACACGGAAATTACAGGTCGATTTGACATTTTGGCAATCAACCGAGAAGCAGAAAGAAACGGTCAACGTGAAGCGTTTTGGGTGTTGGTTATTGAAGCAAAGAACAGCAGCATTGCGGTGAATGCAGCATTGCCCCCCCTGCTTGCCTATGCTTACGAGGGTTTGGACGATCAGAACCTGGTTTGGGGCTTAGTCACCAATGGCGTGAATTATCAGTTTGTGCGCCTCCAGCGTGAAGAGCCACCCACCTACCAGCCGCTGCCAACACTCCATTTATTTGAACGCGATCGCGCCCTTCAGCTCCTGCAAGCCCTCAAAGCCATCTGCAAACTCCAGCGCAACGGCTCATCCGATTCATTAAAATCTACAATCTGCAATCTAAAATCTAAAATCTAAAATCCCAAATCGCCATAGGTTATCTTTTGAAAAAGAGCCGGTGCGGTAAAGTTAGTACAGATGTTTTATTGGTATCCATATGGTTCAATATACGTTGGTTCAAAGTCCTGAAGTGGTGCTGACAATTCCCGGAAAAGATTCCAGCAAAGCTCGCGCAAAGGCAATGGATCAGTTGATCGAGCTGATGGATACTGGTAAGTTGCCAACAGAGCTTGCCGATGGATTTAGTCCTCAACAGTTTATTGAAGTGAAAGAACCCACTCCCCTTAATCCCAGCGATGATGATGCTGTAACTCAAGCGGTTCAGGTACTAAGTAACCTGGCAACCCTAAAGCTAAAGGTGCAAGAGTCTCGTGGTGAAGCTCTGAAGCTGCGATCGCTGGTCGATGTGTTATTTACCGATGAGATTGTCAGCGAGGAAGAAATCGCCACCCTCAAAGAAGGCTTCAAAGTTCTGAAAACCTATGCTCAGGCAAATCTCCGCTATCGCGAAGCCAGAACGCAAGCCGAACAGGCCCGAACCATTCTTGACCAGGCCCTCAACCCGGCTGATCCCGAACCAATCAAGCCCTAGTGGTTTGTCAGCTTTCAAATTGTGAGCCTGAGATAAGTAAGGGGTTATTATGTTGGGGTTTTCAACCCACAACATAATTCTTAACAGACCACTAGAGGGCTTTTGTGTACGCCATGATCAAGCTCTATATGATTCAGTTTGGCATTGAGAGCCTTATGCAGGGATCAAGCGTATGACGGTTGGTGTTTGGATTCTGGGCGATCAGCTGTGGGTGGATCAAGCGGCGTTGCGGACGTGTGCAGATCAGGATCAACAGACTTTTGTAATTCTGATTGAATCGCGGCGTCATGTACAGGAGCGACCTTACCATCGGCAAAAGCTGGTGCTGGTTTGGTCGGCGATGCGGCATTTTGCAGCAGAGTTGCAAAATGCAGGCTGGTTGGTCACGTATCACGAGCAGGCAGGCGATTTTGAGGCTCCCCTACGAGCCTGGGTGCAGGCAAATCAGATTACGGAGTTGCGGGTGATGGAGCCGAGCGATCGCCCCTTCGCCCACCTCATCCAATCCCTCGACTTACCTTGCGAGATAGCCGTAATTCCTAACAATCACTTCCTCTGGAGCACGGATGAGTTCACGAACTGGGCGAGATCTCGAAAGCGTCTCTTGATGGAAGGCTTTTATCGGGAAGGACGCCGCCGTTTTCAGATCCTGATGGACGGTGACCAGCCAATAGGTGGACGCTGGAACTTTGACCAGGAGAATCGCAAGCCGCCCAGGGGCAAATTGAATCCACCCAAGCCGCTTTGGTTTGAGCCGGATGAAATCACCGAAACCGTAATCCAACAGGTCAAGGCGTTGAACATTCCGACCTATGGGAATGCGGAACCCTTTCGTTGGGCCGTCACTCGTCAACAAGCGCTGCAGGTGCTTGATCACTTTATCCAAACCCGCCTGTCTACCTTTGGTCCCTATCAAGATGGGATGGTGACTGGAGAGGAGACGATGTGGCACTCGCTCTTGTCTCCTTATCTCAACCTGGGACTGTTACATCCTGCGGCAGCGATCGCCGCTGCCGAGTCTGCCTTTCACGAACACTCGCTCAACCTCGGTAGTGTAGAAGGGTTTATCCGCCAGATAGCCGGATGGCGGGAGTACATGCATGGGCTGTATCACTACGTCAGCGATGACTATCCAAACCGCAACGGGTTCAACCACACCCACCCCTTGCCCGACTTCTTCTGGGATGCAGACAAAACCGACATGAACTGTCTGCACCAAACCCTGAAGCAGCTCGAACGCACCGGGTATGCCCATCACATCCAGCGGTTGATGGTATTGAGCAACTTCGCCTTAATTTCCGGACTCTCTCCCCAAGCCGTAGAAAACTGGTTTCACAGTGTGTTCATCGATGCCTACGATTGGGTAATGCAAACCAACGTGATTGGCATGGGACTGTTTGCCGATGGCGGCGTATTAGCCTCTAAACCCTACGCGGCGTCTGCCAATTACATCAACAAAATGAGCGATTACTGTCGTCAGTGCGTTTATAATCCTCGCGATCGCACTGGGGAACACGCTTGCCCCTTCAATTTCTTTTACTGGAACTTTCTGGAGCGTCATCGATCTCAGCTCAAATCTCAAGGCCGGATGAGCTTCATCTTGAACAATCTAGACAAAATGGCATCCGAGGAACTGCAGGAAATTCGCCAGAGAGCAGCAGAATGGCACGAATGTTAGATATAACGGGCCATTGGTCACTGGTCCTTTGCACATGACCGATGACGTTCCCAGCTTCTTCGGCTAATTTTGACAAGCCACTCAGATAGCCAAGCCGCTCAGATAGCTATGATATGATCAGAAACTGCTGACTTATGTAGATTAGGAACTTACACTGCTCATGGCTCTGCTGCAACAGCGCAAACAAGAACTGATTTCGGAGTATCAAGTTCACGAAACCGACACTGGCTCTGCCGATGTACAGGTTGCAATGCTGACCGAACGGATCAGCCGCCTCAGTAATCATTTGAAGAGCAACAAAAAGGACCATTCCTCTCGAACAGGTCTACTGAAAATGATTGGTCAACGTAAGCGTTTGTTGTCCTATATTCAGAAACAGGATAACGATCGCTATCGCGCATTGATTACTAGACTAGGCATTCGCGGTTAATTTTTCGCGGTTAATTTAGGGAGGCGGGTATGGCATCAGAGTCTGGGCAGACACCTAAAAGTGGCGACAGTAAAGAATTCTCCAAACAACCCGACTTGGAGAAATCACGTCTGCCCTTTGAGCCATCTCAAACTCGCAAGAAAACGCCTAAGAAATCCGCCCAATCTCCTGCCGTCAAATCGCAAGACGGTTCATCCGCTCCAGCAAGTACTCAGCCAGAAAAATTTACGACCAGTACCTCAGCCCCCATTCCTGAAGTGGTCAGTAAGCGGATGGCACGTCGGGCAGCGCTTTTCTGTGGCATTCCCACCAGCTTAGGAATGTTAACCTTTGTGGTTAGCTATGTGATTGTTAGCCAACACCTGTTTAATCTTCCAACTGTGGTGGTTCTCCTGACCAGTCTTGGGTTCTTCGGTCTGGGGGTCCTGGGGTTGAGCTATGGTGCCTTTTCTGCGTCTTGGGATGAGGATCGGCTCGGAACGTGGTTCGGTTGGGGTGAGTTTAGAGCAAACTTTGGACGGACGATCTCGTCTTGGCGATCGGCTAAAGAATAATACCTGCAAAACCAAGGACAGATACCATGATCGTGGTGATGAAGGCTGGCTCTCCAGAAACTGAAGTGGTGCGTCTGACCGAAGAATTTGAAACCTGGGGGCTAACACCCGAAAAGATTATTGGTAAGCACAAGGTTGTGATTGGACTTGTGGGTGACACCGTTGCACTCGATCCCCTGCAGATTCAGGAAACTAGCCCCTGGATTGAAGAAGTTTTGCGAGTCGAAAAACCCTACAAGCGAGTCAGCCGCGAGTATCGGCATGGGGAATCCAGCGACGTGATTGTGCCAACGCCAAACGGTTCCGTCAAGTTTGGTGAGCACCATCCACTTGTTGTCGTAGCCGGTCCGTGCTCTGTGGAAAGCGAGGAGATGATCGTGGAAACGGCACAGCGAGTCAAAGCGGCTGGAGCCACGTTTCTGCGGGGCGGTGCTTTCAAACCGCGTACCTCTCCCTATGCCTTCCAGGGACACGGTGAAAGTGCCTTGGGATTGCTGGCAAAGGCACGGGAAGCAACCGGACTCGGCATCATCACTGAACTGATGGATGCAGCGGATCTGGACGCCCTGGCAGAGGTTGCAGACGTGATCCAGATTGGTGCCCGCAATATGCAAAACTTTTCGCTCCTGAAGAAAGTTGGCGCACAGGATAAGCCGATTCTGCTGAAGCGGGGCATGTCGGCCACGGTTGAAGAGTGGTTGATGGCAGCCGAGTACATTCTGGCCGCTGGAAACCCGAATGTCATTCTCTGTGAACGGGGCATTCGCACTTTTGACAGCAAATACACCCGCAATACGTTGGATCTGGCAACCATTCCGGTGTTGCGTGCGCTCACCCATTTGCCGATCATGATTGACCCCAGCCACGGCACCGGTAAATCAGAGTATGTGCCTGCGATGTCAATGGCCGCGATCGCCGCTGGCACTGATTCCCTGATGATTGAAGTTCACCCCAATCCCAAAAAGGCCCTTTCCGATGGGCCCCAATCCCTCACTCCGGAGCGGTTTGACCAACTGATGCAGGAAATGTCTGTGATTGGTAAGGCAGTGGGACGCTGGATCGATGAGTCTGAGCTGGCGATCGCTTAGTCGATTCCAAATACACAGGATTACAGGGCATTCGCTGATGCTCATCTGACCGATGGGGTTGGGCGATTGGCGATCGCGTTTAACGATTGCCCTCTTCTACATCCAAAACAACCAGCCCGTGGGCGCAGGAGCCATCATGCCACGAAATCCAGGATTTGCACAATCAACAGGTAGGCAACACTAATTGCGATCGCGATCGCGCCCGTCAGAATTGCAATAATCTTTGAACGATCCATCCGTTCTCCTCAGAATCTGGCACACTATACCCATCTCTTACACCGTACACTCGATCCCCCGCATTCAACAATGGAGTCTGCGATCGTTCCAGTTACCGAATCTTCCTTAGCCAATCGTCCATCCGTCGTGGAAACCTATAACCTGAGGAAGATCTACCGAACGGGCTTTTGGTTGCATCAAAAGATCACTTCCCTGAACACCTGCACGTTAAAGGTCTTTGCAGGAGAGACATTTGGGCTACTGGGACCGAACGGGGCAGGCAAAACGACGCTTTTGAAAACCCTGTTAGGAATTACACGCCCATCCGGCGGACGGGGACTGGTGCTGGGGCAGCCGATCGGCGATCGTGCGGTCAAACAGCGGATTGGTTACCTGCCCGAAAATCCCTACTTCTACGATTACCTGACGGGTTGGGAAATCCTGCAGTTTACCGCTGGATTGTTTGGCATTCCCCGATCTGTACAACGCAAACGCATTCCTGAATTGCTGGATCTTGTTGGGCTGTTGCAGGCAGCAGTGCGCAGAAAGCAATTGCGTCACTATTCCAAAGGCATGCTGCAACGAATTGGACTGGCGCAGGCATTAATAAATGACCCAGAGCTAGTATTTCTGGATGAACCCATGTCTGGACTGGATCCATTGGGGCGCTATCAGATTCGCGAAATCATTCAATCGCTGAAGTCACAAGGGAAAACCATTTTCTTCAACACTCACATCCTGGCAGATGTAGAAGTCATTTGCGATCGCATCGCCATATTAAGGCGGGGTGATCTGATCTGCATGGGTTCGCTGCAAGACCTGCTGGGTGATTCCAACACTTACCATGCCAAAGTTAAGGGTGGCAATCCTGATATATTAAAGAACCGACTGGCAAATATGGAATTTAAGGATGGTTACTGGCAAGGACAGGTGCTCGGCAGTACCCAAGATTTCATCGCCACTCTTAGCCTCATGGGTGCTCAGCTAATCTCCATCACTCTGGCACGCCCTTCCCTGGAAGAATTCTTTGTCCAGCAGTTGCAAGAACCTTGAAATCCAGGGCACCTTTGATAGTTGAAGTTCACATGAAAACTCTGCAAATGGATTTTTTCTGATTAGCCTCCAGATACGCTAGAGCCAATACGCAAGTCCTATCCAACTCCCCGGTTTCAATGCTCAATTCTCAACCCATAACATCCTCGTTTCGTGCGGCTGCCCAATCAGGGAAATTTTTAATCACGGCTGAAGTGTGTCCTCCGAAAGGCGGCAACCCAGCCCACATGATTCAGATGGCGCAGTTGCTTAAGGATCGGGTTCATGCCGTGAATATTACCGATGGCAGTCGCGCCGTAATGCGGATGTCATCGTTGGCAGCGTCGGTGATTCTGCACCAGCAGGGGATTGAGCCGATTTGTCAGGTTGCCTGCCGCGATCGCAACGTGATCGGTTTGCAAGCAGACCTGATGGGCGCTCAGGCACTCGGTATTCGCAATATTCTCGCACTGACGGGCGATCCAGTTAAAGCGGGCGATCACCCCAACGCGCGGGGCGTGTTTGAACTGGAATCAGTACGGCTGCTGGCGCTGATTCGTAAACTGAATGCCGGATTAGACTTCAACGAAAAACCCCTCACTGATGGGGCAACCGACTTGTTCGTGGGAGCCGCTGTTGACCCCCAGTGCGGCAGTTGGTCAGGTTTGCAACGTCGGTTTGAACGCAAGCTGGTTGCTGGAGCGCAGTTTTTTCAAAGTCAGCTGATCTCAGACTTCGATCGCCTGGAAAAATTCATGACTCAAGTTGCAACAGGTTGCGACAAACCCATCCTGGCAGGTATTTTCCTGCTCAAATCGGCCAAAAACGCTCAGTTCATCAACCGCTGCGTCCCCGGTGTCCAGATTCCAGACCACATCATTGAACGGCTAGAACGCGCTTCTGATCCACTGCATGAAGGCATAGTGATTGCGGCTGAACAGGTAAGGCTGGCACGTGAACTATGCCAGGGCGTTCACATGATGGCTGTTAAACGCGAAGACCTGATTCCCAAGATTCTAGACCTGGCAGGAATTGCACCCCTACGAAATAGCAACCGTTCGAGAGAGCGATCGCGCCCTGACCCCCTAAACAACGCTGCTGAATCGCCGCAGATTCACTCGTCAATCTGATTCGGGGTCGATGCCCAGCGATCGCAATCGTTCAGCTAGTTGCTCTGCCCGCTGTTGAGCCAACTCCTTCTCCTGCCGTTCCTGTAGCTTCTCCCGTTGCTCCTGCAACGCCACTTCTTCAGGTGTGGGAACTAATCTTTCGTCAGCCGTGAAGTAACGTAGCTGGCGCTTCTCAATTCCTAAGTACAACCCTAACTCATTGCTCCACAGCCACCTATGAGGATTCGGTGGGATTGGCTGATATTCATGACCAACCAGGCGAAAACCAGCAAATTCAAGCGTTTCAGGCGAAAACCAGAAATACTCTGGAGTGCGAAAACGGTCTTGGTAAAGGGCTTTTTTGAGAGTGCGATCGCTCTCTGCCGTTGAAATCGACAACAACTCAACAATCAGATTGGGATACTTGCCATCTTCCTCCCAGACCACCCAAGAATTTCGCGGACGTTTTTCAGTTTGTTTGACCAGGAAAAAGTCTGGTCCTCGGAAGTCTCGATTTTTCAACTGTTGCCGACTGAAGTAAATGGTCAGGTTGGCCCCAATGAAGAAGTCAGTTCTGTCGCGCCACAAAAACTCCAGACAGGCAACTAGAAGCGCCAGTTGCGCGTAATGCAGGGAACTCTCCATCTCTGGTTCGTCGCTTAAAAGCTGACTGGCATCTGGCATCAATGCCTCAAGTTGTTGAGCGGTTAACGCCATTGGATTGCCTCACAACTGCTTCTATTATGGGGCGATCGCACATCAGATGTTTGGAGGTTGAGTGAGGGGCGATCGCACTTCTGAACGAGAACTTATACTGAAATTACCCCTGCAAAAATTACCCCTGCAAAAAGATTGAACAGTATACCAACGTACAACGAGGTACTGACATTAGTTCAGCGTCTTAGTTATGAGGATCAAACTCGGTTACTCAAGGAACTCAGACTTTTAGTGTATGCGCCAGTAGCCGTTGAAGGCACAGATGAAATGGTTTCTGCTGAAGAGATTGCCGAAAGCGAAGCCGCTTTACAAGATTATCGCTCTGGACGGGATCTCGGATTATCTTCAGAAGCACTGAAGCAAAAGTTATTTGGTAAGAAAATTGGCTGATTGGAATTACATTCTTCTGAAACCTGCTCAAAAGTACTTGGAGCGAATACAGCCAGATGATCAAATCCGAATCATTGATGCTTTGGATTCTCTGATTACTGACCCAAATGTGCTCGATATAAAGCCTTTAAAGGGGCGACCTGAATTACGGTTGCGAGTCGGCAAATATCGAGTTTTGTTTGTTGAGGATGCAGAAAGCCAGATATACGTCGTGACAACAATCGGCCCTCGCGGAGATATTTATAAGTAAAAACAGTTTGGTTGAACAGGAGCGATCGCGGTTTATCTGCTTGGTGATAGAAGGGGCGATCGCTCCATAATTCTTGAGTGTTAGAATTTCATCATTTGAAATTATAGAAACAATGGAAACATTTACCTTGACCGGTGCGATCGACTCAGATGGACATCTACGCCTGGATGTGCCAACTCAACTCGCTTCAGGTGCGGTAGAGCTAGTTCTAGTCATTCATCCGAAAGTACAGGAGACTATATCGAAGCGTTACGATTTTTCTGACTTAGCCGGAAAACTAAATTGGCAGGGAAACGCTGTTGAAGAACAGAGAATGCTTCGAGATGAATAGTAGTCGTTATCTGTTGGATACAAATGCGAAAGTCGCTTTGATCACCCGAATTATTCAAATACGTCAACACTATCGAGTACCACTTCCTGATGCAATAATTGTTTCTACAGCGGTTCAGATGAACGCCAAACTGATTACCGCTGACTAGCAATTGCACGGTATTCAGGAAGTAACAAGCATTACTTTTGTTTAAGGCGATCGCGGTTTACCTACTTGGGTTGATAGAGGGGGCGATCGTGCTTCAGATGTTTGGAGTTAGATGAGGGGCGATCGCTCCTCAAATTTTGGCTAAAGGGCGATCGCCAGCTCCAGATCGTCAACTTTGTAATAGGGCAAGGTTTACCACTAAATCTTGCTTGAGGGCAACATGAAAATCCTCGTAGACCAAAGCTTTAGTTGCGTCTAGGAAGCTGCAAGGAGGACACCTTCTACAACTCCAACAACCTATAGTATGTCCGCAAGCTTCAATCGAGATAAGACTTTGCCGGAATGCTGCATAAGAGTCTTTCTCAAAAGAACTTTTGATTTGCTGAATTTCTTCTTGCGAGAAATGTTCACTCTCGAACAGGTTCGGAAATTCAGCGATCGCATACGACATGACATTGCGAAACTCTTGATAGGATTCCCGTTCTACAGCAACAAGTAGAGCCTTAATCAGCAGCAACTCGTAATCTTGTGAGTTTAACCAAGTCTGTTGCAAAAGGAACTTGAAATCAGGCTGAACCGTAAGTTTTTGATTCATGTTATGCCCCTTCTGGATTGAGAAAATGATAGCTATCTCTTAGCAACTGCTCTATCACTACATCATCTCCATTGTCCCAAATTGCATCAATTTGATAGAGCCATACACTACCATCAGCAGATGCAGAGGCCAAAAGCTTGCCATCAGGACCAAAACTAAGTCGATTCAAAGCATCTCTATGCCAGTATGTCCGGAGCTGCTTCCAATCATGAACAGACCAGAGCTTAACGGTTCTATCGTCACCAGTAGAAGCAAGTATACGGTTATCAGGGCTAAACGCAACTCCGAATACAGCTTTTCTGCCGGAACTGTATACAGCCGTCTTGTTAAAACTATGGGTTAATGTTTGCAAAAGTTCGCCGGTTGATATACGCCAAACGCTAATGGTTCCATCGGAATTTGCGGAAGCAAGCATCTGATTTTCTGCGCTGCCACTGCTGTCTGGATAACTAAAGCTAGTCTTATAAACAATAAGGTCTTTGGCAGAAGACTCAGGAACGAATTCTCTAGGAGTCTGGTTGCTGTCGAGTTCAGCATCCCAATATTTCACAACGTTTCCCATACCCGCAGAGACAAAATAACTGCTACTGCTAAGGGGATTGAAGTTAACGTCATAAACCTCACCTCCGTGGGAAAACCGCTTCTGTTCTCCGGTTTCAATATCCTTGACTGGAGCTACTATTTTCCCTCCTTGTCTTGAAAGGGAGAGAGTAATTTTCCAGAGTTGAACTTCCTCATTTAGAGTTGAAGCAGCAATATAATTACGAGTTGGATCAAAACTGATCCGAAAAACAGGGTTATTTGGGGAGCCGATCGTTAATGATTTGATCAGTCCTGGTTCTTTACCCGCAAGAAGATCCTCTTCATTCCAAAAATTGATGCAACCTCCTGCATCACCTGTTACGATTCCATATTGACTGAATCGCACAGTCCAGACATAGCTGTTAAATTTTAGAGATGATGATTCAATAGGCTGAAAGCTAAAATCACCAGTTTTTCTCCAAAATCTTACTGTTTCGTCTCTGCTAGCAGAAGCAAGGAAATTGCCATCTTTGTTGAAAGTAACGTCATAGACGCCACCCTGATGTCCTTCTAGAAAGGTATATCCTTGAGAGGTGAAATCGTTGCCATAAACTAAAGTTTGAAGATAATAAGTAATTTCAGGGAACGCATCCAGCCTGCTGCGCATTTTTTTAGAAAAATCTTCATACGATAGAGCCACTTCAAATCCTCCTATCATAGTCCAAGCCTATTCTAGGAATACAGTATTCGGGGGGTTAGGACAAATTCCTGCTTCAGATACTATCACAAACTCGGCGATCGTCTTGAGGTAAGCTTGTACTGCTACTAAGATAATCATTTAAGAATCGACATGCATCTCTAAGCATTCCATCAAGACTAGTCTGTTGAGTTTGATTCAAGTCAAGGCTCCAAAACCTAATCAGGCTATCTCCAGTAGAGGCAAGAAGTTGTCCATCAGGACTAAAATTTACGCGATTAGCTAGATCTTTATTAGGTAGAGATGCTATAGCTTGACTATCTGCAACACGCCAGATTCTTACAATTTTACCGGCACCTCCAGCAGCTACAAATTCTCCATCAATGCTGAAGGCAACTCCATAGACTGTATCTTGATTTGAAAAGCTTTTTAGTAACTGTCCATCTGCTGTCCTCCAAATTTTAACTTGCTCATCTTCTCCACCAGAAACAACCATTCCTTTCCGATGCAACTTTATGTCATAAATTAACCGATTGTGGGAAAGAGTTTTGAGTAATTTACTATCTGAAACTCTCCAGATTCTAATTTTCCCATCCTCACCTGCGGTCGCAACTGTTTGACTATCTGCACCAAAGTCTACCGAAGTAACACCCATTGCTTGTGGAATAATTTTGAGCAATTGACCATCGGCAACTCGCCAAATTTCGACAGCTTTATCGCTATAAACAGCAGCGGCGATTAGACGATCGTCAGGGCTGAAACTGAGCTTTAACACAGCATTATCCTTTTGTTGGCGATCCTTGACAGGAAATTTCCTTTGCAGGCTGCCATCCTGACTATTCCAGAGATAAATTTTGCCATTAGCATCGCCAGAAGCCAGAAGTTCTCCCTTTCCTGTATGACTAAAACTAACTGACCAGACCTTACTGCCGTGCAACAGCGGTTTGTTCAGTAGAGGTTTGCCTGCACGACTCCATAACCGGATAGTGCGATCGCCACCTGCAGAAGCAATTTTCTGTCCATCACGGCTAAACGACACTCCGAAAATGCCGTTGCTCTCATGCCCCTCCAATCGGTTGCGCTCTTTAACTCCATAAACAACTGTTTGCAAGCGAACTAACGCACTAGATTGATTGCCCCCAATCTGCTTCAGCTCTTTCAGTACTTTGACACTTTCAATCAATGCTTCAAGCTGATTTCCAGTTTGAAAGAGTTCTTCGGGTCTGGCAGTTAACGCATTGATCGCTTCCTGTTCTCGTTGCTCTGCCCGCTGCTTAAGTCCGAAGGTTACAACTGCTAGTCCAGCCAAGAGTACAGCAGCAATCGAAAGTGATCGATTTCGCTGCTTTTCAACTTTGACCCGTTTCCCAGCTTCTTGAGCTTTTTCTGCCTCTGCTTTGGCTCTAGCATCGGCTTCCAGGGATTTTTCGATTTCAATCAGTTTTTTTTCTTCTTCCGCCTTTGCCTTTGCTTCCGCTGCTTCTCGTAACTTTCGTTCCTGCTCCAATTGGGCTTGAATTTCCCGATCGCGTCTCGCCTTACTCCTCTCAACAAACTCGCGATCGATATTCATCAAGCGGGGTTGTTTTCGTTCAATCCATTCTTCGATCGCAGCCAGTCTGCCAACATCCAGCAGGTAGTTCTCTGACTGGTTATGTTCTTGCCATTCGCGGCGATAGGACTCCAGGCGTTGTTGCAGGCGAATGCTGTCTCGGTTTTCCTCAATCCAGCCTCGAATCAGGCGGGATTCAGAAAGCAGGGCTTCGTGGGCAACTTCCACAGTTTTGGTATCAGCGACCAGCAGACGTTGATAGACCAGTTGCCCGATAATGCGCTCCAGTTGTTCTTGGGACGTGGCGATGTCTCGCAATCGTTCCCAGGTGGCCCGGCGTCGGGTGACTTCTCCGGTATCCTCAATGTTGACCAGTTCGCTGACCATCTCTCGGACAAAGGTTTGATCTTCGGCAGACAGGTTGGTGTAGAACTGATCGGCCCAGCGCTGCAAGGCTCCTTTGACGCCATCAATGGCGGCATATCCTTGCAGGGTTAATGGTGGGATGCCCCAGAGGATGAGATGCAGGTGTCCCACAGTTCCCGCAAGGCATATTGCAACAGCGGCATGGCTCCCGGCTGGTTAATCACATCATCCACAATCTGAGCCACCAGCCCATCCTCAAAGCCAACCCCATGCCGCTCGGCAGGGCAGGTAATGGCTTCTTCCAGTTCCGCTACCAGTTTGGCTTCGGTGAGGGGAGTGACCACATAGGTCGTTGGAGCCGTGCTGTTGATCAGGTCGGCAGACTCCTGAAACTGAGCGCACCGATCCAGAAAGTCGCCGCGTATCGCAATGATGATCCGAGTCTGGGTGTTGAGATCGTTGGTTTCCTCGTTCAATCGTTTGATGAAGGTACGCTGCTCATCTTCGTTAGAGCAAAGGGTAAACAGTTCTTCAAACTGATCGACAAACAGCACGACGGGCTGATCGCCATTGCGGTGTTGATCCAAAGCATGGGTGAGGGTTTGCAGAGGATAGGGGCCAGGCGTGATGATTTCCACTTGCCAATCCCGACTGCCAGGGATGCGATCGCCCGCCAATTCCGGCAACAGTCCGGCTCTCACCAGGGATGATTTGCCAGAGCCAGAGGGTCCAATTACGGCTAGAAAGCGGTTTTGACTGAGGCGATCCAGGAGTGCTCGCACCGGTTGTTCTCGGCCAAAAAAGTACTCTGCCTGGTCGCGATCGAAGGCTTTCAATCCCATGTAGGGGTTAGACGGGTTGAATCTGGGCAGCTCTGCGCCTGGGCTATCCTGGCGCGGCTCGTATTGCACCAGGGTAATTGAGCGCCCCCAACCCATGCGCAGGGGTTCTTGACGAGAGTTTTGCAGCTCTTCGCCAACTACATCAAACAGGCGATCGCCACTAATCCTGCCACTGCTGGGTGAAGCAGAGTCCCGGCTCAATCCCTTCAACACGGCCCTGGTCAGCAAACTGTGCTCTACCCCTTCATAGGCTTTGCTGGAACTGCGGCAGGCTGTGATCAGGTAATAATCGCGTTGATAGCCGAAAGCGGTCACATCCCGTCGTACCATGTCGCTTTCCAGAAATGCCCCAGAATTGCAGCAGTCCAGGATGACAACCAGGTTGCTGAAGCTGTGCTGGCTAATCAGGGCATTCAAGTCTTCAAGGGAGATGCCGTTCTCCTGCCAAACAATGGCTTTCGCCGGATCGGTAATGATGTCGCCATTGGCATTGACTGTTTTCTTCAGCTTCACCTGGCAGTCTGAGGGAGCCAGAAAGCCATCACGTTTGCTGAGAGTGGGTTGGTGAGCGTAAAGCCGTGTCCGCTGTAGTAAATCAGCACGTCGCTTTGGTCGGCATCGTGCAGAAACTGCTGGATTTCACTGGTTAACTCCAGACAGGTGAGCGGTTTGCGAATCACCTGACCCAAGTCTTTCTGTCCGGCTTCACGGCGAAACGGTAGGCGTTTTACCTGGTCGAAATGTCCGTGTCGATCGAGCAGGTTGGCGATCGCATTCGCATTTTGAACCGGCGTTTCCAGGCTTCTAAACGATCCGGCATATTCAGCAATTCCGATAATCAGGGCGTAACGAGCCATGTGGTCGATGCATCAGTGGGGGCAAATGTTATTCCAACCTAGCCAGATATACTGAGGAAATGCTGAAATTGTACAAAAAATTTGCAAAAAGCTTAATCTCTCCTAATCCCATTACGATCTTTATCTGCTACAAATGGTTAAGCTGAAAGCGCTGCGGTACGGGCATTTCTCAATCCAAAATCGTCAATCCACAATCTAAAATCGATACGAGGCGATCGCATGGCTGATGTGCAACGGTTCCAATTTGAGGAAGACGGCGAAGCGTACGAGATTTTTATTGAAACCAGATCCGCTGCTGACATTCCCGTTCGTTCTATAGACGACGATGATCCCGGTGGAATGGGAATCGTGGATGACATCTCGATCAAAATGCAAAAAGCACGAAACATGATTCGGGGATACACGCTGTATGCTCTGAGTGCCTTCAAAGATATGGGAATTGTTGACATTGAGGAAGTCAGTCTCAAGTTTGGGCTGAAGATTGGCGGTAAAACCGGAATTCCTTACATTACTGAAGGGTCAGCAGACTGCAATTTAGAAATCTCAGTCAAATGCAAGCTACCCGCTAAGCCAAAATCAACCACCACCTAATAAAATTTTAGCCACGTCCCCCAGTTGATTTGAATTTGCTACATCAATTCCTCCAGAGGTTGGAGTCCAATTTTTAGAAAGTGCCTGTACCCTGGCTAATGGAGAGCTAGGAAGCATTCATGCAGATTCAGACACCAGATTGGGTGAAGCACGCGGTTTTTTATCAAATTTTCCCCGATCGCTTTGCAGCCAGTCAGCAACTCCGCAAGCGACTGCTCAAAAGTCCAACCTGGGAAGATTGGCACACAGCACCCACCCTACAGGGCTACAAGGGTGGCGATTTATGGGGTGTGTTAGAGCAATTGGATTATCTGCAAGATTTGGGCATCACCGCGATTTACTTCACACCCATCTTTCAATCGGCCAGCAACCATCGTTATCACACCCACGATTACTATTTGGTCGATCCGATTTTGGGCGGCAATGAGGCGTTTCGAGAGCTGTTGGACGAGGCACACCGGCGTGGCATTAAGGTTGTTCTGGACGGCGTGTTTAATCATGCCAGCCGTGGATTCTTCTTCTTTCATGACATTTTGGAAAATGGTCCGTATTCTCCGTGGCTGGATTGGTTCCGGATTGAAGGTTGGCCGCTGGCTGCATACGATGGCGATCGCCCCGCCAACTATGTCGGCTGGGCAGGCAACCGGGCGCTTCCGGTGTTCAACCACGACAATCCGGAGGTGCGGGAATACATTATGGAAATTGCCGAATACTGGATTCAGTTCGGGATTGATGGTTGGCGCTTGGATGTGCCGTTTGAGGTCAAAACGCCGGGATTTTGGCAGGAGTTTCGCGATCGCGTCAAAGCCATCAACCCCGATGCCTATATTGTCGGTGAAGTCTGGGGGGATTCTCGCGAATGGCTGGACGGTACGCAGTTTGATGGCGTCATGAACTACCTGTTTGCGGCACCAACGATCGCGTTTACAGCCGGCGATCGTGTGGTCATGGATCAGGTGCAAGACCGCTCCTACGAACCCTATCCGCCCCTGTTTGCCACCGAATACGCTGAGAAAATTCAGCACCTCTTGCAACTCTATCCCTGGGACATTCAGCTCACTCAACTGAACCTGCTGGCCAGCCACGACACGGCAAGACTGCTGACCATTGCGGCGGGCGATCGGGCCAGCGTAGAACTTTCCACCTTATTGCTGCTCACCTTCCCTGGCGCTCCCAGCATTTATTACGGCGATGAAGTTGGCTTACCCGGTGCCCTCGATCCGGACTCGCGACGCGGATTTCCCCTGGAAGCCGACTGGGATCAGGAGATTTTTATCTACCATCGTCAACTGATTGAGCTGCGCTACACTTACCCGGCCCTGCGTATTGGAGACTACCAGGTGCTGTTTGCCGAAGGGACAGTCTACATCTTCGCCCGTACTCTTGAAACTGAGGAGTTGATTGTCGCCGTGAACATCGGCACCGCCCCCATCAAAACGAGCGTGCTTCCATCAGATGCAGGATTGCAAACCCAACCTCAAAAACAGCTTTTTGGGTCTAGCCAATTTGAGTGGACCTCTGAAGGACAGCTAATCATTGACCTACCGGCTCGGAGTGGCTGCATCTTAGGATGATTGAACTTCCGAATCTAAAATCCAAAATCTAAAATCCAAAATTGGTTGCTACGCTCAATTGCCACGACGGAGTCCTCTGCCGTGAAAGCTTCATCAAGAGGCTGAGAATGTGATGCCTGCAAAGCATCCTCTCACTCCTGATCTTGAGACATTTGCTTTCTAAGATTTCTGAGAACCTGGCTGCTCCCCTCTCGCAGCGCTTCTTCCACTAGTTCAGGAATCATTTCAGAGATGGGTAAGTTTGGAAATATGGGACTATTGATTGATTCAACATACTGCCCAGCTTGGAGTAGATTGATTTTCAACTGACGGTTGTCATACACCCAAACTTCTGGAACGCCAATGTTTCGATATGCCTCAAGGGTTGTTTTAGAAGTTACATCTGCCTCGATCGCAAGATCAGGCGGTGGATACACATCCAGATCCATGTTCATCATGCAGTCTCGCACCCGTTGAGCATTTTGAATATAGAAGCAGGTATCCGGTTCCAAGCCTGCCATCTTTTTCTTGCGCCTGAAGGTTGTCGAACCAAAATCCTCCCAATCTCGCTCCTCAGCATCCAGGAGAGTTGTCACGATATACCCAATAATTCGGTTTGGGCGTTCGTGGGCAGGCAGCGGTGACATGATTTCCAGGGTTCCATTGTTGTAAGCAATTCGGGTGCTACGCTGTTCTCCCAATTCTTCTAAAATTGCCTCAAACTGCTCCCAGGACAGATCATGGATGGTCACCATGCTCCCAGGATTCAGCTCAATACTTTTGATCGGGACACTGACAGGGGTTGCTGTAGTCATGATTGAGCGCCAACTCTGCTTCATTCTGACATGCTGTTACAGAGGATAGGCACTTTTCAGCCTAGAGGGGCAGCGAGTACCCTAATGCGCCTTTGACTCTACGCAGGGTTTGGTTCGCAATGTCTTCCGCTTTTTCCCGACCGTCCCGCAATACTGACTCCAGGTAGCCCTTGTCGTCCATGATGGACTGGTATTTGTCCTGGATGGGTTTGAGATGGGCAATGGCGGCATCCATTAGCAGCGGCTTAAATTGTCCCCAGCCCATCTCGACACACTCGATGGCAACGTCTTGCTTGGACTTACCAGATAACAAGGTATAGAGCGTCAGCAAGTTATTGCACTCTGGGCGTTCTGGGTCATCAAACACCAGTCCGCGCACCGGGTCGGTCTTGCACTTCTTGATTTTGGTTTGAATCAGATCGGGTGGATCGAGCAGGTTGATCCGGCTCATATCGGATGGATCGGACTTGGACATCTTCTTAGTGCCATCGGTGAGGCTCATCACCCGTGCCCCCTCTGCCAGAATCAGCGGTGCCGGTGATTTCAGGACGGGCTGATTGGGTTTGCCAAACTGGTGATTGAGGCGATCGACAATATCGCGAGTCAACTCAATGTGCTGCTTTTGATCCTCACCCACGGGCACTTTGTCAGCATCGTAGAGGAGGATGTCGGCAGCCATCAGCACCGGGTAATCGAGCAGTCCAGCGCTCACGTTTTGCCCCTGTTTCAGCGCTTTTTCCTTGAACTGAATCATATCTTGCAGCCAGTTCAAGGGGGTAATGCAATTGAGTAGCCAGGCCAGTTCACTGTGAGCGGATACATGGGACTGCACAAAGATGGTGGAGTATTGCAGGTCAATGCCACAGGCAAGGTAGAGCGCGGCAATGGTGTAAGTGTCGGCTGCTAGCGTAGCGGGATTGTGGGGAACCGTAATGGCGTGCAAATCAACCACGCAGAAGAAGTTGTCGTACTGGCTCTGACCAGCTACCCAGTTGCGAATGGCTCCTAAGTAGTTGCCCAGGTGAAGATTGCCCGTTGGTTGAACCCCAGAAAGAACCCGTTGTTTCGTCATAAGTGCTGAGAATTAGATCCGTCGTTCTACAGAAATGTGCAGTAAGTGCTAAATTAAGAATTGTAAATTGAACCGTTTACAATTGTCCTGTTTTTTCTAATTATGACCCAGTCTTTGAACCAAACGCAGTCTGCTCTCCTTCAGGAATGTCTTTCCATGTCGCAAGATCCTACGCTTCATGGCGATGCAAAGCGCCGATTCCTTGACTTGCAGGACAGTCTTTCAATCGATCCGGCAGCAACAGCCGTGTTGGAGGCTCTGTGGAAGGAGGTGTTGGTCGCCCGTCGCTCTGCAATGTACTGGGAGCATATTAGCCATGCAGAGAAGGGGATTAGCGATCGCATAGCCAAAACCCATGTGCAACTCCAGCAAAACTACCTGCGCCTGATGCAGGAACAGTGAAGACAATGCAAAGTTAAAAATTCAAAATTAAAAATGGGGAACCACTGCTGACATCCATTTTTAATTTTTAACTTTTAATTTTTAATTGATTCTCATTCCTAAGCGGCGATGGCTCAAAGGTTTACGAAGATGTGGCATAATTCAATGCCATTAGCGATCAGAGAGCTGCAGTACCCCCATGACGAATGAATCAAGTTCCTCGGTTCAGCTTCTACTCACTCAGGTACTCCAGGCTGTGGCTCAGTTGGTACAAGCCTCCAATCAACAGCGGGAAAACCTTGATCAACAGCGGGAGAACATCGAAATCCTGGTAGACCAGGTTGGCAGGCTGACTGAGCAGACGGTTCAACAGCGAGAGAACATCGAAATCCTGGTAGATCAGGTTGGCAGGTTGACTGAGCAAACGGTGATGACGGATAGAAAGCTCGATCGCATTGTCGCCACTGTTGAGACTCAAGCAGAAACGGCTAAACAACAGGCGGAGAGTGTTGCTCAACTGATTGCAATGTTGAATCGCAGGGGAGTGTAGTATTCTATTTAGCTTCCATCCAGTTGTCGCCGACGCGCACCTCGACGGACAGCGGGACAGAGAGTGAGACGGCAGATTCCATTGCCGATTGAATTTGGGGTTGTAGTGCTTGCCATTCGTCGTGGGGCATCTCGAAGACGAGTTCATCGTGGACTTGCAGGAGCAGGTGCGCCTGCAGGTCGCGCAGGATTTCGTGGAGTTTGACCATCGCAATCTTGATGATGTCGGCGCTGGAGCCTTGAATCGGGGCGTTGGCAGCGGCGCGAAGAAGCTGGGCGTCGTACTGGTCGCGGGTTTTGATTTTGCTCAGGTCGATCGCGTCTGGATCGCTGCCTCGTAATTTGCGCAAACTCTCACTGGCAAAGTTGAAGTAGCGCCGCCGACCCAGAATGGTTTCCACATAGCCCTGGGCGATCGCGTCTCGCTGCATTTGTTGTAGGTACTCAAACACTCTGGAGTAGCGGGTGTTAAAGCGATCGATGAAGAGCTGCGCCAGTTTGCGATCGACCTTAGCTTCGCGGGCAAACCGCTGTGCGCCCATGCCGTAGATGACGCCAAAGTTAATCACTTTAGCTAGGCGTCGCTCTTCGGAGGTAATCTCCTCTTTTTCAAACAGCAGTTGGGCGGTCAGTGTGTGGATGTCCTGGTTGTTCTGATAGGTTTCCAGCAGCACCGGTTCCTGACTCAGGTGCGCCAGAATCCGCAGTTCAATCTGGGAATAGTCAGCCGCCACCATGCACCAACCCGGTTCTGGGATGAAGGCTTTGCGAATCTGGCGGCTGAAGGCGGTACGAATCGGGATATTTTGCAGGTTGGGGTCGGAGGAGGAGAGGCGTCCGGTCGCCGTGACTGCCTGGTTGAAGTCGGTGTGCACCCGCCCAGTGTCTTTACGAGCTAGAGCAGGGAGCGCATCCACGTAGGTAGACTTCAATTTCGACAGGGTGCGATGTTCGAGGATGGTTTCGACAACGGGATGATCGTCCCGCAGTTTCTCCAGCGTGGCGGCATCCGTGGAATGGCCCGTTTTGATCTTGCGGGACTTGCGCTTGTCCAGCCCCAGTGTATTGAAAAGCAAATCGCTTAATTGCTTCGGAGAGCCGAGGCTAAAGGGTTGTCCCACCACTTCATAAGCCCGCTGCTCAAGGGCTGCCAGGTCAGTTTCAAGCTGTTTGGAAAACTCTCGCAAGTACTCCTGGTCAATCCGCACGCCCTGCCACTCCATCTCTGCCAACAATGGCTCCAGCGGCTGCTCCACGTCGAGCAATAGGCGATGCAGGACGGGAATGTCTGTCAGTTTGGACTGCAGAATGGGCACCAACCGGAAGGTGGTATGGGCATCCATGCCGCAGTATTCTGCAACAGCGGGAATGGCGACATCAGCGATGGTTTTGCCTTTGGGCACCAACTGGTCATAGCTCTGGGCAACAATGCCCAGGTAGTTCTGGCTCAACTCCGACAGGTTGTGAGTAGCTTCGGGATTGAGGACATAGCTGGCCAGCATGGTGTCGAAGACTACGCCAGTGAGGTGAATCCCGTGTTGACGGAAGGCGAGGCGATCGAACTTGGCGTTCTGCAGGGCTTTGGGATAATCGGCACTCTCCAAAATGGGGCGTAAGGTATCCAGCACCAGGGCTTTGTCGAGATTACCAGCCTGGGTATGACTTAACGGAATGTAAGCCATATCCGAGAGTCCTTCGCCCCAGCCGCAGCCGATGCCAACCAGTTCCGCGTCACGGGGTTCCAGGGCGGTAGTTTCGGTATCCCACGAGGTGAGCGTATCGGGCTGGTTGCGGGTTTGCAGCAGCTCCACCAACTCCTGCAGCTTTTCAGGCGTGTCGATGATGCGCGGCGCGATCGCGACGGACTGCAACGGCTCTGCGGTCTCCGTTTCTTCAACACTGAAGAACCACAGGTCATTATCTTGAGAGGATGGCGCGATCGCCTCTGCTTCACTCGCCGCACTCTCAACACCCTCAGCTTCCGAGAGGTCTTCTCCCTCAATTCCACTCAGGCGGCGATGCAGCGTTTGAAGTTTCTTGAGAAAGGAACGAAACTCCAGTTTCTCCAGCATTGGCAGTACGGCAGCATCGTCAAAGCCATGCAGTTTGCAGGATTCCAACTCTGTGTCTATTGGCACATCCAGGTGAATTTGAGCCAGGTACTGCGAACGGATCGCATCCTCGTGTCCTTCTTCCAGCTTTTTGCGCACCGCACCCTTGATTTTGTCAATCGAAGCGTACACCTGATCCAATGACCCGTATTCAGTCAGCAACTGAACGGCCGTTTTCTCGCCAATGCCGCGCACACCGGGAATGTTGTCAGAAGAATCGCCGCAGAGAGCTTTGAAATCAACCACCTGGGAGGGCAAAATGCCCAGTTTTTGCTGGACTTCTGCAGATCCAAACTCCCTGGGCAACTGGATTCCCTTACCATAGACCGTGCTCATGTACAGCACGGTGGTGCAGCCCTCTGGGTCAACCAACTGGAACAGGTCACGATCGCCACTCAAAATCTTGACCCGCATCCCGGCCGCGATCGCCCGCCGAGTCAGGGTGCCAATGATGTCGTCTGCCTCATAGCCGGGAGCTGTCAGTACCGCCAGATTCAGGGCTGCCAGCAGCTCTTGCAGATTCTCCAGGTCAGGCAGAAAGTCCTCTGGCGCGTCGGGCCTGCCCTCTTTGTAGGTGGCGTCGTGGTCATGGCGGAAGGTTTTTTCACCCACATCAAAGGCGATCGCGGCATACTGCGGTCTCTCAGTCTCTATCACTTCCAGCAGTGCTTTCAGGAAACCAAAAGACACACTGGTGGGAATCCCGGTTTTCGTTCTCAGCCCACCATCGCGCCCCTTGGCAAAAGCAAAGTAGGAGCGGAACGCCAGGGAATGGCCATCCACCAGGATCAAGACGGGTTTGGTTGAATCAGCAGAAGTTGCAGTCAAGGGAATCGCCGCTGTAGAGGATACGCCTTATTGTAGAGAATCACGCCTCTTCCGGTCTTCCTCCTCAATCCTTTGGCGAATCGCCTCTTCCATAATCCGAATGTTCTCCTCGATCCGTTGACCACGATCGCTTAACGAGTCTGCCATATCCAACAAGCACCTACTCAAAAAAATAACGATTCAAAAAGTCGGTTGGCGTCAAAATTGGAATCCCTTCAAATTCATCCAGCACTAACAAATCCTGATCACCTGTGACGATCGCCTCCGCTCTTGCGATTAGGGCGATCGCTAAAACTATTGCATCGTCTGGATCTCGCAGTTGAGGTACATTCAAGGACGTGTCTGGATAAACTTCTGCAAGCTGCCGAGTTTTTCTCATCAAGGCTTCTACTGTGCCGTCAAGTTGATTTAGCTTAATTTGAATTTTGGGTCGCTCTAAAACTATCTGAAGTTCTTCAAGCAAAGTTTCTGAAGTGCAGACCGTGAGAGTTCCTGTTTCGGCTAATTGAATAATCCGCCCTGAGATACCGCCCCACAACCATCCTGAGACCCAAACATTTGTGTCCAACACAATTCTCATGTTTGGGGTTTCCTGGTTTTCCGATCTCGCCGAATTTCTTTCACCATATCAGCGAGTTCGTGTAGAGTCGGTTGTTCAGGATCAGAACCAACTTCCTCAATTCGTCGAAACCAATCATCCAAATTAATCTCAGTTTTTTGAACTTTCTCTAGCACAATGGAATCTTCAGTCATTGAAACCTTGTATTTCTCACCAGGAGAAAGTCTTTCCCTCACTTCTGTGGGTAATTCAAGTTGACCGTTTGCCGTCACTTCTATAATCACTTCTGTATTCATTGTTTTAATTTTTCACTATTAAGCGGATTGTACTGGCGTCCCATAAAAGTATTAAAAACTGAATGATTTAGCTGAAAACGATGAAGATTATATTGAAGACTGTAAGGGTCAATCATAGCTAGTGCGGGGAAATGTCCAACTGGCGCTTTAAGAGAATAAATTAGATCGGAGTAATAGATCCAACTTCCTTCAACGCGCCAGCCTACAAGATCACCAAAATCATTCGAGTATCCCTGAAATATATGTTTGTTGTCTTCCTGAAGTTTATTCCAAATGCGCTGTTGCACACTAAAACCAAACCTTTCTCCACTGTGATTCAACCATAATTTATTTAAAGTATTAAGATCCTTGCGAGGAAGTGATGCAATGTCACTATCTGTAAACCAGGTTTCACCATTCTCTCTTTTTCTAAATAGTCTTAATATGATCTTTGCTGTCTCTTCATCAGCTTTTTCCCATTGCTTGGATCTAAGTAAGGTGTCAAGCTTGTGATATCTGTCTGATACCACCAAAATCGGATCTTGAAATGAAGAGTAAGAATTACTAGCAGCAAATTCAATAACTTCATCTGCTGCCTTTATTTCATCAGAATCACTAGAGGCATTACTCAAATGCTTGGCTAATTTAACGAGTCTTTTTCTAATTTCAGCAGGTTTAGAACTTGCCTGAGATAGCAAGTCGTGAATCACTTGCTGCTTAGCATCTTCAAAGCTTAATTCAAGGCTCTGCGTCTGATTTAGTAGTACATCTTGAATCTCAGAAAAAGCTTGTGATAAGTCCTGGTTCAAATCAATGTTATGTCCGTTTATATTGATGATGCAATCGTTATAGTTAACACCGCTCATATAAACGTTTTGATCCGCATCTGAAGGGCTACCTGTATTTGATTCTCTTCTGATTTCAGATTGCTCGTGCTTAAATCCTAAAAAACACAAATAGCAAGCAGCTCCAAACAATACACTACCTGCTACAAGTGCAATTGGATTTAAAGTCCAAGCAATCACACCACCAGCTACTGCTAAAACCAAGCCAGGAAAATAGTAGGTTGAGCTTTTGCTAGATAGATTAGTTAAATCAGCAATTGGCTGAATAAGCTGGACGAACTGAGTGCCCAGATTCTGATTCTGAACTGAATTGCCCTGCGCTTGACCTTGTTGGGTCAAGCTATCTTGAAATGAGGAATTCTCAATATTCTGTTCTTGCCCAGGATCAATCGCCATAATTCATCAAAACCCTAACAAACTTCTAGCAACACCTAACCATGTCGCAATGGGTGGCAGTATTTTCTGAATGGTTTCCCAAAGTTTTTTTGCCGCTTCTACTGTTTCACTGGCGGTTTTGATAGTGTCCCCTGCTCGTTTTAGATTCTTGGCAACCAGTTCTTTGTCTGGCCGCTTCTGTTCGACTTCTTCTTTAGCTGCTGCTATATAGGTAATCGCTTTTCCCTTGTCTGTCTCAGACAAAGCAGATTGCTGCACTAATGTTTCAATTTCTGACAGCAGCTTAACAACATCCGTTGCAGTCAATACCTGTCTTGAGACCATTTCCTGGTTGCCCTGCTGGGTTTGCGTCAGATTTCCTTCTGCCTGACTCACCTGGATCTGGGAACCGAAAATTTGATTACCTACAATGGATTGGGATTGAGAAGGCTTTTTTTTGAACATACTGCACTAGAAAGCTTTCATTGCTACCATTCTAAACAGCATTTCAGAGAATAATCTACCTTTGCTTATTTTCAAATGACGAAGACCTCTGAAAAGCGGTTTATTTAGAAAGCGGAGGCGCAGCAGCAGGTCGCCACGGATTTGGCGAAGCAGGCGGAGAACAATCCAGCAACATTGGGCAAGCTGGTAAATTGGGGTAAGTCAATGGCAAATAAGGCAGGAGAAACGACGGTGAGTGAAGCTGCGAAGGCAGTGGTTTCTCTGGCTTTGAAGTTGGCAGGATTGTGAATTGGGGAATTGTAGAGGGAGTGTTGCGGCTGCGTCTACAATGACCCTCTACAAAAACAAATATCGGATTGAATCGGCCCGGTGTCCAAATTGGGATTATGCATCGAATGGGTGGTATTTCGTGACCCTTTGTACACGCGATCGCCAACCGTTTTTGGCGACATTGTTGCAGAAACCATGCAATTATCGACGGCGGGACAAATTGTTCAAACCGTGTGGCACACAATTCCTAACCATTTTGACCGGGTTGCGTTGGATGAATTTGTGGTGATGCCCAATCATGTCCACGGAATCATCGTCATTAGCGATCGAGGACACAACCCCAATATTGGTAGAGACGCGATTAATCGCGTCTCTACGGGGGATGACGCTACCCAATCAATGATTCGCAACGGAATCGGGGATGACGCCACGCAATCGATAGTCCGCAACGGAACGGGGATAACGCCATGCAACCCATAAACCGAGGCGGGATTACCGGAAACCACAATCCAATGATGTCCCAACATTCCCTATCCAAAATTATGCGTTGGTACAAAGGGCGTTGCACCTTTGAAATTAGCCGTGTGACATCAGGATTCGCATGGCAAACCCGATTTCATGATTTACTTATCGTTTCATAAACAATTCAAAAAAATGTCGGGCGATTTGGCATCTCTTTTGTTAAATTGAATCATCCCAAATCCGGCGACGCTACATACAGTGTCTCTGATGGGAGTATTGGCAGTTGGCTGCATCTATCCAGTTGCTCACTCTATTGAGTGAACTGTGCTTAAATCGCTTTTGTCTTCTGCTGTTGTGATTCAATCCCTTCCACCAAGCAGCCTATGTTTCAGGATGCCAGCATTAATCCGGTTTTTACGAACCTGCCGAAGCAGGGCAAATCCTCTCGCCAACTTCAGGGAAGCCACGGCTCTGAGCGATCTGCTGGCTCCAGTCATTTTGTGGCAGAGTCTTACGCCGATCGCCTGATGGACGATCTGTTCGAGGATGTGGACAAACTCCTGGATCAAGACGCGCCACGCCCAACCGAGCCTATTCCAGTAGAGGAGCCGCTTTCTGAGCCTACTCCCCCGCCGCCCGTCGATCGCCTCCCCCAGCCTGTGCTTCCTCTAGCTCCACGGTCTGAAAGCCCTTTTCCATCTCAACCCGTTGAGCCAGAAGTAGAGAGGGCACTGGCAAAGGTGCCGTCATCCAACACCGCCACAGACATTGCGGCTGGAATGGCGGCCAAACTCGCAGCACCCTTGGAACGGTTCCGCCAGTTGAGTGGAGCGTACGATCGCCTGCTGCTGGTTGCCTGCTGTGCGTCGGTGATCGTGCCAACGGCGATTTGGCTGATTCACAAATACGCCCAGCGTCCGCCCGTTGCGGCAATGCCGTCGAGTCAAACGGCAGCCAGTTCTGCGGCTCAACCACCGAATCCATTTGCCGACTACATGCTGCGATCGCTGAATACCCTTGATCGGCGATCGCACCAAGGGGTCAGCCAGGATCCTGCTGGAACATCCGGCGATCCCAATCTGCCAACGGTCACCGTTCCTAAAGCCGCCACGTCACCACCGCCGCGAGTATCAACAGGACTAGAGCGGGTGTATGTTCCCGTCTACCAACTTCCTCCCAATCTGGCTCCACCTGCGGCCGGAACCGCGATCGCGCCGCTGCCCAATCTGTCCCCGGCAGTCAAGCCGAAAGCCGTAAAGCCCAAGAATAGCGCCAAAAAATCACCATTTCCGCCCAGCACCGCAGCCTCTGACGTCACTCGTCGATTGGCAGGGGTTCTCGACCAGGGCGATCGCTCCGTCGCCTTATTCGAGACCAACGGTATCACCCAGCGCTATGAAATTGGCGAGAGCATTGGTTCTTCAGGCTGGACACTGGTAGAAGTCGCCCAGAACCAGGCCATCATTCGGCGCAATGGTGAAGTCCGCTCTGTTTTTGTTGGTCAAAGTTTTTAGAAGGTTGTTAGGGTTTAGTTGTTGTCATTGGATTGGTAATGGGTCGTGGGTAACAGGTAATGGGTAGGAAGCGATCGTCCTTTCCAATGACCAATGACCAATGACTAACAACCAACAACCAATGACCAACATGGAGTCCCCTTATGGGTCTATTCGATGATTTCAGTCGGTTTTTAGAAACACGGCTTGAGGAGTTTTTGCGCGATAATCCTCACCTGGAACTGATGGCGTTAGAAGAAAAGCTGCGGGAGCAGGAAGAGGAAACCTTGAAGTTGATGACCGACTTGAAGGTGAAGGAGCAGCAGATCCAGGATGAGATTCTGGCGATCGCGCAAGAAATTCAGCTCTGGCACGCTCGGATCGAGAAGGCTAAAGCCAAGGGCAGACTCGATTTGGCGGAACCAGCTCAGGAGCGGGAAGCGGCGCTCCTGCGTCAGGGCAACCAGAAATGGGGCCAGATGGAAATGATCAAAGAGCGCACCAAACAGACTCAGGAACTTCAGCAGCAAATTCAGCGGCGGCGTCAGGAAGTCCAGAAAAAGGTGGTTGAGGCTCAAGCGGCTCGTGCTGCCGCCAAAGCTGACCAACGTTGGGATAGCGTGGGTTGGAATTCTGGGCCCAGCTACATTCACAGCAGTGCTGATCCGCTAGAGCAACAGTTCAAACGCTGGGAAGCGGAAGAAGAGTTGGATCAAATGAAACGCAATATGGGGAGTTGACTTCTCTCCGAGCTAAAGCAACGGAGATTCTAAGCGGATGCTACGAGGCAGGCTGAAGCCGTGCCTCTTCGCTTTGCTTGCGATACGATTTTGACAGTGAGTCAAGCCCGTATCGTTTCGGCAGAGTCAAGACTGCCCTACCCACCCTGGCTAAGTCTAAACCTAGCTGTGTGGCTACTTTTCTGAGGATATTTGCCGCT
>JAAUSG010000195.1 GCA_012034055.1 Leptolyngbyaceae cyanobacterium RU_5_1 | reverse complement strand
ATAGGCTTCCGGGGATCTCCGACAGGCTTCTAGAATCTGCAAATTAGTATTTGAGACTTTGGCAATGATTTGATACGGTTTATTACAGATATTTGATATTCCTTTACATTTTTGTAATTCCGCTGCTTTACAGAACCAGGTAGGTAACTCCATGACGACAACAATTAGTCCTGATCAGGTTGAACGGATTGTTTGGAACCAGCATCACGATCCATTTGAAGTGCTAGGACCCCATCCGATTGAAAAGGACGGCAAAACGGCCTGGGTCGTACGAGCTTATCAACCGAGCGCAGAAGCCGCATGGGTTGTTTGTCCAGAGCAGCGGCAAGAATATCCCATGCAGGCAACTCATCACCCCCACTTTTTTGAGTGCACCATTGATGTCCCAGAGCTAGCAAACTATCAACTCCGAATCAAAGAAGGAGAGCGCGATCGCGTCATTTATGACCCCTATGCATTTCGCTCTCCCAAACTAACGAACCTTGATATTCACCTCTTTGCCGAAGGAAATCACCATCGGATTTACGAGAAACTCGGCGCACACCCCCTTGAACTCAATGGTGTTCAAGGGGTCTACTTTGCGGTCTGGGCACCCAATGCGCGTAATGTTTCATTGCTCGGCGACTTCAACCACTGGGATGGACGCCAGCACCAAATGAGTAAGCGCGCAAATGGCGTTTGGGAGCTGTTCATTCCTGGTATTGGTGCTGGAGAGCACTACAAGTACGAGATCAAAAATTGGGATGGTCATATTTACGAGAAGTCTGACCCCTACGGGTTTCAGCAGGAACCTCGTCCCAAGACGGCCTCCATCGTTGCTGACCTGGATTCTTACACCTGGCAGGATGACGGCTGGATAGAGCAGCGTCGTCATACCGACCCATTAACCGGACCCATCTCAGTTTACGAAGTTCACCTCGGTTCCTGGCTACACGCCTCCTCCTCAGAACCTGCCCGTTTGCCTAATGGCGATCCGGAGCCAGTCGTCGTCGTTTCAGAACTGAAGCCCGGTGCTCGGTTTCTCACCTATCGGGAACTAGCTGCAAAACTAATCCCTTATGTTAAGGAACTTGGCTTTACCCATATTGAACTGCTCCCGATCGCCGAACACCCCTTCGACGGTTCCTGGGGCTATCAGGTCACTGGCTACTATGCAGCAACCTCTCGCTTCGGCAGTCCCCAGGACTTCATGTACTTCATCGATCAGTGCCACCAAAACGGGATTGGAGTCCTGGTGGACTGGGTTCCTGGACACTTCCCCAAAGATGGTCACGGCCTGGCATTCTTCGACGGCACTCATCTTTACGAACACGCTGACCCGCGCAAAGGGGAACACAAAGAGTGGGGCACCCTGGTCTTCAACTACGCCCGCAACGAAGTTCGCAACTTCCTGGTTGCCAACGCCCTCTTCTGGTTCGACAAATATCACATTGACGGCATTCGCGTCGATGCAGTCGCCTCCATGCTCTACCTCGACTACCTGCGCAAAGACGGCGAGTGGGTCGCCAACCAGTATGGCGGTCGAGAACATATTGAAGCCGCAGACTTCCTGCGCCAGATGAATCATGTCATCTTCAGCTACTTCCCGGGCGTGCTCACCATTGCCGAAGAGTCCACCGATTGGCCGATGGTATCCCGGCCAACTTATGTGGGTGGATTGGGCTTCAACCTGAAGTGGAACATGGGCTGGATGCACGACATGCTGGACTACTTCCACATGGATCCCTGGTTCCGCCAGTTCCACCAGAACAACATCACCTTCAGCATTTGGTACCATCACAGCGAGAACTTCATGCTGGCGCTTTCCCACGATGAGGTGGTGCACGGCAAGAGCGCCATAATCGGTAAGATGCCCGGTGACGAATGGCAGAAGTACGCAAACATCCGCTGCTTATTTACCTATATGTTCTGCCACCCTGGAAAGAAGACCCTGTTCATGAGCATGGAACTGGGGCAGTGGAATGAGTGGAACGTTTGGGGTGACTTGGAATGGCACCTGCTGCAGTTCGAGCCACACCAGCAGTTAAAGTATTTCTTCAGCCAGCTCAACCAGATGTATCGCAGTCAGCCTGCACTCTATACCTGGGATTTTGGTAACGGCGGTTTCGAGTGGATCGACTGTAGTGATAATCGCCATAGCGTGGTCTCCTTCCTGCGCTGGAGTAAGGACTATGATGATTTTGTGGTGGTCGTCTGCAACTTCACGCCTCAACCCCATGCCCACTACCGCGTTGGTGTACCGTTCAAGGGCTTCTACACAGAAGTCTTCAACAGTGATTCTCGTGACTTTGGCGGTAGCAATATGGGCAATTTAGGCGGGAAATGGACAGATGATTGGGCTTGTCAGAGTCGTCCATACTCCATTGATCTGTGTTTGCCGCCGTTGGGTGTACTTGTCTTCAAGCTGGAGCAAGGGATCACTAAGGCTAACCTGGAAGGAACAGAACAAGAGATAGGTGAGGAAGAGTAGCAGATTCTACTGCACCCCTCACTGGTATCCTTGCTCTTCTGCAGAAATGTCTTCCTGCGTATCCCAACGCACACCAGCCGCTGTTTCTGGCACCATTTCTATAGATGACCTAAAGTTCCCTGTCGTTTTCAGAATGCCTTTCTAAGATAGGAGTTGAATGCTCAGGCATCTGAAACCTGGAAACCTCCGGGTTCAGCCCGTTACGCCACAGGGAGGAAACAGCAATGGTCGATGCCTATCAACCAATTGATCACGAGTATGCACTGGATCGAGATTGTACAACCCTTTCTCGTCATGTTCTTCAGCAACTACAAAGTTTTGGACCTGATGCCCAAGACTTGAGCACCTTGATGAATCGGATTGCTCTTGCCGGTAAGCTAGTTGCGCGCCGCCTCAGCCGTGCTGGATTGATGGCAGGTGCTCTAGGGTTTACGGGCGAAATGAACGTTCAGGGTGAATCTGTTAAGAAGATGGATGTGTACGCCAACGAGGTGTTCATCTCTGTCTTTAAACAAAGTGGTATGGTCTGCCGCCTTGCTTCCGAGGAAATGGATGAACCGTACTACATCCCGGAGAACTGTCCAGTAGGTCGCTACACCTTGCTCTATGACCCGATTGATGGATCCTCTAATGTCGATATCAATATCAATGTCGGTTCTATCTTTGCCATCCGCCAGCAGGAAGGTGAGGATTTAGACGGCTCGGCCAGCGATCTGTTGCAGAGTGGACGGAAGCAAATTGCAGCAGGCTACATCCTCTACGGTCCCAGTACAATGCTGGTTTATTCGATTGGTAGAGGAGTCCATGCTTTTACCCTCGACCCTAGCCTGGGAGAGTTTATTCTGTCCAATGAAGACATCAAGATTCCCGAACATGGTCCCGTCTACAGCGTCAATGAAGGCAACTTCTGGCAATGGGATGAAGGAATTCGGGACTACATCCGCTACATGCACCGTCACGATGGCTACACCGCTCGTTACAGCGGTGCGCTGGTCGGTGATTTTCACCGGATTCTGTTTCAGGGTGGTGTCTTTCTCTACCCTGGCAGCGTTAAGAAACCGGAAGGCAAGTTGCGGCTGTTGTATGAATCAGCACCCCTCGCTTTTTTGGCGGAGCAGGCAGGTGGACGCGCTAGCACCGGTATTCAGGACATTCTGGACGTGATACCGGATAAGCTACATGCCCGATCGCCGCTGGTTATCGGTAGCACAGAGGATGTGGCACTGGTGGAATCGTTTATTCAGGAGCGATCGCGCCAACAAACAGAAGCAACGGCAGTAAGGTGAGAGGGTTGTTAGTTGTTAGTTGTTGGAAAACTTTTTAACCAACAACTAATTACCAACAACCAACAACCAATGACGAAGGACGAAGGACCGTTAGGAGTTTAACTGATGACTGCTACAAACCACTTACTGGAAATTGAAGCATTGGGTCAGAGCATTTGGATGGATAATCTGACTCGTGACTTGATCCAGTCGGGTGAACTGAAGAACCTGATTGCTACGCGGGGATTGCGGGGGATCACGTCTAATCCGGCAATCTTTGAGAAGGCGATCGCGGGCAACAAGATTTACGACGCTGACATTGAAGCGGGAATCAGAGCGGGCAAGTCGCTGATGGAGATTTACGAATCCCTGGTCTTTGCGGATATCCGCAACGCCTGCGACATCTTCCGCCCCGTGTATGAAGTCACCGATGGACTGGATGGCTACATCAGTATCGAAGTGCCGCCTACTATTGCCCATGACACCGAAGCAACCATTCAAGAAGCCCGTCGTTACTTTCAAGCGATCGATCGCAAGAACTTGATGATTAAGATCCCCGGCACTTCCGCAGGGTTGCCTGCTGTCGAACAAGCCATTAGTGAAGGGATTAATGTTAACGTGACGTTGCTCTTCTCGGTGCAAAGTTACATCAACACTGCCTGGGCATACATTCGGGGACTGGAGAAGCGGGCTGCAAACGGTCAGGACATCAGCCGGATTGCGTCCGTCGCCAGTTTCTTCTTGAGCCGGATCGACATCAAAATCGACGATCGCATTGATACCACTCTCAACCAAGGCATCTCAGACCCTGCTGTTCGAGAAAAACTGGAGGCGATTAAAGGAAAAGTAGCGATCGCTAATGCAAAGATTGCTTACCAGGAGTATAAAAAGATCACCCAGGATCAGTGCTGGCGAGTATTGGCTGCCAAAGGCGCTATGGTTCAACGGTTGCTCTGGGCCAGCACCAGCACCAAAAACCCCAACTACAGCGACGTGATGTACGTGGACGAACTAATTGGGCAAGACACGGTGAACACCCTGCCCCCCAACACCATCGAAGCCTGTGCCGATCACTGTAATGCGGGCGATCGCATCGAAACCGATGTCGAAGCGGCGTATCAGCTCCTCGAACGCCTCAAAGACCCCGACATCAACATCGACCTGGACACCGTCATGGACGAACTCCTCACCGAAGGCATCGACAAATTCGTTCAACCCTTCCAATCACTGATGAAGTCTCTAGAAGAAAAAGTAAACCGACTGGCAACTGTGTAGGGATAGGGATTAGGGGTTAGGGACTAGGGACTAGAAATATGTATATTCCTCTAACCCCTAGCCCCTAGCTCCTAGCTCCTAGCCTTACCCGTCATCTCTCACCTCTCACCTCTCATCTCTCACCTATGGTCGCTTTGATTGAAAATCCACTCCGCGTTGGCTTACAGCAAGATCGTGTCCCAGAGCCGCAGATTCTGATCATTTTTGGTGCCTCTGGTGACTTAACTCAACGCAAACTCGTTCCGGCAATCTATCAGATGAAGCGGGAACGGCGATTGCCTCCAGAACTTACCGTCGTTGGAGTTGCTCGTCGAGACTGGACCCACGAGTTTTTCCGCGACCACATGCGAGAAGGCGTTGAACAGTTCGGTAGCGGACTGGGTTCAGAAGCAAGCTGGAACGAGTTCGCCAGAGGGCTGTACTATTTCTCTGGCGATTTAGATAGCCCAGATAGCTACCAGAAGTTGAAAACCTTTTTGAGCACACTGGATGAACAGCGTGGGACTCGTGGCAACCGAGCGTTTTATCTCTCAGTCGCTCCCAAGTTTTTCTCCGAAGCCATTCTTCAACTGGGTGCCGCTGGGATGATTGAAAACCCGAAGAAGCAGCGCCTCGTGATTGAAAAGCCGTTTGGACGGGATCTCAGCTCGGCGCAAGCGCTGAATCGTGTCGTGCGCAAAGTCTGTGACGAGAAGCAGGTCTATCGAATCGACCATTATCTAGGCAAGGAAACCGTCCAGAACCTGATGGTGTTCCGGTTTGCCAATTCGATTTTTGAGCCGCTCTGGAATCGCCAGTTTGTGGATCATGTGCAAATTACCGTCTCTGAAACCGTCGGGTTGGAAGGTCGAGCTGGCTATTACGAAACCTCTGGGGCACTGCGTGACATGGTGCAGAACCACTTAATGCAGTTGTTCTGTTTAACCGCGATGGAACCCCCCAACTCGCTGGATGCCGACAGTATTCGCGGTGAGAAGGTGAAAGTGTTGCAGGTAACTCGCCTGGCAGATATAGACAACCTTGGGTTGTCAGCCACTCGCGGTCAATACACCGCAGGCTGGATGAGCGGCAATACCATCCCAGGTTACCGAGAAGAGGAGGGGTCCAGTCCTGAATCCACGACTCCCACTTACGCCGCCCTGAAGCTTTTAATCGACAACTGGCGCTGGAAGGGCGTGCCATTTTACTTGCGCACGGGCAAACGGATGCCGAAGCGAGTTTCAGAAATTTCGATTCAGTTTAAGGAAGTGCCGTTCTTAATGTTCCAGTCGGCCGCGCAACAGGTGAATCCCAATGTGCTGGCGCTGCGAATTCAGCCAGATGAAGGGATTTCATTGCGATTCGATGTCAAAACACCTGGAAATTCCCTGCGCACGCGTCCCGTAGATATGGATTTCCGCTACGAATCTGCCTTCGGTCAACCCAATACCGATGCCTACGCCCGTCTGCTGGTTGACTGCATGTTGGGAGACCAGACCCTGTTCACACGCGGGGATGAAGTAGAAGCCTCCTGGCGGATTTTGACTCCACTGTTGCAAGTTTGGGATGCTCCCGCTCCTCCAGAGTCCATTCCCCTTTACGAAGCAGGAACCTGGGGACCGGTTGAAGCGGAGCTGCTGCTCACGCGCGATCGCCGCAAGTGGCGCAGACTTTAAGGAAGGCCATTGGTCATTGGTCATTCGCAATTACAGTTTCAAACGACAAATGACCCATGACCAATGACCCATGACCAATGACCCATGACCCATGACAAGTGACCAATAACCAATGACAACCCACTAACCAAACCACCGGCCTATGACCACGACCCCACTTGTTGCCCTCCAGCAACCCAAAGACATTTCCCTGCACGAGATTGAGGCAGAACTGAATGCAATGTGGAATAGCCAGAGTGGCGATGCGGCTGCAACGGCTTCCAGAGCTTCAACCTTCAGTATGCTGATTTACGAACCAGAAGAATTTCAGCAATTACTGGCAGTCTTGGGGTTCTATCAAGGACCGATTGATGGCATTCATGGACCGCTGACCAAGGAGGCTGTTGAAGCCGCTCAGAAGTCGCTCAAATTACCCATCACCGGTCGAATTGACCCTGAGACACTGGTGTGCTTGAGAGCGGAAGTTGCTAAATTGCCGTTAGAACGCCTGAAAATCTCTAATCTGAATCTCAGGGGTTCCAATATTAGTGATGCGATCGCCGCTCGCAATCCCCGTCGGATCATCACCCTTTGTCCAACCTTGGGGGAAGATCAGGGAGTCACAGCCGAGGTTTCTGCCTATTGCCCAGTTCAAAAAGGTGCCACGGATACCCTGATCTGTAGCGAGTACATCACGCTACGCGGAACGAAGGAGGCACTAAACCGCATGGGGGATGTGGCAGCACCGTTGCTAATTCCAGATCTGCCCAAGTTTCTCTGGTGGAAGGCAACTCCAAACCCCGAACAAGATCTGTTTAAGCGTCTGATTGAAGCCGCCCAATGCATCGTTCTGGACTCGTCCTATTTCAGCGATCCTGAATCGGAGTTTCTCAAGATTCAGGACTTAGTGGACACCGGAATTTCGGTGGCAGACTTGAACTGGCATCGGCTATTGCCCTGGCAAGAACTGACTGCAGAAACCTTCGACCCACCTGAACGGCGGGCTTCACTAACTGAGGTCGATCGCGTTGTGATTGACTACGAAAAAGGCAATGCGGCTCAGGCTCTGATGTTCCTGGGCTGGATCGCCAGTCGCTTAAATTGGGAACCAACGGCTTTTATTGAAACGGGCGGTGCATACGATCTCAAGCACATCAAATTCACCGGAGCCTGTCAGCGCGAAATTGAAGCGGAGTTGGCAGCGATCCCAACGGCGGACGCTGGTGAGATCATTGGAGACCTGATTGGATTGCGGCTGGCTTCCACCAACCCAACGGCTAACTGCAGCACCATTCTCTGCTCTGAGACCACGGGTTGTATGCGACTGGAAGCAGGCGGTGCCGCTCAAGCCGGTGGCTATACCCAAATGGTGATGGCTTTGAATGACCAGAAAGCCGAATTTCTGCTCAGTCAGCAGCTTCAACGCTGGGGTCGCGAAGTGCTGTTTGAAGAAAGCCTGGCCGTTGTGGTGAAAATGCTCAGATTGCGGAAGTAAGGGTTGGCGAGGGGCGGGTTTTGCCAATCGCCTTTGGTTTAAGCATTTAATTACCTGCTAAACCCGCCCCTACAGAAGATTGCGATTTTTTAAGTTCGCATTCCTGACGCTGCCATTTGGATTGACGGCACGTTACGCGATCGCAGCAACTGCACAAAGGTATCGCTAACGGTGTGATCTTTCGTATCAGCCGCGTACTGGATCAGCATTTCACGCAGAGCGATCGCATCCTCCAGCTTGAGAAAACTCGCCAGCATAAAATAGACGCCACGGAAACGGGGATCGCCCAGGTGTTGCGCCCGCCGTTCTGGGTGTTCCAGAACGGTCTGCAGGATGAAAAACTCAGCAATTTTGTCATGGCGAAAGTACCATTCTTTAGCAGGCTTGCCTTCGCGATCGCGGGACTGACGGCTGACCACCATCTTGTGCCGTTCCATGCCCAACAGTTCCTCTAAAAATGGGTCTTTGGGCAACGCTGCCTCATCCTTGAGCCGCATTTGGTAGACCGCTTCCGAAAAACTATCCAGCGGGAATTCCTGCCCCAGGTGCTTTTCCTGATATTCCTCCGCCATCACCGTATACTGTTGTTCCTGCAAGCGAAACAAATCAGGCTGTTTACCAGCAGCAATCATCGCAGCAATCACAGTCAAATCCATTGGATTGGAGAGAATCCGGTGAGTGGCTGCCAATTCTTCCTCAGTCTGCTGTTCGTTCAGGACTTGCGCCAGATACCGAGAGCATGCCTGCTCGTAGGCTTCACCACGTACCGGAGCATAGTCAGGAATCAGCATTTTGCGCGAGTGGAGGAAGGCTTGAATCTGCGATCGCGCTAACGGTTGGATCACATACTGCTTCGCTGTAGCAGGAGGTGTCCACTCCATCGGTTGCGTGACCAGAATAATACCGCCCTTGAAATTGTTTTCCGCAAACTCAACGATCGTCGCCCGTGTCTCGGCACTGACTTCGTTCAGTCCATCAATGCAAATTGCCAGCGCCCCGCTGTAAATCAAATTTTGCAAAAACTTGGGGTCTTTAATCTCATCACCGTGCAACTTTTTCTGAATCGCCTCAATCACCCCATCGGCACACTTGGCGGCAGGCAGATAGACCACAATTCGCTGGCACTGCTGACACAGATGCCTGAGAAACATCGTCTTTCCCAATCCCGATGCGCCTTCCAACACAATCTGCCCTTTGAAGTCTGGAATCGCGTCTCGAATCGGCTGCACCTCTCCCACAGGCTGAAGTTTGACTCCTGATTCAGCAAAGTAGGCATCGGGCTTAAAATTTCCCAACCCCGCATCGGCCAGCAACGACTCTCGAAATGGCTCAAACAACGTGCGCCGCAAAAACGGCACCCAGATCAACGCAAAGCCCACATAGCCCAAGCCCATAATCTTCCGCATCCAGGGATTCCAGAAGAAAATCGCTTGCACTTGAGGCGACTTGGGATAGACCAGAATCAGAGCCAGCCAAAATGCCGCGTGAGCCAACCAAACTCCCTTTCCGGCTGAAATCCATTCCCCTGCGGATTGCAGCAGAAACGATTGCCGCTTGTTCTGAAGCGAGTCGAGCGATCGCTCCACACTCTGGCGATGCTCTTTGATGTGTAAATCCTTTTGCAAACCTGGATTTGCCAAAACCAGTTTGATCGTAGAAACTACCTCCAGTGCCTGGTCAGTCTGCTGAACTGTTGACGCATAGGTGTATTGATTAGCAGCAATATCGCTCAGTGATTGTGCTGCTCTGTATCGAATCAAAATATCTTTGTCCTTCAGCATGTCAACTAAGGCTGGCAGGACAGCATCAGGCTCAGTACCAAACAATCCCAAAGCAAAGGCAGCACTGGTGCGAACAGCCGCATTCTTATCCTTGAGGGAGCGTATTAACGGCAAAATAGCCGTTTTGTCTTCTACACCTAACGCTCGTATACTCAAAGCAGCATTACCCCGAACATGGGCATACGGATCATTCAGAGCCTCTAGTAGTACAGGAAGAGCCACTTTATAATCCGAGTCCCGCCTGCCTAAGGCATTAGCAGCATAGCTGCGAACAGCAGCGTTATCGCCTTTCAGGGCTTTGATGAGTGCAGGGATCGCAATTTTTTTAGCCTCTGCATCAATAGCTGATAAGGCAATAGCAGCACCGGATCGAGCCAGTGCATTGTTATCTTCAAGCAGTTTAATTAAAGCAGGAACCACAATCTCAGCTTTGGTGTTAGAGTTTCTGAGAGCGAGAGCGGCGTGATACTGAACTTGGTCATCTTCGTCCTTGAGCGCTTGAATCAAAGCAGGAATAGCTGTATCAGCTTCAATTGCAGCAATTGACAGTCCAGAGGCGGCATGTCTGCGAACCTCCGCATCTTTATCTTTCAAAGCTCTGACTAAAGCCGGAACAACAATTTCGTCCTGGATACCAACTTGAAAGTACAAAGCATCAACTGCATGACTGCGAACTTTAGTATTGTTGTTTTTGAGCGCCTCAATGAGCACAGGAATCACATCTGCATCACAGTTAAACAGTGCATCATTACTACTCCTGAGATAGTCGTTCGCCTCTACTTCTGGACAGGTTTTTGCCCAGGCGTTGCCAGCGAAGAGCAGCGGCAGTGAGAAACTCAGGAGGGTAATGTTAAGGGCCGTGGAGAGGGGCTTGCGCATGGGTTCCTCCGTGGGGGGAGCACGAGAAGGAGGATTAAAAAGGGGCGATCGGATTTGAGTAGTGCTACTAAGAACTTCACCTGCAGCAGAGATAAATCCAGATTAACCAGTTAAAATTTTGACGGCTGTTCGTCCCTACCACACCACCTACTGTGTATACAGATCTCGGCTAAACCCAAAGACTGTGCCGGGGGACTTCCCCCCGATCCCCGCTTTGTGGGGTTCTAACTCCCCCACACCCCCCGCAAGGGATTAGTTGTATTTCACAAAGACTGCGGTGTAGCTATCTAATCTGG
>JAAUSG010000018.1 GCA_012034055.1 Leptolyngbyaceae cyanobacterium RU_5_1 | reverse complement strand
TCCTCCGTCCCCCGTCCTCCCTCCTCCCTCCTCCGTCCTCCAGACACTCGCTCAAAACGCCGCCAGCAATTCCTCAATCTCTCGCTCTCGTCCATATAGCTTTTGCGGAATCTGAAAGCGATCGCAACTGTCCTGCTGTGCCAACGGGAAATCGGTGATCTCCCCAGCCACTTGCCATTGTCGGTAGCATTCCTCCAAATCCGCTTTCAGCCCATACGCCGACTGATAGCGATCCTCTGCATTTTTCGCCATCAGTTTCATCACGATATCCGACAGCACTTCAGGAATCTGGCTGGTTGGGAGTCGAGCAGCTTCTACCTGCACTCCCCATCTCCCCATCTCCCCATCTCCCCTACCTCCCCTAACCTCATACAGCGGCACTGGACTGCGCGCAATATGAGCATGAACCAGCTCCAGGGCATCTGCGCCGGAAAAAGGAAGTTGCCCGGTCAGGAGTTCGTAGCCGGTGACGCCCAGGGAGTAGAGGTCGGTGCGGTAGTCCACGCGGCGGTTCATGCGACCGGTTTGCTCAGGGGAAATGTAGGCTAGCGTCCCTTCTAACTGCTGCGGATTTCCCAACGAGATGTTTTCCTGGGCCAGGACGGTGGCGATCCCAAAATCGATCAGCTTGAGTTGTCCTGTCGTTGGATTAAACACCAGATTGGCCGGGTTGATGTCTTTGTGTAGAATTTGGCGCTGATGGACGTGGGCCAGGATTTCAGCCAAGTCAATGGCGATCGCGAAAAACAGATCCATCGCGATCGCACGGGACTGCATCAACCGCGCCAGCGATTCTCCACCAAAATCTTCCAGCACCATCACCCAGCGATTCTGGTCGTTGATCAATGCATCAGCCTTGACCACCCCTGGCAGATCGAGCGATCGCAGGATTTCGTATTCTCGTTTGAACCAGGCGATCGTTTCCGGGGAGGGATACTCTGAGTTCAACAGCTTCAGGATGACGGATTGTTGATTAGCAGGACACACCGCCCGATAAACCAACGAATTCGTGCTTTCATAGAGCTTTTCGGTAATCTCGTAGCCAGCAATAGTTGTCTGCATGATCTTTTAACAATCAGCACTTGAAATCAGCAGGATTTAATTAGCAGAATTTACGCCAACCTCAGAGTTTTTAACCCAGAATCAACCATCATGACCCGCATCGTTGCATAAAACTCCGAGGCTTTGGTCAATAATACCTAAATCCTGATCAGCAACAGAATGGCATTGATAAATCCCAGTGGTTTTGGAGTTGAAACGCGCCTAAAGGCACCTGGTCAATTCCCGGTGTCGCGTATTTCCCCGGCTGCAATCCCCGTACATAGGCGTTGATAATCGCGAGTTCTGCTTGAATCGGTCGCAGTGTTGCCTCATCCAGATACCAATTAAAATTAGCCGCTACATAAGGGATCTGACAGCCTAAACACAGCTTCATAATTAAAGTTTCATCGAGCACGAATGGTTGTGTCAGCATCGCTTCCACCGCTGCAAAATTAGGAAACGTTGCTGGCGATGCATAGTCTCCCGTAACCTTAAACGTAAGTGAAAGCTGGAGTTTATGGGACAGTTCGGTCTTCACTGAAAACCTTTCATCTTTAAACTCGACATCTGCAAGTTCTTTATGAAATCCCCAGATGGTGTCGCCCCCAAAAACAGGCAAGAATTCATTTAGAAACAACTTGGGCATATAAAGAAAGTTCTGCTTCTGTTCACCGATCGGGCGCACAAAGGGAATCGATGTGACGTGTTCCAGGTAATTGAGATTGAAAACGAAGCGGAAATCGTTCAAATGAACATTTTGCTGCAGCCCAAACGCAAACATGATCGGATGAGTTGAGGCGGGGGTAATGGTTTGGGGTGCCAGTTCAAGTCCCGCAGGCAATAGGGATTGCACCTCTGCCAGCGGTTTTGCCCAAACGACCCAGTAGGAGGAATACGACCCAACTAGCTTCATGTCAGGAGGGAAGGAAAGGCTGTTCATTTCAATACTCTCTCGCGGGGGTTTACTGTGGAAATTCCCTAGATCATACGGCAACCGAACAGACTGTGAATGAATCTTGAAAAGTATTCAAATTAGGAATTGGATGCAAGGTACGGGGTGTTGGGAGCTAGTGGAAGAGGGGCTAGGGCTTAGGGGCTAGAAGCATCTTTCCTAGTCCCTAGCCCCTTCGCCCTAGTCCCTTCCTGCTCCCCATTTTTATCCGACCTGGTATAAATAGCTCAGATTAGTTTATAGTTCAATCGAGGGTAAAATACAGGAGTCACTCATGGCGGATGCGAAACAGAAAACGAAAATTGCGGTGCTTGGCGGTGGGATGGGATCCCTGGCGGCGGCGTTTGAGTTGAGCAATACTCCAGAACTACGATCGCGCTACGAGATCACGGTCTATCAACTGGGCTGGCGTTTGGGGGGTAAAGGAGCCAGTGGGCGGGGGTGTGCGATCGCGTTGAGGAGCATGGTTTACATGTCTGGATGGGGTTTTACGAAAATGCCTTCCGTGTCATGCGCCAGTGCTATCAGGAATTGAAGCGACCGGCAACCGCGCCTCTGGCAACCATTGAAGCGGCCTTCAAACCCCATAGCTTGATCACAATCACGGAGCGGGTCAAAGATGCCAGGGGTAACCTGGTCTGGAAAACCTGGCCGTTTGACTTTCCCACCAATGATGGCGTTCCAGGAACGGGCCATGCCCTACCGTCTCTCTGGGACTACATCGAAATGATCGTGGATTGGATGAAGCAGGTTTTCAACGGGCTTCTGCATGACCATTCCGATTGGGCAGACACCCCGTTTATGGCTGATCTCGATGTGCCGCACTGGTGGGACACCATCCATCGCGAAATTCCCGCCGATGGCAACATGACTCCTGCCAGTGTCCCGCACCAGTTTCTCGATCGCGCCCAGCAGGTGGCCCAACAGCATCCCCACGCCTCTCCCGAATTTCAGCAGCATTCCCCATCGGCAATTAGTTGGTTTCTAGAACAATTCATCCAGTGGTTCTGGCGTCGAGTTGAACCCGATCTTTCAAAGGATGACGATTTGCGACGGCTGTGGATTTTGCTGGATCTGGGTCAATCCAACATTCGCGGCATGATTGCCGATGATGTTCTGATCTACGGACTCGATTCCCTCGACAATCAGGAATATCGCACCTGGCTGCGTCGCCACGGGGCATCCGATCTGGCGGTCAATTCCCATCTGATCCAGGGACTGTACGATTTAGCGTTTGCCTATGAACAGGGCGAGGGCACCAATCCCAGTAAAGCCAATTTTGCGGCTGGCGCGTCGATCCGAGCCATCCTGCGGATGGTGTTTGCTTATCAGGGTGCGATCTTCTGGAAAATGCAGGCGGGTATGGGCGATACGGTCTTTACGCCGCTGTATCAAGTCCTGAAAGCGCGGGGCGTGCAGTTCAAGTTCTTCCACCGGGTTGCCAATTTGGGACTGTCCGAGGATGAGCGGGCGATCGCGTCCATCGCCCTCTACCGGCAGGTCAAACTCAACAGCGCCGACTATGACCCCCTCGTATCTGTAAGCGGACTGGATTGCTGGCCCAGCCAGCCCCGCTATGAACAGATCGCCGCCGATCAACGCCAACTGCTGATTGACAATCAAATCAATCTGGAATCCTTCTGGACACCCTGGAAAACAATGGGGCAGGAGGAACAGATTACCCTCAGTCGCGCCAACGGCGATTTTGACAAGGTGATTCTGGGGATTTCTCTGGGAGCGTTACCGGGAATTTGCCCAGAATTGCTGAATGCCAGCAAAACACCAACCGCCAAGGCTGCCAGTCGGAAATGGCGAAGCATGGTTCAACGGGTGCAGACTGTGCAAACTCAGGCCTTCCAGCTCTGGTTGAAGCCCGACCTGAAGGACTTAGGCTGGCAAACCGGTATTTCCATTACCTCTGACCTGAAAGGCTCCTACAGCACTGTGATGGATGCCTATGTGCAGCCGATGAATACCTGGGCCGATATGAGCCAACTGAGCGATCGCGAAACCTGGCCCGCCGATAAAGCTCCCAAAAACATCGCCTACTTCTGTGGACCGCTGCAAGACCCACAAGGCGGCATTCCCCCCGCCAGTGACCATGCCTTTCCAGCTCAGGAACTTACAGTGGTCACCCATACGGTGAACACCTTCCTGCAGCAAGACATCGGGTTTCTTTGGCCCAAATCCACGACTCCCCAAAACCCCAACGGACTGAACCTGAATTTGTTAGTGGATCCCAAGGATGGCATCTATCTGCGGGCCAACGTCGATCCCTCAGAGCGGTATGTACTCTCCGTTGCAGGCAGTACCCAATACCGCCTCAAAGCAGGGGAATCGGGATTCGAGAACCTTTATCTCGCCGGGGATTGGCTGCGCTGCGGTTTGAATGCAGGCTGCATTGAAGCGGCAACCATGGGCGGAATGCAAGCCTCCCGTGTCATCTGCGGCTATCCAAAAACCATCGTCGGCGAAGTCGATTAATAAGGGCGAAGTGCGAAGTGTGAAGTCAGAAGTGCGAAGTGCGAAGTTAGAAACGGTTAGGGGATAAGGCGATTTCCAGGAAAGAAACTACCCAAGTAGGATGGGCAAAGTCTGCGTGCCCATCCCCATAACCTATCGGGAGAACATAGCGATGGGCACGGGCGTCGCCCTTTGCCCATCCTACCGGCTGGGTCGCCAGTTTATGTGGAGTGTAAAGCCGTGCGCGGTGGTAGCGACATTTTGATTGAGCTGGGGAAACGGATTCAGCGATCGCAGCAGCCAACCTGTCAGCTTTACTCAGGGCATCGGGGTGGGGGCAAGTCTACGGAATTGCGACGACTGACGCAGGATCTGGAGCAAAAAGGCTGCATGGTGGTTTACTTTTCGGCGGAGGATGAGGACATTAACCCGGAAGATGTGGAGTATGCCGATATTTTGCTGGCCTGCACGCGGCATCTGCTGGAAGGACTGAGAATCGCCGATCCTAAGCCTGTCTTGAACTGGCTCAAGGAGCGCTGGCAGGCGTTGCAAGACGTGATGCAAACCAAAATCACGCTGGACGACAAAGTATCGGCGGAGGTGCAGATCCAGCAGCTTGCCAAAATTACCGCCAGCATTCGTACCCAACCGAGTCAGCGTCACCAAATTCGCCAACTGCTGAACCCGCACACTGAGACGCTGGTTGCCGCGTTGAATCAGTTCATTGCCGATGCCAAAACCAAGCTTCCGCCAGGCAAAACCAAGCTGGTGGTGATTGCCGATGGACTGGAAAAGATTACGCTGATTGCGCGGGAGAATGGGCGATCGAACCACGACGAGATTTTCATCGATCGCTGCGAACAGCTCAAAGCGCTGGATTGCCACGTCATCTATACGGTGCCGATTTCCCTGGTGCTGTCGAACCGAGCTTCGGATTTGATGGAGATTTACAATTGCGCTCCCCAAGTGCTGCCCATGATCACCGTGCAAACACGAGACGGTCAACCTTACGCCGCTGGAATTGAGAAGCTGAAGGAGATCATTCGCCTGCGGGTGCAAGCGGTTGCGAAAGCCAAAGGATTATCGCTGGAAGCGGAGGTATTTGACAGTCCGGAGAGCTTGCAGCGCCTCTGTGCAATCAGCGGTGGGCATGTGCGCAACCTGATTCTGCTGGTGCAGTTGGCGATCGACTACAATGAAGACCATCTGCCGATCGCTACAATTTCGTTGCAACAGGCAATTCGGCAACTGCGCAAGACCTATCGAGACACGGTAAACGATGACCAGTGGACTCTGCTCGCCAAGGTGTTTCGCAGCAAGCGCATTCCCCACGACCAACAGCACCGCAGCTTGCTATTTACCCGCTGTCTGTTGGAGTATGTGGATAAGGAAGCCTGGCATGATGTTCATCCCGTCCTGCGCGATGTTCCAGAATTTAAGGACGCATTGGCGCACCTGCCACCCCTATGAACCCTGAATCGGTTGATTGGACAGCAGAAGTTAAAACCACCCCAGAGCAGGAGTATCGGGCGCTGCTGCGATCGCTGCGCCGCACCCGCACCTTTGGCTTGTTCTTTGTCCAGTGTTCCCCCGCCCAAGGCGAACGGCTGATTCAGCGCCTCCAGGAGGACCTACCGCAGAAGCGGACAGAGGTGCTGTCGCTCAAGGAACCGATTGATAATCTCTATGATGTGGTCAACGCTCTGCCCAACAAAGACGAGATTGAGATTCTGTTCATTCAGGGGATTGAGCGATCGCTCTACGAGTATGAGCAAGACCGGCTCTGGAATGACTCTGGTGAACGCTATGGCTACAGCGAAAGCGGAGTTCCACCCCTACTGGCGCACCTGAACCTGAGCCGCGAACGTTTCCGCGATCGCTTCAAAATGTGCTTTGTCTTCCTGGTGCCACTGTTTGCCCTCAAATACCTGATGCGTCGCGCCCCCGACTTCTTCGACTGGCGCTCTGGCGTGTTGGAATTTGTGGCTGATGCAGAGGTCGTTGAAACAGAATCAAGCCGGATTATTCTGGAGAGTGACCACCAAATCTATCGCAGTTTGACTCAACAAGAGCGGAACCAGAAAATTCTAGAGATTCAGGCACTTTTAGAAGAACCTCATCAAACGGCCAACCGTCAATCCCAACTCAGCAATTCTAAATTCAAAAATTAAGAGGAATCAGCAGTTTGAGCAGGCGGGGAATCAGAGAGCATGAAATCGAGAAGATGTTGCCAGCTTTCAAACCAGAGGTACTTGGTCAGTGCTAGAAGATCTTGGAAAAAGCCCTTACGGGTTCCTCGCTTCTGACGAATCCGCTGATAGGAGTCATCGACAAGGTGCAAGACCGTGTGAAAGAGGAATGCCAAAAGATTGAGCGTGAGGAGACTGGCGGCGAGATGGCGTTGTCCATGTCCAAAGTTATGTTCAAGATGATAGCCCTTGGTCTTGAGGACATTGTGATTTTCGTTTTCGGTTTTCCAACGGCTGCGACCTGCCCTGACAACTTGTGGCACGGTTTCGGGGGTAAGGTGGTGGTCAGTCACCCAGGCATTGGCGTACAGCACTTTCCCATCGGATTCTCGCACTACCGTCAGTTCACACCAGTTCACCAGCAAGGCGGGTTGGCTGTCCCGCAGTGGAATCGCATTGACATAGCGATAACGATAAATTTCTTTCGTGCGCTGGTTCCACTGCGCTTGTTCCAGGATTTTGACTTCGCCGTTGGCATCAAGATAGTTCAGCCAGTCGTAGAGGGCAGCATGAGACTCGCTCAAGCCAGTAAAGATGAAGCTGAGTTGAGGCTGCAAGCAGTGTTCACACAAGGGCTGATGGCTATAGAGGTCATCGCCAAGCAGGGTGATCGGCTGAGGCTGCAACCGCGCTGCATGAGCGCTAATCCACCGTTTGGCGGCTGCCACTTCACAGTCTTGCTTCTCGTGTCCATCTTGCGGCGTGATTAGCGCTGGCACTAATGCAATCACCTGCGGTTGATCGGGAGCGACAATCACAGGCAAGATCGCCTGATGAAAGTAAGTGACGCTGCCATTCTTGTGGGTTCGGCTCGAACAGCACTCACAGTGAATCTTTTGCGACTTGAAGTATGCCGTCCCATCCAATGCGACCAACAGATGACCATTCCATGGCTGATAGGCTTGGAAATATCCGCCACGCATCAACGCGGCATAGACCTGGAAAAACACTTCAAACAATCCCACGGCTGCCACTTCATCCAACAGATTGCGGATCTGGGCGGAACTTGGAATCTGGGCAATCCCAAACAGACTTTGAGCGTTGTCTTTGCCCCGCCGACTTTGCATCTGCCGCTGATGTTCTAGAAACGATTCACAGTGCATGAAAAACACCGAAAATGCCCCCAGAATCGCATCGCCCAGCTTGTCGCGCGTCGCATTGCTCGATTGTCGCGGGTCGGCAAGCTGTTGAACCGCGACACAGAGATAATTCAGCAACACTGCAAAACTGAGGGGCAAAGGTTCCATGTTTCTGCTCTCGCTGATGAACCTCTATCCTCTCCCCAGTTGATCCTCCTGTCAAAATTTGAATTTAGAATTGCTGGCACAGTATGGCTTTGAAATTGTTCTCAAACCATTGCCTGACCAGGATTATCAGCAATGGTGCAAGATCTGAGTTAAGGAATTAGGCTAAACCACGTCCAGCTTGGAATCTGTAGCATTCCCTTAAGAAAAACTCCAGGTCTGGACGTGGACGAGGTTTAATTCAAACAAACGCTCCTGAAAAGCTCATCTTCTAACTCAAAACTTAAACCTGAGAACTCAAAAATCTTATGAAGATTGCGATCGCCCAACTGAACCCAACCATCGGGGACATTTCCGGCAACACCCAGCGCATTTTGGATGCTGCTCATCAAGCCGCAGCTCAAGAAGCACGACTCCTGCTGACTCCAGAGCTTTCTCTGTGCGGTTACCCACCCCGCGACTTGCTCATGCACCCTGACTTTATCGAGAGCATGACAAAGGCCCTGGAACAGTTGGCAACAGAACTGCCGCCCCAACTGGCTGTCCTGGTTGGCGTCGTCACCCTGAATCCGAATGCAGGGGTTGAAGGAGGCAAACCGTTATTCAACAGCACTGCCCTACTCGGAGGCGGCAAAGTACAGCAGTTCTTCCACAAGCGCTTACTGCCTACTTACGATGTCTTCGATGAAGACCGCTACTTTGAGTCGGGGCAGCAGCCGAACCGCTTTCAGTTAGATGGCGTGGCGATCGGCGTCACCATTTGTGAAGACCTCTGGAACGACGAGCAGTTTTGGGGCAAGCGGAGTTATACCATCAATCCCATTTCTGACCTGGCCCAAATTGGAGTCAATTTAACCGTCAATCTCTCAGCCTCTCCGTTCACCGTAGGCAAGCAGAAGCTGCGCGAAGCTATGCTAAAGCACATGTCCACCCGCTTCAACCAACCCGTCATCTACGTAAATCAAGTTGGCAGCAACGATGATCTGATCTTCGACGGCAGCAGCGTAGCATTTAATCGCCAGGGTGAACTAATCTGCCGTGCCCATGCCTTTGACACCGATCTTGTCTTCGTTGAATACGACGAATCGGCCAAGAATTTACTCTCTCCATTGCCTGTACAGACGCGTATAGCCCCCGGCATTCAAGAAACGCGCAGCGTGTCCGCAGGACTCTTAATCGCGTCTCTACCTCCCTCTTCCTCCATCGCCCCCTTACCCGAAACCGAAGACGCTGAAATCTGGTCAGCCCTGGTGCTAGGCGTGCACGACTATGCCCGCAAGTGTGGCTTCTCCAAAGCCGTGATTGGTCTCAGCGGTGGAATTGACTCAGCGCTGGTTGCCGCGATCGCCGCTGCTGCCCTGGGTGCCGACAACGTGCTCGGCGTCCTGATGCCCTCTCCCTACAGTTCCGACCATTCCGTGAACGATGCTCTAATCCTTGCCGAAAACCTGGGTATCACAACTCAAACATTGTCCATTGGTGAACTGATGCAAGGCTACGACCATACTTTGGAGGCGATGTTTGCCGGAACCGAGTTTGGTGTTGCTGAAGAAAACATCCAGTCCCGAATTCGCGGCAACCTGTTGATGGCGATCGCCAACAAATTCGGCTACTTGCTCCTCTCCACCGGAAACAAATCCGAAATGGCCGTCGGCTACTGCACCCTGTACGGCGACATGAATGGCGGACTGGCCGCGATCGCCGATGTTCCCAAAACCTGCGTCTATTCAATTTGCAACTGGCTGAATGAGAATTGTAGATTGCAGATTGCAGATTGCAAATTGAATTCATCCTCCGATCCTCAATCTAAAATCTCCAATCTAAAATCTTCAATTATTCCCGAAAACATCCTCACCAAACCCCCCAGCGCCGAACTCAAGCCCGGACAGGTAGACCAGGATTCCCTGCCGCCCTACGAAATTTTGGATGACATCCTGGCACGGCTGATTCACAATCACCAAACGCCTGATCAAATTGTGGCGGCTGGGCATGCCGTTGAGGTGGTCAATAAAATAACCAGGCTGGTGGCTCGTGCGGAGTTCAAGCGGCGTCAGGCTCCCCCGGTACTGAAGGTGACCGATCGCGCCTTTGGAGTCGGTTGGCGGATGCCGATCGCCAGCCGTTGGATACCCAAAACTAACTCGTCCCAAGCTAGCTCTGCGGTCAGTACACTGACGTAACTTGCTTACAGTCTAAATGGAGTAGAAGAGCGGAAAGGCTCTAGCTTCTTTGGGGCGAACAAAGACTCGTTGTTGAGGTTCCAAATTGAGCTGATCAAAGCGATCGCGCGTTAAATGCGCCGTGATCACCTGACCATCGTCCAGCGTCAGCTCTGCTTGAACTTCCCAACCCAAGTGAATGATCCGACTTACCCTGGCAGACACTGTGGAATCTGTGGGAATGGTTTCTACCAGGATATCTTGAGGGCGCAGAAAAACTTCTGGGTGGGGAGTGTCAAATCCGTTTGCCTGGAAAATTCGAGAGCTGCTGGGCAGAACATTGACTGGGCCAATGAAGCTCATTACGAACGCACTGGCCGGGTGATCGTAAATGTCAGCTGGCGTGCCAATCTGCTCTACCATGCCCTTGTTCATCACCACAATTTCGTCCGCCACTTCCATTGCTTCTTCTTGATCATGGGTGACGAACACGGTAGTAACATGAACTTCGTCGTGTAGGCGGCGCAACCATGCGCGTAGATCTTTCCGCACCTTGGCGTCGAGCGCACCAAATGGTTCATCCAGTAATAAGACTTTAGGCTCCACAGCTAAGGCTCTGGCCAGCGCAACCCGCTGGCGTTGCCCACCAGAAAGCTGGGAGGGGTAGCGATCGCCCAATCCTCTCAGTTGCACCAGTTCCAGTAATTCTTCCACTCGTGCGCTCACCTTTTTGGCAGGCGTTTTGCGAATCTCCAGCGCAAACGCAATGTTTTTGCGCACCGTCAGGTGCTTAAACAGAGCATAATGCTGAAACACAAACCCAATACTGCGGTCTTGCACACTTCGATGCGTCGCATCCTCACCCGTTAACCAAATTCGACCAGAGTCGGGAGCTTCTAACCCTGCAATCAGGCGCAACAATGTAGATTTACCCGAACCAGAAGGTCCTAGCAATGCAACCAGCGAACCGCTCTTAATTTCCAGGCTGACCTGACTAATGGCCTGAAAGCTACCAAACTGCTTAGATACGTCTTCAACAACAATGCCCACGGCAGCAACCTCAATGCAGGTAGAAGACAACTAAAATGCGAAACCACACCTTTTTGGTAGGGTTTGGGTAGTTTATACCATGAACTGCGCCGTGAATGTTGGCAAAGTTCGGAGTTCCGTTAATACCGATCACAAATCGCTAGATGCTGCTAGAGAATTCATGCTCTAAACCTTGTCCACATCCAGACCTGCAGTTTTTCTTAAGGGAAAGCTACAGATTCCGATCTGGACGTGGTCTAGAATAGAAAGGTTGTGAAAAAGTGAATCGCTTTAGTTATGGCTGTTCCTAAGAAGAAAACATCTAAATCTAAACGAGATCAGCGCCGAGCAACCTGGAAACGCAAGGCAGCTGATCAGGCGCAAAAAGCGCTTTCTATGGGTAAGTCTATCTTGACTGGACGTGCTACAGGCTTTGTCTATCCACAAGAAGAGGAAGATGAAGACGAAGAGTAGTTGATTGGAGATTAGGAACATCAGGATAAGCTACTCCGACGTCCTGGAACTTGGGCATCTGTAACGCTTTTCATATTGATGTAAGAGGATTGCTTAAGGCATCTGTAGGGACAGAGTAATGGTGGGCAAATTCTTTCAAAAACCAGAACCTGAATTGCGCGATCGCGTACCCCCTGGTCAACACCTGGCCAAAGGCTTTCCAGTGTTGACCTACGGAGATACTCCTCAAATTGACACTCGGAACTGGCAGTTTAGGGTCTGGGGATTGGCCAAAGACGCAACCTTCACCTGGGATGACTTCATGACCATGCCTCAAAATGGTTTCACGGCTGATTTTCACTGTGTCACTACCTGGTCCAAGCTAGACGTGCAATGGACGGGTGTGAAAGTGACCGATTTCATGCAGCAGGTAGAGGTTGATCCCAGCGCTGTGCATGTAATGCAACACTGCTACGGCGGCTATACCACCAATATCTCGATGGATGATTTCCTGAAAGAAGAGAACTTTTTTGCCCACACTCTGTTGGGTCAGCCTCTCCCAGCAGAACACGGTGGTCCAATGCGATTGGTGGTTCCCCATCTGTATGCCTGGAAGAGCGCCAAATGGATCAATGGGTTAGAGTTTTTAGATCGTCAAGCACTCGGATTTTGGGAACGCAATGGCTATCACCATCGGGGTGAGCCTTGGGCAGAGGAGCGCTATAGTAATTAATTTGAGTGTATGGTAGAGAAGATAAGAGGCGCTTGTGCTGATAGATAAATCGTGCCTACAGATGCTGATGAGCCAGCTTACTCAGACCAGTCTCTAAATGATCCCTTACTTGTTGATGCTCTAACCCAATTGTCGCCAGCGCAGATTCAGCAACTGTCACCTACTGCTCTGGCTTATCTGGGAGATGCTGTCTACGAGCTATACGTTCGTCGTTGCTACCTCGTTCCACCCAAGCGAATCCAAATTTATCATCATCAGGTGGTTGCCCAGGTGCGGGCGGAGTCGCAAGCTCGTCATTTGCGATCGCTCCTTTCCTATCTAACCCCAGCAGAGATAGAAATTTTGAAGCGGGGCCGAAATGCGGCGACTGGGGGACCCAAACGAATTGAGCCAGAGGTGTATCAGCAGGCGACGAGCCTGGAAACGTTAATCGGGTATCTCTACCTGACAAATCCTCAACGATTGCTGCATCTGCTTGCTCAACTAGAGCTAGACCCACCCACAAATTAATGATTCACTCTGAAATCGATTTGCAATCTAAAAAAAATTTCTGTTCTTTTTGTTATTTGAAAATCATGACAGACAAACCTCGTAAACCCAATCCCCAAAAGCGATCGCACCAGCCTTCTTCGCCGCGACCTAAAAGTAAACGTCCAAATGTCAGCAAATCCGGACGAACAGATTCAACCCAGCCAAAACCCAAACGAGCCAATGGTCGGAAATCTGATCTCAGGAGAGTTGAGCAAGCGAGTAGCGATCGTCGATCCACGAAACCTCAGCGATCGATTCCCAACCGCTCCGCTTCTTATCGCCCCGATCCTGCCCCCCCTGAGACGATCGCTCCAGTTGAAGAACCTGAGCTAATTTATGGTCGCCACCCTGTGTTAGCCGCCCTGGACAATCAACGCAACCTGAACCGTATTTGGATTACCCCCCGATTACGTTATGATCCCCGCTTCCACAGCCTACTCCAAACTGCAAAGGGAAATGGCACCGTTATTGATGAAGTTGATCCCCGCCGGTTAGATCAATTGACTCACGGTGCAACCCATCAGGGCGTCGCAGCTCAGATCGCGCCCTATGAATATGTCGATCTTGCAGAGTTGCTCGAGCAAGCAAAGGTCGCAACTGAACAACCGGTTCTATTAGTTGCGGATGGGATTACGGATCCCCATAACCTTGGGGCGATTATCCGCACGGCTGAAGCAATGGGAGCGCAGGGATTGATCATTCCGCAGCGACGGGCGGTTGGGATCACATCCACTGTGGTGAAAGTGGCAGCCGGTGCTTTGGAAAGCTTTGCGGTTGCCAGGGTCACTAACCTGAGTCGGGCTTTGGAGTCCTTAAAGGAAGCAGGATTTTGGATTTATGGGATGGCAACCGAATCTAGTCAGCTATCCATACCGTTCAGTTTTCTGGGGCGATCGCGCTAGTGATTGGAGCAGAAGGCGAAGGACTCAGCCTGCTGATTCAGCGTGCCTGTGATAATTTGGTATCGATCCGCTTGAACGGCAACACGCCCAGTTTGAATGCCTCCGTTGCTGCAGGGATGGCACTGTATGAGGTTTACAGCCAACGGCAATTTAAGCCTCTACATTTAGACAGATTTGAGTCTGTGTGGTTGAAAAAAGGAGAGGTCGCAGAGTATAACAAACTATGAAGTAATGCTACTCTCAAGACAGTTTTATCTGTAATGCTCCTCAAACCACCATCAATAGAATTTGCAGGGTAATAATGCAGGAACCTTTAACAAATTTGTTGGATTTCGTCGGGCTTGCCTGGTGGGTCGAACTGGTAACGGACTCACCTCGCTGTATCTACTACTTTGGACCCTTTCTAACCGAACAGGAAGCCGAAACGGCTAAACCTGGGTACGTCGAAGATTTGCAGCAAGAAGGGGCGCAAGGGATCACGTTTGCCATCAAACGGTGCAAGCCTGCCAGGTTGACCATCGACGATGAACCTGGAGAGACCCGCAGCAAGAAAGTCTCAACGTCATTTAGCAGTCAGTTGCCATAGCGTGCTTTTACCTGCTCTCCAACTCGTGCGGGGGCGATGGGTTTTCTACCGTTGCGAACGGCCAGCAACCGATATTGCCATATCGATGCTCTAGGGTTCTGGATGAATGCGCTCTACCAAAAGCCATTTTCCAGCGCGGTTTAATCTTCCTAGCACGCTAATGAATTGATCCTGGTGCAGCTCCAGCAGGGTTTGGTTGACGTTTGGCTTTAGCGTAACCAGATTCAAGCATTGCCCTTTGATCGCTTCTGGTTCTATCACGCTCAGTAGATAGTTTTGGTGCCCCTTTTGCCTGAAGACCCCGGAAGCGGTTAGTCTTTGGGAGCTGTGTGGCTTAACGAAGTCATCGGCTTGAGGCAGCATGTCTTTCTCGTTGGCACTCTTGCATAGCGAGTAACCATCGGGTGGGTAGCCATCTGGATAGTCCAGGTAGTGACGCTGCCAGGAGAGCCAGTCGGGCTGGTTGGGGAGGACGTTAAATAGCGGGATCACAGCCGTCGGAGCAACTGGGTCATTGAGTAACGCTTCCTGGAGCGATCGCACATCTAATTCCCTCGGCCGCCGTCCTTGCTCAACACAGAGCGCAGCTGCCATGCCTGCTGCCTGTCCGATCCCCAAAACCACTGGTTGCAGGCGAGTCGCTCCATTGGCAATGTGAGACACTGAAATATTCTTTTCACAAGCCAGAAGTCCATCGGTTGTCGCTGGGATCAGACAACCGTAAGGAATGGTGAATGGGGTACCGATCCAACGTCCCCCCCAGCGAATTGATTTAGGTTTCAGCGTGATCTCGCCAACAGGATAGTGGTGATCATTGGCATAATTACCAATCGTGATCGCACTCGTTTGTCCAGTCTCATTTACAGGTAATGGTGCCACCTGTCCCCCTGCGATCGGCAAAATATCTTGTTCCCGGACAGTGACTAATCCCCTCAAGCGACGACTTTCGCGGTAGTAGGGATGTAGTCCGTAAGCGCATCCACCGAGAGAGTGGAGAGTGGAGGGTGAGGGAAAAACGTCTGTAGCAAGACCATAGCGACGACCAAGCTGGGTTTGGATGAAGCGAGCGAAGCTTTGGGTGTGCCATAGACTCTCCTGGAGGAATTGAAGCTGTTCTACCTCTGATCCAACTAAGCGGTGAATGCCTTCGCCATAGTCATTGCCCTGAATCGGCCAGTTGATCATGAAACGGTTTCCCGGTAAACGCCCGTAGTTGAGGAATTTTTCAGCGCCATAGTTTTCCCAGGCTCCGGTGAAGCGATCGGGATTGTCAGTGGGAGGTGGCGGAATTTCTGGAGCGATGCTTCCAGAACCAAAGTCTTGCATCACGACGACCCAGGTTGGCGCTTGAACCGGGTAGGTTTGAGTCAACGTATTCGGTGCAGTGGGAGCGCTGGGTTCTCCAAACTCTGATTGAAACTCCCAGCCCCAGCGGTAAGGAATATCGGCTAATGCCAGCAGATCTCCTAGCTCAGTACCATCCAGGGTAATCGTGGCGTTGATCATGAAGTCAGTAAAGCGAACTCCTGTAACCCGCTGATAGTTCTCCTCGCCAGAACTGACTTCTTTCAAAACCTCTAATGGTGCCTGTCCTGAAATCCAATCCAGATTGGGCAACTCTGCTACCCAATCCGCAAAGATTTGTGCGCCAACACGGGGATCGTAGGTAAAGAAGCTGACCCAGCCGTGATCCAAGCCCTCTGGCTGGCAACGCCACAACTCCTGCAAAAATGCTCCCCAGATCCCCGTTTGAAAGGCTTCCAACTCATTCCCATCCGGTGCCGACACCCCGGCGCTGGTCAGCATCCCTCCCAACCAGGAAAACTCACTGACCAGAATGGTTTTTGCACCACGTCGGGCAGCCTGGATGGCGGCGGCTGTGCCACCTGTCCCCCCACCCACAACGAGAACATCTGCTGTCAGCTCTTGCATTCCGTTCACCTAATCCACAAACCCCATCCAAGCAGAATACTGCTTTAAATCTCTACTAGTCCACCACAGTGGTTTTTAGGGTTGCCAGTTCCCAATATCAAAAGGGTGTCCAGTCTAAAAGCCAAACGTGTAAGACGACAGTTATGCTGGGTGCAGGGTTAAGCCTCTGTATTTGCAGGGTTCGCGTTTACTAGATGTTGGTTGGTCAATTCGATCGCGGCAAGACCTGTCTACCGTTTCTAGTCCTGTAACTCAATGGCTTTAAAGCAAACGCGACTCTGGCGTTATTTGGCTGCGATCGCTGCATTCTCGCTGACTTACTTCGGGATCACTCGCCTCGTTTTCCTGATTCCGCTCAAACAGGTAGAAATCTGGCCGCTCTGGATTCCGGCCGGATTTGCTCAAGCCATACTGCTACTCTATGGGCGTCGTCTGTTTCCGGGCGTCGCGATCGGTTCCTTCCTGCTCTCCTCTGTATCTGGAGGAGCCGTCTGGTTGGCTGCGGTTTCCGCCTTCGATGACACTCTGCAAGCCTGGCTTGGCGTTACGCTGCTGCAACGCAGCAAATTCAATACCCAGTTGGAGTCTCAGCGGGATGTGTTGGGACTGGTTACGCTAGGGGCGATCGCGCCTGCCTGCTTTAGTGCCACGGCGGGTGCTCTCAAGGTCTGCCTGGGACAAGCTGTATCGTGGGCGAACTTTGGCAGCATCTGGTTTGATTGGTGGATTGGTAACGTCACTGGCGTCCTGACGCTGATGCCCTTCTTACTCACGTTTGGACGATGGCGGGCGATTGCGGACTCTCCTCGCAAGCTGCTAGAAGCGGGTACATGGTTCAGTCTACTGCTACTCATCAGTTGGTTTGTGTTCTACTCTCCACTGCGGCTACAGATTGCCCCTATCCTCTGGAATACTTGCCCTTTCCGTTTGTGATTTGGGGAGCCTTGCGATTTGGTCAACCCGGAGCGGCCCTGGCGATCGCCCTGATCACCAACACGGCCACCTGGGGAGTGGCCCAGGGGATCAGTCCCTTTTTGCAACGCAGCAGCAACACCATTCAGGCGATAGAATCCCTCCAGGCCTACATTTGCGTCCTGGCGTTAACGGCATTACTGATGGCGGCAATTATGGCAGAACGTCAGGCAGCCAAAAAACAATCCGAAGTGTTGCTCCTGAAAGTTTTGCCCTCGCCGATCGCCGATCGCTTGAAGACCGAACAACACGCCACGATCGCCGATAGTTTTCCAGCCGTTACCGTTCTGTTTGCCGACATTGTAGACTTCACCCCGCTCTCAGCGAGTTTGCCACCGCAAGAGCTGATCATGCTTTTGAATGAGATCTTCTCAGCGTTTGATTGTTTGGCAGAAAAACACGGCTTAGAAAAGATCAAGACCATTGGAGATGCGTATATGGTGGTCGGTGGACTACCCTACTATCGAGATGATCACGTTCAGGCAGTCGCCGATATGGCCCTGGATATGCAGATCGAGATTGCCAAATTTTGTAATCAGCACCGTCAACCGTTTGATATGCGGATCGGCATGAACACCGGACCGGTGATCGCAGGCGTGGTTGGCACGAAGCGCTTTCTCTACGATTTGTGGGGCGATACGGTCAATATCGCCAGTCGGATGGAACCGCATGGATTGAAAGGAAAAATTCAGGTCACTGAAGCAACCTATGCCGTGTTGCATCAACAGTACGAGTTTGAGAAGCGCGGCACAATTCATGTCAAAGGGCGGGGTGAAATGGTGACGTATTTTCTGAAAGGCAAAATAGCTGAACCGCTCCGCTTCAGCTATTTTGATGCTCTGTAGCGCGATCGCGATCGCCCCTCCATCCCCTCCAAAATCCGCTATTGTGCGTATATCACCGCTTGCTTCCCTTGTTATGGTTCAACTCCAACCAAAACCAATCACTAATAATTGGGTTTCTGCCACTTGGCAGGAATACCTTCAGACCGTTGAAGATCCTACCTATGCCAAAGCTAAAGGGTACTATTTCAACAGTCAGATGAGGATTGAAACGGTGGGAGTTGGTCCAGACCATGCAAGCGAGAATACGATCATTATTTTGGCAATTGGTTTATTTTGTGGTCTCAAAGGTATTTCTATCAAGGGTTTGACGAATTGCAGCTATCGTAAACCAGGTGTTCGTGAAGCGCAGCCGGATGTTTCCTACTACATTGGCGATCGAGTTTCACTGGCACCCCAGGGAAGCTCGATTATGAACCTGGATCAAACCCCTCCTCCTGATCTGGCTATTGAAATTGCCGACTCCTCGCTTGACGAAGATTTAGGCAAGAAGCGCCTACTCTACGAAGACTTGAAAGTCTCTGAATACTGGGTAGTGGATGTTGAAAATGCTCAGATTATTGCCTTCCAGATAGTTAGCGATGGCAGTAGACGGATTAGTACTTCTCAAGTACTTCCCAGACTGGAAATTGCAGTATTGCAGGAGGTGTTAGAGAAGTGTCGGCAGATGGATGATAGCCAGATTATCGCGTGGCTGATGAGCAAGTTCCAGGGATAAAATGTGATATACCATTTTGGATTTGCGATTTTAGATTACAGGGCTTCGACGGGAAACAACGTGTAGTTAAATATCTGTCGCAATCATTTTTCAATTGGTGTGATTTACCTGATTACCGTTAACTATTATTCTACCGAACTGATTGCCAAGCTTTTAGCATCCATCCAGGCTCAATCCAGCGCCAGCTATCAATTTGTTATTATCAACAATTCTCCCGACGATCGCTTACTTCAAACACTGAAGGAAGATAGCATTTTGGTCTTAGAAGCCGGAGACAATCTGGGATTTGGAGGTGGGTGTAATCTCGGATTGAATTGGGTTTATGCGCAAGATAAAGAGGCGATCGCGTGGTTAATCAATCCAGACGCCACTTTTCCAGAAGGTGCTCTCGAACAAGCGATCAATTTTTGTACTCTCCATCCTTATCTCTCAATCATCGGCACGATTGTTGAAGAACCTGGTGGAAATATTTGGTTCGCGGGTGGTGAATTTAATCCAGAAAACGGCAGAATTATTGCCGAGAATTCCTTTTCAAACTCGACAGATGACTATATAGAAACGAGTTGGATTACAGGATGTAGTCTACTCTTAAATCTCAAAAAATTTCCATCTTGTCCTCAGTTTGATCCAGATTTCTTTCTTTACTATGAAGACTTTGATTTTTGTCGGCGGTATGCCCAACAGGGACACACGGTAGCCGTTACAAATCAGATTCGCGTCATTCATCAGCCCTCTTCAATTACTAGCCGAAATCCATCCCTCAAGTTTGAGCACAGCACCTATAGTTATCTGCTGGCATTAACGAAACATACCCGTAGAACGGTTGTTCTCTACAGACTGGGTCGAATTCTGTTTCACGCATTACGGGCAAGTTTGGTGGAGCCAGAGAAAGCGATCGCTATAATCAAGGGTGTGTTTAGCTACGTGGTGCGAGTGAGGAGTCTTGGCAAATCCACTATCGATTAATCTGGCGTTTCTGCCCACAAAACCTACGGGACTAGCAACCTATGCGATCAATTTATTGCCCCATCTGCAACACTTGAATCCCACTTTATTTATTGACAATGCTCGTGAAGGGTTTACATGCTATCCCGCTCCAGCGGGGTTAACGAATGAGCAGGGCAGGAAGGGCCATTTTTTGCGGTTAGCATGGACTCAGTTTCAGTTGCCAAATTTATATCGGCAAGCGCGATCGCGCTTACTCTTCTCCCCCATTCCGGAAGCGCCACTCTTCTCTAGTTGTCGCTCTGTAGTCACTGTTCATGATTTGATTCCACTGCGCTTTTTCCGCAAACTCTCTCCCCTGCGGCTGTATCAACGCTACTACGTTCCACAGGTTCTAGAGCAAGCCGAGCACATCATCTGTAATTCCAAAGCAACGGCTCAAGATGTGGTTGATTTTTTCAACATTTCTGCCCAAAAAATTACTCCGATCTTGCTAGCTCACAATGCCGAAAACTTTCGCTTCCTCGACTTACCAACCCGCAATTATTTTTTATATTTAGGTCGCAATGATCCCTATAAAAACTTGCAGCGACTGATTGCCGCATTTGCCACTTTGCCGCATCGTTCAGACTATGAACTTTGGCTGGCTGGGCCAATGGACGATCGCTATGTTGCTGAATTAACCACTCAAATTGATGAGTTGAACCTAACCGCTCAAGTGAAGTTTTTGAGCTATGTTTCCTATGCTGAATTGCCTGTGATTCTGAACCAGGCGATCGCCCTCGTGATGCCCAGTCTGTGGGAAGGATTTGGCTTACCCGTGCTGGAAGCAATGGCTTGCGGCACACCCGTGATCACGTCAAACCTGTCATCGCTACCAGAAGTGACCGGAGATGCGGCGATCCTGGTTGATCCGTATGACACTGGAGCGATCGCTGACGCGATGCACCAGTTCACGACTGACCCCAACTTACATCTCCAACTCCGCACTGCCAGTCTTGCTAGAGCTAGCCAATTTAGCTGGGCAAAAACCGGACAGGCAACGGTTGAAATACTACAGCAATACCTGTAATAAGTAACTTGCCACAACTAAACTGAACATGCAGAGAGCGTCATTGGTCATTGGTCATTTACACGATGTGCGACTTTCAACAAATCCTTGTGGGGTGGACATCTTGTCCGCCCAGTTTGAGCAGGCAAGATGCCCGCTCCACGAGAGATCAATGCTTCCTAATGATTAAGCTGCACATCGCATCACCTACATTACAAAGGACAAGTGACCAATGACTAATGACCATCCTCTGTCTACTTACCAAAATCGAAAGCTACCCGTGTTAAGCAGAGCGTAAACAGTGCTGCCGTGAATGCTGTTGCTGGAGCTGATGCATGTGATGGAACAATTTCCAGCAGTACTGCTCTGGTAAACCGCAGGTAACAGCCCCACGCATCACAACAGTGAAGTACCAATCGTTGGGAGCCAGTTCCTGTTCTAACTTGTTCACAACCACGTAGGTTCGCACGTTGGCATAGGTGCGATTCTGGCAATGAACTTGAACGGTTTCGTGGCAATAGCCACCGCGAGGCACATCTTCGCGGTCATCCAGGCGATCGCTCAACCGCCACGGTAAGCAGTACAGCACCCCTTCTACCACTGAGTTTGGGTCTCTGACCACATCCAGCGCACCGCAGTTACGCCGCCGCGATCGCCAGTAGAATCCCAGTCGGTAGCCCTTCAAAGTGGCATGTCCAACCACGTAAGGATGGGCACATTCCCCAAATGTACGCTTCAAATCCACGGGGCACATGCAAGACCCGTAGGCAAAGTAGTAGAACGCTGGCTCAGTCAGTTGCGGGTGGTGCATCAGACGAGATGTCTGCAGGGTTTTCACAGATTCTACTGAGCGATCGTGAAATTGGCTAGGGGAAGTACTCATACGTCGTGGACGGCAAATCAGAAACCAGCATACACTTCTGATCTGAAAGTAGCATATCCCGATTGACTAATCGTACATTCATAAAAGGTTTATGCCACCTTTGCAAAGAGCTATTAACTATAGTCTTCCCATCCTGTTTTGCATTTTCCCGATTCTCAACCTGAAGACCTGGAGTTTTTCTTAAGGGAAAGCTACAGATTCCGAGCTGGACATGGTTTAGCTATGACGAACGATTTCGCTCCAGGCGCGGATGACCGCTTGAAGATTTTCGGGTAGTTGATCTTGAATCGTATCCGCATATCGAACGACACTGATGTGGCTGGAGAGAGTCACTGTCGTGAAGTCAGCCGATCCCAACGTTGCTGGGTAATCTAATTGATGAAACCGATGAAGCTGGCGCTGTTTCAGCAGTTGTTGAAACTGACGCACTTGCTGTACTGGAATGCGATGAGTTTCGGGTGCCATTGGCGTTCCATCAGGATGCACCCACTCTCGAATCACCTTGCCATCGCTGAATAACGTCGTTTGATAAGTGCGTCCGGTGAAGCCACCACTGGCGATCGCTCGAAACACCATCTCTTTTGCCAAACGAGGTGGCATTTCATTCATCGGAATGCGGTTTGACTTCATAAAACTGACATTTTCAGCCACAGCCAAATCGGGTAAACCACTGGAGCGTTTTGCCGATGTCTCCAAACGGTAGCTGGTGCCCTCTGCATTGGTGCGGTAAACCCAGCGTCGAGTTCCGTTCGACAGCACAACCCGCCAGCCTTTCACAATTGCCTGGGTGCAAAACTCATCCGGCTTTGCCAGTTCCAAACACCCATCCGACCAATTCTTCTGATTCGCCTCCACAATCCGCAGCTTTTCAGGAGAAAGGCCTGTTTGCTTGCTGAGATGCTGGCGCAATGTACGAACCAGAGACGGCGGCAGTTTGGCAGTTGGATCTTTGGCAGATTGCTTGAGCAGGTTAATTGAAGGGTTGATGGGGTTGGGTGTCGATGGCAGTTCTGTGACGTTGGCATTAACCTGGGCGTTAGCCCGCATCGGGCCTTGCACTGGCATCAATCCCCATCCCAGCGAGACCATTCCCGTTAAGGCAAGGATTGAAACAAGCCGACGAAACGCAGCCGATCGCACCCATTTTTCCGGTTGCTGAATCTGTTTTGAAATCTGATCGTTCATAGAAACTCTCCAGCGTAGTGTTGTGGCATATACCATTCCAGACACCACAACCGCAACATAGAGTTCCAGGATCCAACCGATAAAATTTTGGATTTTCGATTGGCAGTTTTGTGGTGTTTCCAGCTACAGTCCTGTGAGCATCTCTGGCAGAGAATGATGGTTTGAGTCATCTAGATCACACAATTGCTAGTTAGTGAAATGTCCTTAGACATGAAATCTCGAATTATTGTTTGTGGCTTGAACCCAACGGGTCACAAAATTTTCCGGTTATTGAAACAGCAGGGAGCGATGGTTGTTGGGATTCACAACCGTCCCCTTCCGGGTGAAGGAGATGATGTGATTATCGGTGACTTGCAGGCTGCCGAAACGCTGCTAGAGGCTGGAATTCGGGATGCTCAAACGCTGGTCTTAACCGACAGCGAAGATGGAGTAAACCTGGCAATTTTGATGCAAGCCCGTGTGCTGAATCCTCGCATTCGCATCATTAACCGCCTGTTCAACACCAGCCTGGGTGAACGGCTCGATCAAACTCTGCCAGACCATATCACGATGAGTGTGGCAGCGTTAGCCGCCCCCATTTTTGCGTTTTCGGCACTGGGGAGTGCGGCGATCGGGCAACTGAAATTGGCGAACCAAACCTGGCCCATCCACCAGGTTCATATTAATGAGAATCATGCCTGGCTAGGACGCAAGTTGAGCGAATTGTGGGAAGACCGCGATCGCATGTTGATTTACTACTTACCGATGCACGGCCGCGATGATCTGATCTCTGCAGTGGTGCAGGGGCGATCGCTGCAAGTGGGCGATCGCTTAATTATTGGCACCAAGCCAACGGTGCGAATGGCTCAACAGCGATCGCTCTCCCAACGGCTGGCAAAACTGATCACTGGGTTAAAGTACTTGCGGCAGCATAGTCAGGCTCTTCTGGGGAGTGCCCTGCTACTGCTGTTGGTGATTTTAATTTCTACCCTGGTCTACATTTCATCCTTCCTGAATATTTCCCCCGTTGATGCCCTCTACTTCTCAGTCAGCATGATTACAGGGGCTGGAGACAGCTTAGTTCAAATTGGCAAACCTCCCGATTCGCTCAAGTTGTTTACCGTGTTCACGATGTTGATCGGAGCCGCGATCGTGGGTCTCTCCTATGCGCTCCTGAATGACTTCATCCTGGGGACTCGGTTTGACCGATTTTGGGAAGCCGCTCGCATTCCACAACGGCAACATTTCATCGTCTGTGGATTGGGAGGGGTGGGAGTGCAAATCGTCAGCCACCTGTGCAGTTGTGGGCATGAGGTGGTCGTCATTGAGCACGATCCGCAGTGTCGATTTCTGAACACGGTGCGATCGCAAAAGATTCCAGTCATTCAGGGCGACGCCACCCTGCCTGCCACCCTCAAAGCCGCAAACTTTGAACACGCTCAGGCCCTTCTCACCGTAACCAGCAATGACACCGTTAATTTGGAAACAGCACTGAATGCCAAAAGCCTGAATCCAAAAGTGCCCGTGATTGTCCGCTATCAAGACCCAGAATTTGCCTGGATGGCTCAACTCGTGTTTGATTTTGATGCCGTACTCAGCCCTGCAGAGCTAGTCGCTCCAGCATTTGCAGCCGCTGCCCTGGGTGGACGGGTACTGGGCAATGGGATGACGGCGGATAGCCTCTGGGTCGCACTGGCAACCATGATTACACCGGGCCATCCGTTTTGTGGCAAACGAGTCCAGGATACTGCCATGTCGTCTGATTTTGTGCCACTCTACATCGAGACCAAATCCCAAACCATCCACGGCTGGGATCTGCTGAGTGTTTGCTTGAGTGCAGGAGATGTGTTGTATCTGACCATGCCTGCGAATCGTTTGGAGCAACTGTGGCAGACAAGCCCCCCTCAAGTTATGAGGTCAGCTTGATATAGCGATTTTCAACTGAGTGAATTACATTCTCGTTGCGAAAGGTGTCAGGTGTCAGGCTGTGCTTGATTGAGATGCAAACTGCTATAGAAGGGTGAGGAGATCAAGTGATGAAGTCGTGTAGTGATATTCGTGTAGTGACTATTCATTTTGAGAATACTCAATCAGGGCAACCCATTGGCGCAAACAGTGGGCTGTGGGGAGCTGCCGTTGGCAGTTCAGCGACTAGAACGACTGTTCCATCTGGTTCAACGATCCAGCCCTGGGCTTCGACGATTGGGGTAGGAGGGAGTGGGCTTCCCTGAGCATCAGCCGAACGGAGGTGGGGAGATGGGGAGGTGGGGGGAGGTGGGGAGGATGAGGAAGAACCTCCTCTCTCTCCTCTCTCTTCCATCTTCATTCCTCCGCCCTCATCCCTCAAGCTCACCCAATCTGCCAGAACGGACTCATCCTGCAAGACTTCGGTTGGGCTGGATGCAATGCCGCCGCGCCCGGTGATCACGAACGAACTGGCTCGTTTGGGTCCGCGTGGAACACACTCTTGAGAAAACTGCTGAGATGGATCGACCAGCGTCACGGGCAGGGCTTGCAATCCCCGACTGGGGTCAACGTCTGGCGTGTTGAGGGTCACGGTGCCGCTGATGCCAAACTCGGAGCTAGCGGTGATGTCGCTGAAAGGCGTCAGACGCGGACGGAACTGCAATCCATAAATGCCCTGCGCTGTAATAGTCACCCTACCGCCGCTGCCGGTAAAGGCATTGGCCGTAATAGCGCTGTTTTCGTTCTGCACGCCGACAATGAAGCCTCTGGGTGCGTTGATGGTGATGTTGCCGCCATCACCTCCAACCTGCGCAGTCCCAGCCGTTGTAGAGATTTGACTGCCTCGACGTAGTAACACTAAATCTTGTGCTTCCAGGATGATATTACCGCCGTTACCTGATCTGGTGGCAGCAACAATCTGAGATTGATTGTCAAGCCTAACTGAGTGTCTAGCTTGAATGAAGATGTTCCCTGCTTCGCCAGCACCTTGGGAGGAAGCTGAAATTTGTCCACCGTCTCTAAGATTCAATTGGTTCGTTTGGACGAATAAGTCTCCTCCCCGCCCTGTGGCTTGTCCAAGCACTCTAGCACTGATAGAACTAAGGTTTCCGGTTACTTCAACTGAATCACGAGCTTGGAGCAACAGCGTGCCAGCATTACCTACACCTGCAGTATTGACTGTCACCTCGACCAATCTTGTTGCTTCAGGCGTATTCCAGACGCTTAATCGCCCAGTTTCAATTGTTAGAGTGCCTCCCTTGCCTTTAGGAGGTGTAACCGTGCGAGGATCTCGCGTAACACCCGCATTGATAGCAGTTGTAAATCTGGTAGGGCGAGTTGCAAAAACATCAATCTCATCGGCACGAATGAACAAGTTTCCAGCATCCCCATCACCAAAGGTAGCCACCTGGACTTTACTGCCATTGCTGACACTCAAACGCCTTGTTTCAATCGTAAGGTTTCCCCCACGTCCTGTACCTGTCAAATCAACTTGGGCAAACAAACCACCTGGGAATCCCACCTCTCCATTTACGGTAGAACGCTCCCCACTGAGTTCTACAGAGTCAGAAGCGCGAACAGTTAGACTGCCTGCATTACCTCTACCGAAAGTGGTGGCAGTGACTTGTGCTCCATCTCTAACAATCAGGTACTTTGTGTCAATCGTTAAGTCTCCTGCATCTCCTGTGGCTCCTTGCAATAGAACACTAAAGACACCGCTCAAGAACTGTCCATCAGGGCTAGTGCCTTTTACAGCAACACGATCGCCCGACTTGATAACCACATCTCCCGCCTGACCCTGCCCAAGGACAAAGGTAGCTAAATATGCACCACCGGTAATCGAGAGAGAACCTGCTGTGACATAAATATTGCCACTATTGCCGATCTCATTTCGATAGACACCATTTTCGATGAAGCTTGTCCGGGTAACTTCAATGATCTCAGTCGCATCAAGGGTAATATCTCCTGCTTGACTATTCGGTGCTCCTCCTGAACCTACGCCAGCAAGGAGGTAGCTTCCATTTGAAACAGTTAAGTTTCGGGCATGGACTGCAATGCTACCTCCGCTTCCAGCAATGACATTAACTCCTGACCCATCTCTAAGAATTACATCACTTCGCAAAACATCTTTTGGAAAGCTCAAACGGAAGATGCCGCCATCAACTGCTAGATCAACTTTCCCTGGGGCTGCCAATCCTCCTAACTCTGCCCGTCCTCCTAGAACATTTTCTAAATTTAGAAGGCTGTCATCTAAGGTCACGTCCCCTCCCAGGAGCACTAAGCTTTGCCCATCTTCAGCCTCTAAATTTGCTGAATTACTTTGAATGGATGCGGCTTTAAGTTGATTGAACAGAAAGGCGGAGGGGTTGACGGTCAGGAGGGGATTGGTGGGAGTGACTGGGGAAGTCAGGGAGAATTCTGCTCCGCCGGGAAATTGGATGGCGTTGGCAGTTGTCGCAACGAAGGAACCGCCGATGTTGAGTTGGGCACCGGAACCGAAGAGGATGCCGCTGGGGTTCATGAGAAACAGGTTGGCGGTTCCCTGGGCTTGAATCAGCCCATTGATGTTAGATGCTGTGCCGCCGGTGATGCGGGCAAAGATGTTGGCAATAGTGGGAGCGTTGAGAAAGTTGGCAGTTTCGCCGAATTGCACGTCAAAGCGACCAAAGCTATGGAACAGGTTTCTGCTGCCGACAGTTGTTCCGCCAGTGATATCATACGTCGTGCCGTTCGGAGTCACCGTTGTACCAAGGGACGGATCGGCAACCACTTGAGCAAGGGCAGGAACGGGAAAGGCTGCGATGTCTACGAAAAGCTGCGCTAGCGTCCCACAGATTGCTAAACCCGTTGCCCATCCTAACTTCTGCCTGTTGCCCTGCCGCATGTCTGTAGAATCCCTGACGCAACACCCACATGAATTCTACTGGCAGAGCAAAGCAGTAGTGATTCAATTCATCACAACTTCACACTGCCCAGATATAAAGATCTCTGGCCGTAATTTTGCTGGCGATGACCTGCTTAGATCCCCGACTTCTTAAATTGGATTTTGTCGAGACTCAGAAGTGCAATCAAGAAGTCGGGGATCTGAATTGAAGGCGTGTTAGATCCCCGACTTCTGAATTGGGGTTTGTTGAGCAATTGAGGATACGCCAAGAAGTCGGGGATCTAGGAGCCTAAACTACTCAACTCGTTCTAAGGCAGCAGGCTGATAGGCCAATTCAGGCAAGATGATCTGCTCTGAAATGGGGGTGTAGCCGAGCCATTGGGTTGCCAACCGATTGAAGGTAGCGGGGGAGCCGCTGACACAGAAACGGGTGGGTTGGGGCGATCGCGCACTCCTTAACCCCAGCAAATCCAGTTCCTGGACGGCGGCCGAGACGACATGCACGGCCGGATCCACCAGCTTGACTGCAGGCGGCAAAATGCGACGCAGAACAGGAGCAAGGTAGGGATAATGCGTGCAGCCGTAAACCAGCGTATCGATCTTCTGTTCGAGCAACGGCTCCAGATAACCCTGAGTAACGGCAAAGGTATAGGGATCTTCAATCCGATTCTGTTCAATTAAAGGAACAAACTCCGGACAAGGAACCTGCCAAACCTGAACATTCGTGTCGGCTTCCAGGATGGCGCGACGATAGGCGTCACTGGCAACAGTTGCTGGGGTGGCAATCACGCCAATCCGTTGTCCTTGCAAAACAGCCGCCCGTGCCCCCGGCAGAATCAGCCCGATGATGGGAATATTGAACTCCGAGCGGACGGTTTCCAGGGCCAGAGCAGAGCTGGTATTGCAGGCCATCACCACCATCTTGACGCCGCGACCCACCATCCAGGTGAGGATTTCGCGGCAAAACTGCAGGATTTGGGGCGGGCGATCGCGTCCCGTAGGGCAGCCGAGCCGTGTCGCCAAAATACAGCACTGACTCTTGAGGCGCTTGCCGGTAAAGCTCCCGTAACACGGTTAACCCCCCCAAACCACTGTCAAACAAACCAATTGGCGCTGAATGATGAGAACTCCCCTTGAGCACATTGCTAACCGAATATTGATTTTTGAACACTCCACACACCTCGTACTGGAAAAACACTTGACACACTTTAAACTTAGGTTTACCCAGGTAATGGGTCATTGGTAGTCGGTAATCGAACATTCAGCCAATTACCCACCCCCACTATCCATTACCAACCGCTCATCACACTACCTTACCTCTGTTGTGCGGTTCGATAGAGGTACTGCAGAATTCCGCGCGCGATCGCTTCTGCCATCTGATTCCGGTAGGACGGATTGGATAATCTTGCCGCATCATCCTGACCGGTGACAAATCCAACCTCAACCAAAACTGACGGCATGGAGGTTCGCCGCAGCACATAAAATCGCGCGGTTCGCACCCGTCTGTCTTGAACACCTGTTGTTTGCAAAATGCTTTGGTGAATCATCCGCGCCAGCTCCTCACCCGACTGATAGTAATACGTTTCCAACCCATTTACGTCTGGTCGGCTGAGGCTAATGGCGTTCGCGTGAATGCTAACGAAGACGGCGGCATTCACCTGCTCTGCCATTTGTACCCGGGGTTCTAGCCCCAAATCGCGATCGTCGTTGCGGGTTAAGAACGCCTGGATACCTTGCTGCTGGAGGAGCACGGCAACCCGGGTGCCAATGTCCAAAACAATCCCCTTCTCCTGCAGACCGCTGATCCCGATCGCCCCCGGATCAGGGCCACCATGCCCCGGATCGATGATCACAACCGGCCGACCGTCTGGCATACGGGGAATCTGAGCAGGCAATGGATTGGAGGGGGAGGATGGGGCTGCGGGAATAGCAGCGATCGCCCTGACAGGGGATGTTTGAGTTGGTTGCGGACGTTGGAGCTGCAACGCCAAAATTCGCTGACTGAGCTGACTGACTTGTCCAACCTGAACCCTGGACGCTGGTTGTACCAGAATTGCCACCGTTTGGGAATTTTCCTGACGTACTCGGAGCTGCAGAATTGGGCTATTCGCGTCCAACTGAGGACCTTTGACCTGCTTTGCAAGCTGCGCTGGGGTGATTTCGATCCGATAGGCGGACAGGGAGCGGTCCCAACGACTGGTATAGCTGACCGGTTGATTTGCCCGAATCACCAGTTGGGTGCCGCTGTTGTCAAGTTCAACGGCTTCAATGGTAGCCAGTTGAGCTGCCGCCAAATTCGTCTGGGCAGAATGCTGGAAACGCCCAACACTAGACGGGGTTGGCGGCGCTGGCGCTGTCACAGATGAGCTACCCAGTGCAGTTGAAACCACGACGGCGGATGGGTTGCTGGTCGGCAACTGAGGTGCAACCCCTGCAATGGGTTGGGGCGCTGGAAGCTGGATCAGCCATTGACGAGCCGTGACGCCCCGAAACTTAATCCGGTTCGGGTCGAGCGTATAGCCCGGTACCAGCTCAATCACCAGCCGCGTCGTTTCGCGATCGAGCTGCCCAATCCGAATCGCCTGAATCCGCCCACCAACCGACTCGCTGACCATTGGACGCCCTAAAACGACACCCGGCAAATCAATCACCAGCCGCGTTGGATCCGCAACCAGTTGAGCTTTAGGTTGAACTCCCTGATCGGTTGTAAATTCAAGCTGATTTTGGCTAGCGTCAAACTTCCAGGACTCCAGCTTAGACGCCTCTGCCGGAGCCGCAAGCAAAAGCAAAGAAGACACTAGCAGCAAGTAATTGGGAACAAACCCCTTGATCAACAGCAAAACAACCTAGCCCCTACTGATAGGAGTGCGAAGACGATTGAGCGATAAACTGCGACCAACTATACTCGATGTCTTCAAACAGCGATCGCGAATTTTCTCGGTATGTCATTGGTCATTGGTCATTGGTCATTGGTCATTAGGTGTTAGTCGTTGATCAACTCTCTAACCCTTCATCCCTTCATCCCCACCCCCCTCTCCTCACTCCTCACTCCTCACCCCTCACCCCTTCACCGATCGCCTCCTCCGACTTAGCAAACACAACCCGCAACAGCGGTGGAGCGACGAAGGTGGTCAAAATCACCATGACGATGATGGCCGCTTCTAACGACTTGGACAGCAATCCACTGGCTGAACCTACGGAGGCAAACACCAACCCCACTTCACCTCGTGGAATCATCCCCACCCCGATCGCAAACCGATTGATGCCAGGCTGCCCAAACACCGCGAATCCGGTTACCACCTTGCCAATCACGGCAACCCCAATCAAAAAGGACGCAATAATCAATCCTTCCCAGTTTTCGGGAACTAGCGGATTCAACACACTGACATCAGTTCTGGCACCCACCGCCACGAAAAACACTGGCACCAGCATGTCGGCAATTGGGATCACCTGTTTCGCTAGTTCGCGATGCTTTTCGGTTTCTGCCAAAATCAGCCCAGCCGCAAATGCTCCTAAAATGGCTTCTAGCTGGATGACATCTGCAATGTAGGCCAGGGTAAAGGCAACAATTAGGGCGGCAATCAGCAACTGACCACGTGTTTTCAATTCATCCACAACCTTGACAAACATCGGACTCAGGAGTCGGCCGAGCCAGATGGAACCGATCAGAAATACGCCTGCGCTGACAATTAAGTAGACAACATTGCCAATTTCAACCTGTCCTTCACGGCCCAGGCTGGCAACCACAGTCAGAACAACGATACCCAGCACATCATCGAGTACGGCTGCCCCAATAATGATTTGACCTTCCTTAGAGGTAAGTTGCTGGATCTCTGCCAGCACTTTCGCTGTGATTCCGATACTGGTAGCCGTCAAAGCCGCTCCAGCAAAGATGGCTGGCACGATCGGGGTGCCAAACAGTAGGATTAGCCCAACTGTACCCAGTGCAAATGGGGTCACCACTCCCACCACGGCAACTAGCGTGGCTTGAAATCCAACCTTGAGGAGTTCTGTGAGTTCTGATTCCAGTCCAATCTCAAACAGCAGAATCACAACTCCCAGTTCTGCCAGAACTGAAATGACGTCGCTTTCTTGATGAAAAATGGACGTAATAGCCTCTGGGCTAAGCGTTGTACCCAGTTGCAGCAGACTCATGATCCAGGAGCCACTGCCGTTTTCTCCCCCTTCTGGGAAAACCAGCAGATGCAACGCTGATACACCGATCACAACGCCTGCCAATAGCTCTCCCAAGACTGGAGGCAGATTGAGTCGAATACAAATCTCTCCACCAATTTTGCTGGCTAAATACGCCACAACGAGACTCAATAAAACAGCTGCTAGCACGAGTGGACGGTTGTCTGTCCCATTTGCTGTTGCCAGTAGAGGGGCGGGAATGTGGACTGAGTAAAGAAGCATGGGCATAGATGCGTTGAGTTAGGGGCGATATGGAAAGGACGATCAGGTGTGTTTGTATAGACTTCGTTACATCCTAAGCCGGATATGAGCGATCGCACTCAACCAGGCTGCTGTAGAATGTCGTAGCTCTGTGTTGAACGAACAAATGTTCGCCTCTTCACAATGAACGGTAGCAATGCTCAAAAAGCTATTTGAGTACTACCCAGCAATACAGTAAATAAGCGATCGCTACATGGTTTTACTGCTCACCGATGCGTTTCTGCTACTCACCCAGGTTATGCTCTGGGTCGCGGTTATCTGGCTCGCCTGGTTCCTGCTCAGAACCGTCCTAAACAAGGAGGTTTTAGGGTGGCTGGTCATTTTTCTGATCGCGGCTATCCTGCTCCTGTCCTTCGTTCAAGGCGGCATTGATGAACCGGGTAGCATTTTGGAAGTTCTTTGGGGGTTAATTTCCTTTCCCCTCAGTCCCTTTGGGTTTGGGCTGATTCTCCTGCTGGTGCTATTAAGTGGAATTGGAGGGAACTTATCTAAAACAAATCGCCGGATCATTATGGCTGGCTTAATTCTCCTGGCACTGAGCAGTACGCCGCTGGTTTCTTATTTCTTGGCGCATGAGTTGGAAACAGAGGCGATCGCTCAGGTTGAGCGGACTCTAACCGCCATTCCAGCATTACCAAGCGGTGCTCAACGGGTGATTGTGCTCTTGGGCAGAGGCACAACTCGCCTGCAGTTAAGTCCTCGCTCTGGATCTCGGCCAACCGATTCGCCCAATAGAGGTAATGATACTCCGCCTGCATTTCCATTGCCCTGGCCCAGACGCAGACCGATTACTGAAACCCAATTTCAGATTTTGAGCCAACTTCCGGTGCAGCTCACCGAACAGGGCGATCGCATTCTCTACACCGCCCAACTGTATCGCGAGGAAGCCCAACGCGACCCACTGATTGTGGTTAGTGCAGGACGCCGACCCGATCGCAGGTGGAAAGATGGCGATGTCAGAGAGGAGATTTCCGAAGCAAGAGATATTCAAAAAATGCTGACCCAACCCCCCTTTGGCATCCCAGCCAACAATATTCTGTTGGATCACGACAATGGCAACATCCACCGCAGTGCCGAAGAAGTGGAAACGTTACTGCGGGATGCGGGGATCAACTATGGCAATCAAATCATGCTGGTCACTTCAGCCCTCAACATGAACCGGTCAGCATGGATTTTTAAGCAAGTCTTTGATGGCGAAGAACCTTCGCAAGAAAGCTGCATTATCTCTCGCCCAACCGATTTCTACACCATCCCAACCCCCGAACAACTCAAAAATGTGCTCCAGGGTAGGGATCTGATTGAGCGTGAATTTCGGATTGTAGACCTTCTTCCGACGGCAGAAGCGTTTTATATCAGCTCAAAGGCATTGCAAGAATACCTCGGTGCTCTTTACCATTTCCTGCGTGGCTGGATCAGACCCATCCCAGATTTGGGTGCCTGTCCCATCATCCTGCCTGGAGACTCAACCCAAGATTTCCGACCTCCTCCCGGAGATACCCTACCCTCTCCACAAAGATGGTAAACCCCTGCTTATCAAGGGGGGTTGGGGGGATCTTTTGGACTGACAACACTGCCAAGAAGTATTGGATTACAGTCTGTTTCCACAATTCGTTTAGGATGAGAGAGCTTGCCTGTATACCAGGTTGCAATTTTCGCGGCTGCCTGGGGAGATGTTCCAGTAACGTCCTTGCAGATCACGTGAAGATATCCGTCTACACCCTAGCCCCTAACCCCTAGCTCCTAGCTCCTAATTCATGGCTCGATCGCGATTGCGAAAACTGGGGGAATACCTGCATCCCCACTGGCGTGCATGTGCTGTTGGAATCATCGCGCTGTTCATTGTCAATCTCCTGGGGATGACCATTCCCCTGCTGATTCGAGACGCGATCGATAAACTGCAGGTTGCCTTTAACTCGAGTGAAATTTTGCGCTACGTTGTGCTGGTGCTGGTGCTGGCCTCGGTGATGTGGGTTGTGCGCATGGTTTCTCGCATCGCGCTGTTTGGGGTGGGTCGCCAGGTGGAATTCGACCTGAAGCAGAAGATTTTCTCCCATCTGCTGACGCTAGAACCGGCCTATTTTTCGACGAACACCGTCGGCGATTTGATTAATCGGGCAACTAGTGATGTAGACAACATTCGGCGATTGTTAGGATTTGCGGTGCTCAGTTTGGCGAACATGGTCTTTGCCTATGCGCTGACGCTGCCTGCCATGCTGAGAATCAATTGGCAACTAAGTTTGCTGTCGCTATCGGTCTATCCAGTGATGCTGGTGATCGTGCGGTTAACGAGCGACAAATTGCGGCTTGAGCAGCAGTCCGTTCAGGAGGAACTCTCCAATATCAGCGAACTGATTCAGGAGGACATGAGCGGGATTTCGCTGGTCAAAATCTACGCCCAGGAAGCGAACGAACGGCAGGCATTCCACCAACTGAATCAGCAGCTTCTGGATGCCAATCTGATGCTGGCCAAGACTCGCAATATTCTGTTCTCGGTTCTCAGAGGGCTAGGCAGCGTGAGTTTGTTGATCGTGCTCTGGTTTGGAGTCGGGGCAATTCAGGATGGATCGATTACGGTTGGCGACTTTGTGGCGTTATTGCTGTTTGTGGAGCGGTTGATCTTTCCGACAGCTCTGCTCGGCTTCACGATTACCGCCTACCAGCGGGGCGAGGTGAGCATTGACCGGATTGAAACGATTCTGACCGTGGAGCCGAAAATTCGCGATCGCCCCGACGCCATTCCCCTACCGCGATCGCAGGTGAGGGGAGAACTCACAGCCCAACACCTCACCTTTACCTTCCCCACGCTCGCCAACGAAGTGGCTCGTCCAGTCCTGGATGATGTCAGCTTCGCGATCGCCCCCCAGGAAACGGTCGCCATTGTTGGCCCGATTGGCGCAGGCAAATCCACTCTGGCGAATGCCCTGCCGCATCTACTGGAAATTGCTCCCAGTCAGCTCTTTCTCGATGGCTACGACATCACCCAACTGCGCCTGCAGGATTTGCGCGGCGCGATCGCCTATGTGCCCCAGGAAAGCTCCCTATTTAGCACCACGATTCGCAACAACATTCGCTACGGCAACCCTCCGGTGGATGAAGCCAGCGTCATTCAGGCGGCCAAACAAGCACAAATCCATGCGGAAATCCTCAACTTTCCCCAGCACTACGACACCGTTGTCGGTGAACGGGGGATTACCCTTTCAGGAGGACAGCGCCAACGCACCGCCCTGGCCCGCGCTCTGCTGGTCGATGCTCCGATTCTGATTCTGGATGATGCCCTATCCAGCGTGGATAACCAAACCGCGACCCGCATTTTGAAAAACCTATCCGAGGGCAGCGATCGCAAAACGGTGATCTTCATTTCTCACCAGCTCTCCGCTGCCGCAATGGCAGACCGCATTTTCGTCATGGATCAAGGCAGAATTGTCCAGTCCGGTCGCCACGAAGCCCTGATCACCCAGGGTGGATTGTACCAATCGCTCTGGGAAGAGCAGAAGTTTGAGGAAGCGTTGAAATAGGGAGATTCTCATCTGCTGCACGTCTTCGAGTCGGCGACTGAGAGCTTGCAGTTGCTCACGTTCAGCAGGCGGCGGAGTCCATGACTCAGGGCACTTTTGCCAGCCAAACTGAGCAATCAGGACGGCATCGGCTCCAGCGGTTTTGCCCCGTTGCAGTTCACTCTGAGCAATACCAAACCTGTCCCTACGGGTATTTTGTTTGCTGGGAATCACCTCAGGTATGGATTCTCTGTAATTCACTGCATCTGAATTTTCCTTTAAAGTTCAGAATCTGTCTGCAGATGCTGAAATCTTGTGTTCATACTTGACAGATTGTGGTTGGGTGTGTGTAACAATGTAAACGGTTTTTTCCAACCCGGTGAAGAACTCTTAAACGTAGGCATAACCAATGGAAACGATTTATCAATATGCCTGGCTGATCCCTGTGCTGCCACTGGTAGCCGCGATGTTGATTGGTTTAGGACTGATTTCATTCAGCAAAATCACTAGCCACCTGCGACGAGCCTCTGCGGCCTTCGTCGTATCGATGTTGGGGGCTGGAATGGTGTTATCCTTTGGGCTGCTATGGAGCCAGTTTCAAGGTCATGCCCCTTACACCCGCATGATTGAATGGGCGTCTGCGGGAGACTTCCATCTCAATATGGGGTACACCATCGACAACCTGACAGCTCTAATGCTGGTGATTGTGACTACCGTGGCGTTTCTGGTCATGGTCTATACCGATGGTTACATGGCGCATGACCCAGGCTATGTACGCTTTTACGCCTACCTGAGTCTGTTTAGTTCCTCAATGCTGGGGTTGGTAATCAGTCCAAACCTGGTGCAGGTTTATATTTTTTGGGAGTTGGTAGGCATGTGCTCCTACCTGCTGATTGGCTTTTGGTACGATCGCAAAGCTGCTGCAGATGCCTGCCAGAAAGCCTTTGTCACAAACCGTGTCGGTGACTTTGGGCTACTCCTGGGGATGCTGGGGCTGTACTGGTCAACCCAGAGTTTTGATTTCGATATCATCGGCGAACGGCTGCAAGAACTAGTGCAGTCGGGCGCGCTAAGTGGTTGGATGGCAGCGCTGTTTGCCGTTTTAGTCTTCCTGGGTCCGGTTGCCAAGTCTGCTCAGTTTCCGCTTCATGTTTGGCTACCCGACGCCATGGAGGGCCCCACTCCGATTTCGGCTCTGATTCACGCGGCAACAATGGTGGCGGCTGGCGTCTTCCTCGTCGCTCGCATGTTCCCGGTGTTTGAAGACATCCCCATTGCAATGGATGTGATTGCCTGGACGGGGGCATTCACGGCGTTTCTGGGGGCGACGATCGCCCTCACCCAGATGGACATCAAGAAAGGATTAGCCTATTCCACCATGTCTCAGTTGGGCTACATGGTGATGGCAATGGGCGTGGGAGCCTATAGCGCTGGGCTGTTTCACCTGATGACCCATGCCTACTTCAAAGCCATGATGTTTCTTGGCTCTGGCTCGGTGATTCATGGTATGGAAGGGGTTGTCGGACACAATCCCGCTTACGCCCAGGACATGCGACTGATGGGCGGTTTGCGCAAGTACATGCCGATTACGGCCGTTACCTTCTTCATTGGCGTTTTGGCGATTTCTGGGATTCCTCCGTTTGCCGGATTCTGGTCGAAGGATGAAATTTTGAGTTCCACCTTTGCTGCCAACCCGGCGATGTGGCTGGTCGGCTGGCTGACGGCTGGCATGACCGCCTTCTATATGTTCCGCATGTACTTTCTGACCTTTGAGGGTGGCTTCCGGGGTCAAGACGCCTCGGTTCTCAACCAAATTAAAGCAGAGCAGCTTCAAGCCGCTGGACTGGCCTTTGGTCCCGGCGCGATGAATCCCAAGGAGTTGGTCATGGAAGCGGCGCACGATCGCCATGACGAGCACGACCACCACGCTGCTTACGGCCACAGCAGCTCTCCCCACGAATCGCCGGTATCGATGACGTTGCCGCTGATTCTGCTAGCCATCCCTTCGATGCTAGTGGGTTTGGTTGGAACTCCCTTCCACAATTACTTTGAAGAATTCATCCATCCCCCCGGAGAGGTGGTCGAAGCCCTGACACCGGGGTTTCATAGCCTGCCTGCCGAGGAACTCACAGAGTTTCTAATTATGGCAGGGAACTCGGTTGGAATTGGCTTGATTGGGTTGACGTTCGCCTCTCTCCTCTACCTGACTCGCAAGATTGACCCCGCCGCGATCGCTGAAAGAGTTCCCGTCCTGTACAACCTGTCCAAAAACAAGTGGTACATCGATGACATCTATGAACAGGTATTTGTACTTGGCAGCCGTCGGTTGGCACGGCAAGTCATGGAAGTGGACTACAAAGTGGTAGACGGCATCGTCAACCTGACAGGCCTGGTAACCCTGCTAACTGGCGAAGGCTTGAAATACTTTGAGAACGGTCGCGCCCAATTCTACGCATTGATCGTGTTTGCGGCAGTCTTGGGATTGGTGATTTTCTCTGGTGTGACTTGATGGCCAATAACCAATGACCAATAACCAATAACCAACAACCAAAATGTTGACTGCCGATTTTCCCTGGCTGACGTTTATCATTCTGTTCCCGATCGCAGCCTCTCTGCTGATTCCGTTTCTACCCGACAAAGAGGGTCGAACCGTTCGCTGGTATGCCTTAGTCATTGGGCTGGTTGATTTCGCAGTTATTGTTTATGCGTTTTACAACTACTACGATTTTCAAATCCAGACATGCAACTGTTTGAAAGCTATGCCTGGATTCCTCAGCTCGACCTGAATTGGTCTGTTGGTGCCGATGGATTGTCAATGCCGTTGATCTTGCTGACCGGGTTCATCACCACGTTGGCAACACTGGCCGCCTGGCCGGTGACTCTGAAACCGCGCCTGTTCTACTTCTTGCTGCTGGCGATGTACGGCGGTCAGATTGCTGTGTTCGCCGTTCAGGACATGCTGCTGTTCTTCCTGGCATGGGAGCTGGAGCTAATCCCGGTTTACCTGCTGCTGGCAATCTGGGGCGGCAAGAAACGCCAGTATGCCGCGACCAAGTTCATTCTCTACACGGCCGGGAGTTCGCTGTTCATCCTGGTGGCAGCGCTGGCGATGGCGTTCTACGGCGATACGGTGACGTTTGATATGCGATCGCTGATGGCGAAGAACATGGCAGTTGGCTTCCAAATCTGGATGTATGCCGCGTTCCTGATTGCCTACGCGGTCAAGCTACCCATTGTTCCTTTCCACACCTGGCTGCCCGATGCCCACGGCGAGGCAACGGCTCCGGTTCACATGCTGCTGGCAGGAATTCTGCTCAAGATGGGCGGCTATGCCCTGATTCGCATGAATGCTGAAATGCTGCCCGGTGCCCATGCGTTCTTTGCCCCTGCCCTGGTCATTTTAGGGATTGTGAATATCATCTACGCCGCTCTCACCTCCTTTGCCCAGCGCAACCTGAAGCGCAAGATCGCCTACTCGTCCATCTCCCACATGGGGTTTGTCACGATCGGCATCGCCTCGTTTACAGATTTGGGACTGAGTGGCGCGTTGCTGCAAATGGTCTCCCACGGGCTGATTGGTGCCAGCCTGTTCTTCCTGGTGGGGGCAACCTATGACCGTACCCACACCTTGATGCTGGATGAGATGGGCGGCGTCGGTCAAAAGATGAAGAAAATTTTCGCCATGTGGACGGTCTGTTCGCTGGCGTCTCTGGCATTACCTGGGATGAGCGGATTTGTTGCCGAACTGATGGTCTTCGTCGGTTTTGCCACGAGTGATGCTTACAGTCTGCCCTTCCGGATCATCGTGGTCTTGCTGGCCGCCGTTGGAGTAATTTTGACTCCAATTTACCTGCTCTCCAACCTGCGCGAGATCTTCTACGGACCGGAGAACAAGGAGTTAACTTCCCATGAGGTGCTGGTGGATGCCGAACCCCGCGAGGTGTTCATTATCGGTGCCCTGCTAGTGCCGATTATTGGCATTGGGCTGTATCCCAAGGTGCTGACCCAAATCTACGACTCCAAGACGATACAGCTTACAGAGCGGCTGCGCGATCGCGTTCCCACAGCTCTCTCAGCAAGCAC
>JAAUSG010000194.1 GCA_012034055.1 Leptolyngbyaceae cyanobacterium RU_5_1 | reverse complement strand
AATCCCTCTGTATGACAGAGGGATGTTGTTGATGCGTTGTGGAATCTGCTCCAGGGTCTTCGAGGTCTGTTGGGAGCCTCTTCAGAAACCTCTACCAGCTCTGGCTCAGTTGTTTGCGGAAGCGCCATTGGAATAGCTAGAGGGGGTTGTGATTGTGACTCAGTGGATGCAGTGCGCTTCCAGGCATAGAGGGTAAAGCTGATGCCAACATACCCTGCTGCAAAGATCTCTATAGCGATCGCTAGTTTGTCAAGAATTTGTTGAGCAACTTCATAAGACATGACTGGCATTTCCTAAGTTGAATAGGAGTTCCCCTAGCCAAAGCGTATTGCATAACACAAAAAAATTCTACCCATCAAGGGATCACTATTCAATTTCAAAAGTCAGATTTCTTCCACCTGTAAATTTTCTGGTGATGGACGACCTCTGTAGGGGCAGGTTTGGTAGACAATCTGGGAATCTCAGCAAGACCTTTGACAAAACCTGCCCCTACGCCACCATTCTAGGGTAACTGCGCTAGCCAACCCGTCACGTCGATCGACAGTTGTTGACCAAACTGCAGCAATAAGCGCAGATGGGGTAATCGAATCGGGGTCTCTAAGGTGTTAGCAACGGATGGCTGATCCGGATGGGTTGAGTGAATCCGGGCTAAACACTGGGGAATGATCCACCGGTTGAGAGCTTGAAGGTACAGTTCCTGAGCCTGGGCTAATGACAGATTGAAATTCATCTGCTGGCCTAAGCGAATCACCCGTTCAATTCGGGCTAAATCAGCTTTGACCGCCGCTGGGTTGAAGTGATGCAAAAGATTGCGGAGAGACTGTAAAATCAGGCGTTCAAGGATTTGCCTGGCTTCTGGGACGTTGACCTGGCAGTGCAGGTGGTTCGCCTCAGTGGCGATCGCCTCCAATTCTGCCAGATGCCCCATTCCCAGGTGAGTTGTAGCTACAGACGGATCACTGCCCTCCTGCTCCAATGCTCGCAGCGACAGGAGTACCCGATGGCTAAGCGCCACTTCTGCCGCAACCTGCAATTCGTGAGGAACGGGCAATCCGTCCCGGTGAAACGCCATCAGGATACCGTAGTTATCTCGATACACCTGGGTATAAAGCTGGTCGAGCCGGGTCAGAGTTCCCTGGGTCAGCCGCCGCATCATCCGATGACGCTCTTCTGCAAACAGGCTCTGCAGGTTGAAGGACTGGTCGCCAAACAATCGATTCATCGCCAGAATCACCTGTGCTGCACTGGCTTGCCCCAATGCCTCAAACAAACCATCTTTCATTTGGCTATAGCTGCGTCGCCCAGAGAAGGGTTGGATGCAGCAGTGGAAATCCCATCCGCCTAAATGCAGAACAGCAAACACGACATCTGCCGTCTCGCAGGTAATCTCTGAAACGAGCTGGAGTTGCCCAACGGCTAGCGTCAACGCTCCCATGCGCTGCAGTTGATAATCCAATTGGTGAGCCGTGTAGCAATAAACCTGTTGCTCTCTGGAATGGGTGGTGAACAGCGAACTGATTGCATAGTGAGCCGCAACCTGCTCCAGACTAATTTGAGCAGACGTGACCAACTGTCGATAAATCTCTGCCCCGTTTTTGAACAGATCCACATTGCTGGGAGCCAATCCCAATCGTTTGATGAATGCCTTCTCTAAGCGAATTCCGGTCACGTCTCCTGCCAGTTCCAATGCTCTGGCCGCATAGCGCAGAATCTGCACCCCTTCTGGACGAGACAATTCCTCAAAAAACCAGCCGCAACTGGTGTACATCAGCAGTGTGTGGCGTTGCATTTCCAGCAGTCGCAATCCGTCCACACGTTCAAACTCACTCAGAGGGTGAGTTTGGTGGCGAGACAGAAATTGATTGAGGTTGGCAGGAGAGCGATCGCGAATCACCTGAATGTACTCATCCCGCACCTTCCAGGGGTCTTGCAGCAGCTTACTACCCGCCTCTTCGTACACCTTCACCAACTGATCCCGCAGCCAATCCAGTGCATCTCGCAGCGGTCGTCGCCATTGCTGGTGCCAGACACCCCCCTCGCCTCCGCAACCACAGTCATCCTGCCAGCGATCGACCCCATGACTACAGCTCCAGGCGGTGACTGGCTTCAACTCAACTTCCCAGGTTGGCGGATTGAGAGACCGATAGTGGGCAAAATTGGTCACCGTCCAACCGCGATTCGGGAATTCATGGGCAAACGCATAGGCCAAACACTTCTCAGTACCCCCCTTGTGGTGCCCAAACGTCTCGCCATCCGTTGCTACGGCAATCAACTGGGCTGGTTCATGAGCTCCGCGCACCGCTTGTCCCAACCGACCGGCAAATGATGGGAATTGCAGAGCGCATCATCAAATCCCATGTCGCGCGAGATGGGTCCGTCGTAGAAGAAGATGTCGATGTAAGGTGGGGTGTGGGGTGTCTCCTCTCTCCTCTCTCTTCTCTCTTCTCTCTTTAGAAAACATCGATAGGGACGAGTGGGATCAATCTGGTTGCCGCCCACTTCATGCCATTCGGGATCGGGGTGTTCAGAGGAGGAAAGGGGACGGCAGCGTTGCGCTTGCGAGGGAGCCAGAATGATGAATTTGATCCCTTCTGCCACTAATGCTTCCAGGGTGGGATAGTCAACGGCAGTTTCTGCCAGCCACATGCCTTCGGGATCACGCCCAAACCGGGAACGAAAGTCTGCTTTGCCCCAGCGGATTTGGGTGAGTTTGTCGCGATCGCTGGCCAGCGGCATGATGATGTGGTTATAGACCTGGGCGATCGCATTTCCGTGTCCATTCAACCGAGCACAACTCTTGCGGTCTGCTTCCAGGATGCGCCGATAGACCTCAACATCGTTCCGCTCGATCCAACTCAATAGCGTGGGACCGATGTTAAAGCTCAAATACTCGTAGTTGTTGACGATCCCCATCACCGCTTCGCGATCGTTCACAACCCGAGCAAAGGCGTTAGGTCGATAACATTCATGATGAATCCGCTCATTCCAATCGTGAAATGGAGCAGCACTGGGCTGACGCTCAATCACATCCAAATAGGGATTTTCACGGGGTGGCTGATAGAAGTGCCCATGCACAGTGACATACACCCCCTGGGCAGTCTGAAGGGGATCAGAGACCGGATCCCGGGCTGGAGCGGTAGACTGCCTCAAACTGGAATTGCTGATTTGATCCGAGTCGAAAGCGTCAACCGCAGGACTTAAGGACGAACGGGATCGTTGCGTATCGGAGGTAGAAGTCATGGGAAAAGGGTTGAAAGGACAAGACTAAGGATTTGATCTGAAACACATCGAACACGGTTTCACAGTTGAAACATCGAATGTTGAACCATTGAGTACAGATCAACTTGCCAGCACACGCGACGACGACTTCCGACGCAACGTGTGCATTGACATGTTCTTAGCCAGAGAAAACTTTATCGTTGCAAGCCAATCAAAGCGCCAGGATGGGCCAGGATCTGAAAACCAGCAAATTCTGCAAACTGAGAAATAGGACTAAAAAACTCTGAGTTGCGATCGCATCAGCGTTAATTCCAAAGCCTGGAACCCTTTGATGGCAATGCCCTTGAGTAGACAAGGCATCTACAGAGAGGCTGATAACCCTAACGCACCATAACTGATTCAACCGCAAACCCCGGACAAACTTAATAGCAAATTAAGGGATCACAACAAGATTTTGCGATTGGTAAAGTATCCGCAACAATCCTTCAAGCAGATTGGGTGCTTAAATTTGAGCCATCGAGCAAATTTCAACGCAAACTCCAGTATTCTGCATGACATCGCTCAGATTGCTCAATGCTGCTCAAACACCATGTCGATTCGGAACTCTATCTTCTACGGATTACTGGTCTTTATTCCCATTTCAATCGCAGCTTATGGTCTGGGATGGGGATCGGTTGCGGTTTTTGGAACTGCCGCGATCGCAATTCTGCCCCTGGCGGCATGGATGGGAACCGCAACCGAGGAAATTGCGGTGGTCTCCGGTTCCACCCTGGGAGGACTGTTAAACGCCACCTTTGGCAATGCAACCGAATTGATTATTGCATTGGTTGCTCTCAATGCTGGACTCACGGACGTGGTCAAAGCCAGCCTGACAGGCTCGATCATCGGCAACTTGCTGCTGGTCATGGGATTATCGATGTTTCTGGGTGGATTGCGCTATAAGGAACAGGAGTTTCAGCCCGTTGTGGCACGGGTGAACGCCTCCTCCATGAATCTGGCAGTAATCGCCATGCTGTTGCCAACCGCGATGAATTACACCTCAGAGGGGATCAGCTATGCCGCCATGCAGGGACTTTCTGTGGCGGTCGCGATCGTGCTGATCGGCGTCTATGCATTGACACTGCTGTTTTCCATGCGCACCCACACGTACCTCTACGATGCCGGTACAGCCGAAGTTGAAGCGGAGTTGCAAGAGTTGGCAGAGACAAACCCGCTCGACCATACCATAAGGCATCAGCCTAATCTCTGGCTCTGGGTTGGCGTATTGCTGGTCGCCACGGTTCTGGTTGCGATCGAATCCGAGCTACTGGTTGGAGCATTGGAAGAAGCCACCTCCCAGCTTGGATTGACAGCCCTATTCACCGGTGTCATTCTGTTGCCAGTGATCGGTAATGCAGCGGAACACGTAACAGCGGTAACCGTTGCCATGAAAAATAAAATGGATCTGTCGGTTTCAGTTGCAGTTGGCTCCAGTCTGCAAATTGCCCTGTTCGTCGCTCCGGTGTTGGTAATTACAGGCTGGCTGCTTGGCAAACCAATGGATCTAGACTTTAACCCGTTTGAGCTAGTTGCAGTGGCGGTTGCCGTGCTAATTACCAACTCGATCAGCTCAGATGGGCGATCGAACTGGCTAGAAGGCACATTATTGCTGGCTGCCTACGTCATCCTGGGACTTGCGTTCTACTTCCATCCAGTCATTGAGGGAGCAGTCTAAATCTGTCTGAAATCAGTGCATAGACCGATTGGGTAGCACACAGCTTTTGCAGCAGCATCCGAACACTCAAATCAGGAACTGCACCAAAAACCTTTCTATTTTTTAACAATTAATCCCACCTGGCTCACCATTGCTTTATGGACATCCTCTGGGAACCGAGATTAGGATTGTGGGAAGTCTACCGCCCCGTAAACATTATTGAAGGTTGTCAACCTATGAAAGCAGTAATCCTTGCCGGAGGATTGGGTACTCGCCTGAGTGAAGAAACAGCAATCAAACCAAAGCCAATGGTTGAAGTTGGTGGTCAACCGATTCTTTGGCACATTATGAAGACTTATTCTGCTCACGGTGTCAATGAGTTCATCATTTGCTGTGGCTATAAAGGGTACGTGATTAAAGAGTTTTTTGCTAACTACTTCTTACGGATGTCAGACGTTACATTTGACATGCGCTTTAATCAAATGAATGTTCATACTGGCAATGCAGAACCCTGGCGAGTAACGCTAGTTGATACGGGCGAAAACACGTTAACGGGTGGACGCTTAAAGCGAGTGCGCGAACACGTTGGCAATGAAACCTTTTGCTTTACTTATGGTGACGGTGTTAGTGACATTAATGTTTCTGAATTGATCAAATTTCACAAAGAGCAGGGCACATTAGCCACTCTGACCGCTGTTCAGCCGCCTGGACGCTTCGGCGCGATCGCGCTTGCCCAGGAAGAAACAAAGATTACAACTTTCCATGAAAAGCCCGGCGGAGACGGTGCCTGGATTAATGGAGGATACTTTGTTCTGGAACCTGAAGTGATTAACTATATTGCCGATGATTCCACAACTTGGGAACAGGAACCTCTACAAAAGTTAGCTCATGACAATGAGTTATCTGCCTACAAGCACATAGGTTTTTGGCAGCCGATGGACACGTTGAAAGATAAAAATTATCTCGAAGGTCTGTGGCAGAAAGACAAAGCTCCCTGGAAAGTTTGGTAAGTAGATGAACAATTACGGAAGATGATTGCAAGTTAGGGAGCAACAAACTAAATGTACGATTTTGCAATTGTTGGTGGTGGAATCGTTGGTCTTTCGACGGCAATGGCACTCGGTAACCGCTATCCAAATGCGCGAATTCTGGTGCTAGAAAAAGAGAGTCAATGGGCCTTTCACCAAACGGGTAATAATAGTGGAGTCATTCACGCTGGCATCTATTACAAACCCGGAAGTTTTAAGGCAAAATTCTGCCGTGCTGGTGCCCGATCAATGGTGGAATTTTGTCAGGAACACAACATTCCCCATGAGGTTTGCGGCAAGGTCATTGTTGCAACGGAAGAAAGTGAATTACCCCGTTTGGAGAGTCTCTATCAGCGGGGACTCGAAAACGGTCTCAGCCTTGCCCGCATTACGGCTGAAGAGGTGCGGGAAATTGAACCCCATGTCAACTGCCTGGCAGGAATTCGCGTTTTCTCAACTGGAATTGCTGACTACAAAAAAGTCTGCGCCAAGTATGCCGAGTTGGTTCAGCTTCAGGGAGGCGATCTACGATTAAACACTAAAGTGTTGAAAATCGTGGACATCCCTGAAGGTAAAGTGTTGGAGACCAATCAAGGCACGTTCAAAACACAGGTTTTGGTCAATTGTGCCGGGTTGCATAGCGATCGCGTTGCCAAAATGGGCGGCGTTGATCCCCAGGCGAAAATTGTTCCATTCCGGGGCGAGTACTACGAACTCGTTCCCGAAAAGCGCTATCTGGTGAATACCCTGATCTATCCGGTTCCCAACCCCGCTTTCCCATTCCTGGGCGTGCATTTTACTAAAATGATTGATGGCAGTGTTCACGCCGGGCCGAATGCCGTTCTCAGTTTCAAGCGGGAAGGGTACAAGAAAACCGATTTTGATCTGAGAGACTTCACAGAAGTGATGACCTTTCCTGGCTTCTGGAAACTGGCAGCCAGGCACGCTGATGAGGGTATCAAAGAAATCATTCGCTCCTACAGCAAAGCGGCCTTTGTTCACAGTCTGCAGCGACTCATTCCGGCCGTGCGGGCAGAAGATGTCGTTCCGACCCATGCTGGGGTTCGCGCCCAGGCACTGATGAACGATGGCAAACTGGTAGACGATTTCCTGATTGTCAAAGGGGAAAACTCTGTTCATGTCTGCAATGCTCCTTCACCGGCGGCAACGTCCTCGATCGAAATTGGCAAGGCAGTGGCTGAACAAGTTCCTGTGCCTAAAACCGTGCAAATAGCACTCAGCGCTTAGATTCAATCCGTGTAGAAATCAAATGCGTCGTAGAAATTAGACTGGTTAAACTCAAATTGGCACTCATGCAAGAGGTCTTTTAATGAAAGTATTGGTCACTGGTACAGAAGGATATCTGGGTTGCCTGTTTGCTCCGCTACTACTTGAGCGTGGACACGAGGTAACCGCTGTAGACACTGGTTTTTACAAAGCCGGTTGGCTTTACAACGGTACTCACCTGACGGCAAAAACCATCAACAAAGATATTCGTCATATTTCATTGGACGACCTACAGGGAATTGATGCGATCGTCCATATGGCGGAGCTTTCCAATGATCCCACTGGGCAACTGTCTCCCACTATCACCTACGACATCAACCATAAAGGCTCCATTCGGTTAGCAGAACTGGCAAAGCAAGCGGGTATCACTCGCTTTGTCTATATGTCTTCCTGCAGCGTCTATGGAGTTGCCAGCGATGGCGAGGTCACCGAAGAAACTGCGGTGAATCCCCAGACTGCCTACGCGGAATGTAAAGCGTTTGTCGAACGCGATGTCATGAAAATGGCGGATGATAACTTCTCGCCCACCTTCATGCGCAATGCCACCGCGTTTGGTGCATCGCCCCGGATGCGCTTTGACATTGTTCTCAACAATCTGGCAGGACTGGCGTGGACAACTAAGGAAATCAAAATGACCAGCGATGGTACACCCTGGCGTCCATTGGTGCATGCACTCGATATTGCAAAGGCATTGATCTGCGTTCTGGAAGCCCCTCGCGATATTGTGCATAACCAGATCTTCAATGTTGGCGATACCGCGAATAACTACCGGGTCAAGGAAGTTGCTGAGATTGTGGCTGAGACGTTTCCAGGCTGTGCGTTGAGCTTTGGTCAAAGCGGTGCTGACAATCGCAGCTATCGAGTGTCGTTTGAGAAGATCAATACGCAACTGCCCGGATTCAAGTGTGACTGGGATGCTCGTCGAGGTGCTCAACAGCTTTACAACGTGTTCTCCCAAATCGACATGACACAGGAGATCTTCGAGTCCAGAGGCTTTACTCGTCTGAAGCAACTCGAATATCTGATTCGCACTCAGCAGATTGATCAAGATTTCTTCTGGAGCAGCAAATGATATTTACTGAAACTAAACTTAAAGGCGCTTACATCATCGATCTAGACCATCGGGAAGACGATCGCGGCTTCTTCGCTCGGACTTTCTGTGCCAGGGAATTTGAGGAGCATGGGCTAAAGCCGACGGTGGCTCAGTGCAATCTGTCCTTCAACCACAAGGCAGGAACATTGCGGGGTATGCATTATCAAGTTCCCCCCGCCGCTGAAACGAAGCTGATCCGCTGCACTCGTGGAGCGATTTACGATGTGATCATCGACATGCGCCCAGATTCTCCTACGTATCTGCAGCACATCGGCGTGGAGTTAACGGACGAAAATCGCCGTGCCCTGTACGTCCCAGAAATGTTTGCTCATGGTTATCAAGCACTCACTGACGGAGCCGAAGTGGTTTATCAAGTGGGTGAGTTCTATACTCCTGGCTATGAACGAGGCTTGCCCTACAACGATCCAGCGTTTGGAATTGAATGGCCGATGCCCGTAACAGTCATTTCCGACAAGGATGCGGCTTGGGCACCATTTGAGGCGGTTCCAGTGTAATTGCAAAAAGCAGTTGGCGGAAGTTTCAGCTTGTCTGGATACACCACTTATAGACCAGCAAAAGCCTCCGTCACGCAAGGATCTCGACCATTGCTATTTCGATTATTCCTTAGTGGAGTGGGTGGTTTCACGATGAAGCTGAGTGTCATTCTTCCTTGCTATAACGGTGCTGAGACGATCGCGGTTCAGCTTGAAGCCCTGACGAATCAGCAATGGTCTGATGATTGGGACGTTGTCGTTGTCAACAATGGTTCCACAGACAATTCGATGGAGATAGTGGAGCGGTATCGCGATCGCCTCCCCAATCTCCGTATCGTCAATGCTTATACACCCCCTAGTCCGAGGCGAGGAGTCGCTCATTCTTACCGAGTTGGCATTCGAGAATCAACTGGGGACGCATTCGTGTTCTGCGAAGCAGACGATGAAGTCGCTCCTGGTTGGTTAGCAGCGATGGGCGAGGCTCTAAAGGAACACGATTTTGTTGCTGGAGCGCTGGAATACGGGCGACTCAACGAACCCTGGCTAGTGGGTGACTCTGACCTGATCGATACCCAGTTCCATAATTACTGGGTAATGCCTGACCTACCGTATGCGAGTGGGTGCAAAGTGGGGATGAGGCGTTCTCTCTACGAGTCCATTGGCGAGTTCGATGAAGCCTGCAAAACGTCTTGGGATGTAGACTATTGCTGGCGCGTTCAGCTAGCAGGCTATCAACTCCACTTTGTCTCAAATGCAATTGTCCACTACCGCTTGACTCACAACCTCAAGGACAGATTTCGCAAGGGACGTATCTGGGCGCAGACCGGAGCAATTTTGCTCAAAAAATACAGAGAACCAAAAGGTGTGCTGAGGAAGCTGAAGTATTTTGTTTTGGCATTCTTAGATAGCTTGCTGCAGCTATTAAAATTTCCTGTGGAATGCTATAGCAGAAAAGCCCGTGCTGAGTGGGTATGGGAAATGGGTTGGTACATCGGGGTATGGGAGGGAGCACTTCAGTATTTGCTCTTGAATGAACCCTTGCAGGCACAAACCTCCTCAGCTACAACTGTGGAGGTTGGACATAAGACCGTCTAAAACAACCGTAGAAGTATTTAAGACGGCTGTTGATTAATTCTTGTCCATTTTCTTCTAGGAGTTCGCGCATGTTTATTGTTGATACTGCCCTCAAAGCTCGTCAAGAAGCCGGTAATCCTATTCGGGTTGGGATGATTGGGTCTGGTTTTATGGGCCGGGGGATTGCCAACCAGATTGCCAACTCCGTACCCGGGATGGAACTTGTGGCAATTTTCAACCGCACCGTGGAAACCGCCAAGCGGGCTTACCGCGAAGCGGGAATTGACGACATCTGCGTGGTAAAGACCGTTGAAGAACTGGAAGCGTCGATCGCTCAGGGCAAGTATGCCGTTACCGATGACGCCATGCTGCTCTGCCGGGCTGAGGGTATTGATGCACTGGTTGAAGTGACTGGAGCCGTTGAGTTTGGGGCACAGGTTGTGATGGAGGCGATCGCCCACAAGAAGCACGTCGTCCTGATGAACGCGGAACTGGATGGCACCATTGGCCCCATTCTCAAGGTCTATGCTGACAAAGCTGGCGTCGTGCTGTCTGCCTGCGATGGCGATCAGCCCGGTGTGGAAATGAACCTGTACCGATTTGTGAAGAGCATTGGTCTCACCCCCTTAGTCTGCGGCAACATCAAAGGTCTGCAAGATGCCTATCGCAACCCTACGACGCAAAAAGGCTTTGCCGAGAAGTGGGGACAAAACGTGCACATGGTGACCAGCTTTGCGGATGGCACGAAGATCTCGTTTGAGCAGGCGATCGTGGCCAACGCGACTGGCATGACTATTGCCAAACGCGGCATGTTGGGTTATGACTTCTTGCTGCATAAGGATGAGTTAGTTCAGCAATTCAACCTCAATTACACTGGGCATGTCGATGATCTCACCAAGCTGTATGACGTTGACCAGCTCAAAGAACTGGGTGGCATTGTCGATTATGTGGTCGGCGTTAAGCCAGGACCCGGCGTCTTTGTGTTTGGCACCCACGACGATCCAAAACAACAGCACTATTTGAATCTCTATAAGCTGGGCGAAGGACCCCTTTACAGCTTCTATACCCCCTATCACCTGTGCCACTTTGAAGTGCCGCTATCGGTTGCACGGGTGGTGCTGTTTAAGGATGCTGTGATGACTCCGTTGGCTGGCCCACTCGTAGATGTGGTCACGACCGCCAAGATTGATCTAAAAGCAGGCGAAACTGTCGATGAAATTGGCGGCTACATGACCTACGGACAGTGCGAAACGTCTAAGATTTACTCAGTCCCAGAACCTGCTGCCTGTGGGCTTGGCAGAGGGCTGCCGCTTGAAGCGGGACGTGTCC
>JAAUSG010000193.1 GCA_012034055.1 Leptolyngbyaceae cyanobacterium RU_5_1 | reverse complement strand
TCCGGTGGAGTAGAAGGACGCGGAGAAGAAGTGACGCGGAGACGCGGGGAGTTCCTCAACGTCGTTCCCCGTGTCTCCGTGTCCCTGTGTCCCCGTGTCCTCTGAATCCGTGTCTCCTCCAGTGTCTATTAACCCGTATTCCTTAGTCCAGCGGCAATGCCGTTGATGGTGAGCAGAGCGCCGCGTAGGAGTTCCCCCTGGCTGTAGCGCGATCGCACCACACCCGTGTTGGCATTGCTCTTAGATTGGCGCAGGCGTTTGAGTAACGACACCTGCAAGAACCCCAGTGGGACGATCGTGCCATTGCGCAACTGCACCGATCGCTGCAGGTCTGGGTCACCATCCAGCAGGCGTTTATGTCCGGTGACTGCCAGCACCATCTCACGAGTTAAGTAATACTCGTTGGCAATTTGTTCAAATACTGGCTCGAAGCGGGCCCGATCCTCTGGCTTCACCAGTTCATTCATGTAGTGGCGGGCAATTTGCAAATCTACCTTGGAGAGGGTCATCTCCACTTTAGAGATCACGACCTTAAAGAAAGACCACTTGAAGTAGAACGATCGCAACAGCTTCAGGTGTTCCTCCGGAAGTTCGCGCAGGAAGTCCCGCAGCGCCGTACCCACTCCATACCAGGCAGGTAGCAGAAAACGACTCTGAGTCCAGCTAAACACCCAGGGAATTGCCCGCAAACTGCCCAGATCCTTCTTGCCACCCCGCCGGGCAGGACGAGAGCTAATTTGAAGCTGGCTGATTTCTTCGATCGGCGTGATCTGATGGAAGAAATCAATGAAGTCTGGTTGTTCGTAAATCAAGGCGCGGTAGTGGGTACGAGAGCGGGACGCCAGCTCCTCCATGATTTCGTGCCAGGGCTGAATATCGTCATACCCGGTGCGCAGCAAACTGCCTTGCAGCACCGCTGTCACCACTTTCTCCAGGTTGTAGAGCGCCAGTTCTGGGAGGGAGTATTTGGATGCCAGCACTTCTCCCTGCTCCGTAATCTTAATCCGCCCATTCACGCTGCGTCCCGGCTGGGCCAGGATGGCTTCATAGGCAGGACCCCCACCCCGCCCCACAGACCCCCCGCGCCCGTGAAAGATACGCAGCGTGATGCCATAGCGTTCAGCAATACTTTGCAGAGCCAGTTGCGCCTTATGGATCTCCCAGTTGCTGCTCAGGAAACCGGAGTCTTTGTTGCTGTCAGAGTAGCCCAGCATGACCTCTTGTAGGTGAGGGACGAGACGCCAGGGCTGAGCGCTGAGCGCTGAGAGATGAGTGGTGAGCGGTGAAGGCTTGTCTTTTTCCTCCCTCCTCCCTCCTCCCTCCTCCCTCCTCCCCTGGTGTCCACCAGCCAACATAGAGCGGTACAGGGGTAGTTCAAAGAGGGCCGTTAGAACAGCGGGTGCCTTCTTAAGATCTTCCACGGTCTCAAACAGGGGCACGACCCGAATCATGCTCACCCCGGTTGCTGGATCGTAGAGGCCTGCCTCTTTTGCCAGCAGCAACACTTCCAGCAGATCGCTCACGTCATGGCTCATGCTGATGATGTAGGTGTGACAAATTTCGGGGCTGAACTCCTCCTGCAGCTTGCGCACCATCCGGAAGGTTTCGATCGCTTCGTTGGTTCGCTCCGAGAAATGCAGTTCTGCTGGAATCAGGGGGCGACGGGTCTGCAATTCGGTTGCCAACCAAATAACGCGCTCGTTTTCCGACAGATCGTTGTAGGGCTTGTGCAGAATCTGCAGGTATTCAACGACTTCGTTGAAGGTGTCGGAATGGCGGGTACTTTCCTGGCGAATGTCGAGTTGCGTCAAGTGGAAACCATAGATTTCAACCTGACAGATCAGGTTATCGAGGTCGCGGCAGGTGAGTCCAGTTTCGGACAGACTACTTTGGATCAGGCGGAGTTCAGTCAAAAAGTCGTGACCCGATCGGTAGAACGTGGATGGAGTTTGTTCGGGGTGGTCTTGCTGAACGTATTCGCCTCTATAGAGCTTGAGGCTGCGATCGCGGGTGTTCTCCAGCCGTTTTTGAATATAGGCCAGCTTGAGGCGGTAGGGTTCCTGTCGATAGCGAATCGCCAACCGGTCATAGATCTCTGGCATCTGAAGCTGGTCTTGCTCCAGCGATTCCAGCAAATCCGGCAGCACATCACTCCAGTGCAGCGACAGGCTCAACAGATCGATCAGCTTATGGACAGAGTGGATGTATTTATCCAGCACCAGGTTGCGCTGATAGCAAGCCGTTTGCCAGGTCACTTGAGGGGTGACGGATGGGTTGCCGTCGCGATCGGAACCCACCCAGGAGCCAAATTGACAGAAGTCATGTCGAGGGGGCTGCATCCCCGGAAACGATGCTCTCATAGCTCCCCTAAAGCGTTGGTAGAGCTGGGGAATGACATCAAACAGAACTTCTTCAAAGTAATGGAGGGCGTAGTCCACTTCGTCTAAAACCGTCGGCTTGAACTGGTGCAGCTCATCTGTGCGCCACCAGAGACGAATCTCTTCAGTCAACTGTTCGCGAAGCTGTTCTTCATCCACAGAGTCGATGTCGATGCCTTGAGCCACTTGCCGGTCTTCAACCTGGTCAAGCTGGCGCAGAATTCTGGCGATGCGGCGCTGTTTGCCTCGAATCGTGTGGCGAACGATTTCAGTCGGATGGGCAGTAAACACCAACCGAATATCCAATTGGTTAATCAATTTCTGGATTTGCTGAGGCGGTACATTCAGGTTGTTCAGCTTCGGGAAGAGCCAATGAAACGTTCCCAGGGCGCGACGGGCATCAGGTTCCTGCAGGCTTTTCTCAAGCAGATCCGCTTCCAACCGACTGGCCAGGGTTGTCTCTTCGCCAGGGGTTGAGGGCCCGTGTCCATTGGTTAATGTGGGCGAAGCATCTCGCACAGCCGCTCGATACTGGAGCTGATCACGCTGCTCATAGTGTTGCTCAACGATATTAATCAGTTGGAAGTACAGTGCAAAGGCTCTGGCGGCTCGAATGGCTTCGTTTAAGTCCAGTCTTTCAACGACTCTGAGCACATCTAGCTCTGCAAAGGTATTCGCCTGTCCTTCGGGGGAGCATAGTTCACGAAGCTGGTTAAGAAGATCCACCAATTGCTGACCGCACTCTTGTCGCAAAACAACTTCCCAAAGCTCTTCGACAACTTTGAGCCGGTGTCTGAGAAACAGGTCGGAGGTAGAGGCAATAGTCATTTCTACCGATTCCTTGGATTCGGTAGCTGTTCCAGGACCAGATGTATCATCTGCTGAAGATCGTGTCACACTCATGGAGTCAGCTCTAGAAAGGATGTTCAGATTATTCTATGGGCTAGTTTTCAGTTTTTGGAGTGGTTCAGGAGACTAAATCGTTTGATTGATCAAGCGTGTTTAAACGGATCTCCTGAGTTTTTGTGTGCTAAGGCGAAGCTTACCACCAAAACCAAACCACCGTCTCCTGGGTTTTGTGGGAAGTTCAAACAGTATCTTGCGCTACTGTTTCAATTAGTCGTTATTGAGAGTGTCCGGAGCAGGGGTGGAGGGGATTGGAAATTTGAGCAACGGGAGGCGATCGCCTCGAAACACTTCCTCACTGAGCTGCCCAATGTCTCGAAACACTTCTGAGATGACTTTTCCACCCACTAGTCCAAGTAGGAGTGGACCCGTTGCCAAGCTGACTAGCAGCTCTAATGAGATAGGATTCAACACGGCTGACGGTATTGGTTTGGAGGATTTTTCAGGAGATTCCATAGCAAAGAGCGTGTAATTTTATAAACCAAAACTTCGATCTGTGACTGAATCTGTAACTAAACTTGAACGTTTGCGTTACGGTTTTGAATAAACGAAACATTCTGGAGCAAATTTAGCCATTGGGTATTCAATTCATCCACAGGATCACTTGACGAGCCTGGCAAGAGAGCATACCTTTAATCACCAACCCTACCTGCTCAATGATCCCAGGAACATTCGGTAGCCTCTCTATTATCTATGAGGATTGCAACCCCCCGAAGCTGAGATTCGCGCCTTGGAACAGGGATCATCGTTCCAGTAATAATGATGTCTAGTTTTCGCCAGGTTGTGTTATTTCTATGGGGCAGAATAGACGAGTCTAGCCTCCTCGTCCATAATCAGTCACTGACGTTAATGCTCTCATGCTAAATGCTGATGGACAACCTCCCAATCCTACCCATCCAGCCGCTGCTCGAAAATTGGCAGTGGATCACTCATCCCTGAGCTACTGGATACACCAGGTGATTGAGCAGGGTCAAGCTCGGATCAAGGTGCGCTTACAGGGAAACAATCTTCATGTCTTATGTGAGAGCGAACCGAGTCCTAATCCCGAAGTCATTATTCCGCGACTGAAAAAAGCGCTGGCGATCGCGCCTTTTCAGCGGCTTTTATCTCCAGGTTCGCCCCAAATCCATCGGATAATCGTCTATGGTCGTTTGTCAGGGCAGGCTGAACCAACGTGGACTAAAACGCTTGATCTGAATTGGCGCAATCAACTGGCGGAGTCTAAACTGAGCAACCCACAAATCTCCCGTCATCCAGCACCCTCTATCGATCCAGAGGGCAATCCAGAGGGCAATCCAGAGGGACTATCTGAGAAAATGGCTGGCCGTGAGGGGACAATGCCTGAGACGCCCTCGACACCTAACCTGGCACGGCAGGAGCAGCAGGACGCGATCGCCCACTACCTGAGCAACGCCCTCAGCAAATTTGATGTCGCCGTCCGCGTCAAAATCCGCCCCACCAAAGCAGAAGAGGTTGACCTCTCCTCCCCATCTCCGGTAGAGACGCGATTAATCGCGTCTCTACCCGCCCGTCTTCTGATCATCTGTGAGTCTGCTTACACCCCCGATCCCGCTCTGCTGGCTGAACCCATTGCCCAGCATCTGCGCGAGTTGGAGCTGAACAACGTCCAGGATGCGGTGGTGCTGGGACAGGTGAACGGCGAAACCCGTCCCGAATGGATGCTGCGGGTCGATCTGACACCCCCCGATGAAATTCTCAAGGAATGGGCACGGTGGGGCGATGTGCAGGCGATCGCCCGGCTGCTCAACCTGGTTCTTTCGCCTCAGCAAATGGAAGTTTCAGCCTTGCTGAAGGATGCCACGCTGCATCTATCCTGTGCAGGGATGAAGAGAACGGTGCCGGATAAGCTGACGGCGATCGGGACGATCATCCCGTTGCTGCAGTCGTTTACACCGCAAGGAATTCTGGCGGCAATCTTGTATGGGGTGCCCAGCAACTCTGAGCCGCTCTCCGACACCGCTCGTGGCTGGGTGCAATGCCTTGACTTGCCTGCCTCGACGCAGCCAACCTTAGCGAAGACGACACTGGATTTGGCCCGGCAGGGCAACTTGAAAGCGATTAATTTCTTGCTCACCCGGTTGCTGAATCCTGATCTGGATGCCATGTTGGCAACGGGAGGGGTGCGGGTGCAGATCCGACAGAAGGGCGATCTGCTGCATATTATGACTGAGGCACCCAACTGTCCCCGGCAGGACGCGGTGGCTCCGGCGATCGTCCGATTTCTGAAACCCCTGCAAATTACGTCGGTGTCTGGAGTACGGGTGTATGGTCGGCGATCGGGACAGAAGCAACCGCTGTGGAGTTATGGGGTGGATTTTGTCTCCCGCAGTCAGGTGGTGGCAGAGGCCACGCCAGAGTTTGTCGTCTCGGCGGTGCATGTGGACGATTTGTTGGCTCCACCGGGGGCGATCGTGCTCTGGTCGGAGCTACCTGCCGATGATTGGCGGTCGGTTCTACAGCTACTCTACGGATCGATGCTGGAGCGGGTGCAGCGATCGCTGGTGCGCACCCAGCTTTTCATCCCGTCTGAGTCGAGTGCTCTCAACGAGGGGATGGTGTCGGCCGATGCCAGCCTTCCGGTTAGCCAATCAAATCGTCAGAAGGTTGCGATCGCGGCCCTGTGGGGATCGGTGGGGCTGTTGTTGGTGTTGCAGTCCGACTGGATGCTGGGAAGCTGGATGCAATCCGCCGCCCCCAAAGAAAAACCCGCACCGCCGCTGTCCCTCAATACTCCACCCAGTCCAGCACCCTCGTTGACCGCCAAAATTCCCAACCAGTCATTGAGCCAATCCAAATCCCAAAACTGGTCTGGGTTCAACTCATCCGGCTTTACCCAACCCGACGGCCCCGTGATTGCACCGACGGAGTCCGAACCCTCAACCGCTGCTGAGAATTCATCCGAGAACCCTACCGGAACAGCGATATTACCGGCCGCTCCCCTACAGGCAAAAGCCGAAACCCTGGGCATTCAACCGTCAGAGTATCCCAGTTTCAACAGCCGCCAGTTGGATGGTCAGATAGCCCTGTACCAGCGCTATCTGGAAATGCATGGTGTTCCCGATGTGCTGGTAATTGGCAGCTCTAGAGCGCTGCGGGGAGTCGATCCGGCGACCCTGGAAAAAGCCTTGGCTGAACAGGGTTACTCTGGTGTACAAATCTTCAATTTTGGTATCAATGGAGCAACGGCTCAGGTTGTGGATTGGCTAGTTCGCCAGGTTCTGCCCCAAGATCGGGTGCCAAAGCTGATCCTGTTTGCCGACGGGGCCCGGGCGTTTAACAGCGGGCGATTGGACATTACGTTTAACGGCATTGCTGCCTCGGAGGGCTATCGAACCCTGATGGCTGGCAAACCTGCCATCCCCGGTGCCGTCGCAACGGCTCAACCCAGTGCTAAACCACAAGCCGGTCAGCCGACCTCTGTAACCGAGGAATCCCCCGCATCCACGATCGCAGACCGGTACCGATCGCTGAACGATGAGCTGAACAAACGACTGGCATCAGTGTCGCTGGTTTACGCGCAGCGCGATCGCCTGAGAACAAAACTGCTCGAACAGGTTGCCAGTCTGCTACCCAAAGGACTGTCCTCCTCAGCCGACGTGATTGCCTCCTCCGACAGCCTGCTCAACGCCTCCTCCCCCTCTGCCGCTGCTGCCACCTCCTCTGGGTCTCTAACGGGGGACAGCTTGAGCATGATTGATATTGATGGCTTTCTCCCCTTATCCGTTCGCTTCAACCCAACGACCTACTACCAAAAATATGCACGGGTGCTCGGAGACTACGACTCTGACTATGAATCCTTTGGCTTAGAAGGCTCTCAAACCGACGCCTTGACTGCGCTAGCCCAGTATGCGCGATCGCGCCAGATTCCCCTCGTGTTTGTCAACCTGCCGCTCACCAAGGAGTATCTGGACCCCGCTCGCAAGCGCCACGAAGACGAATTTCAGCAGCACATGCTACAGTTAGCTCCCCAATTGGGAATGGTTTACCGAGACCTGAGCGGCGCATTGACCACCCAACCCGACCACTTCTCCGACCCCAGCCACCTGAACCGCTACGGAGCCTACGAAGTCTCCCGCCGCCTGGCCCAAGACGCCATGATTCCGTGGCAAACAGCAAGGTAGGGGAAGGGCGAAGGGCGAAGGGCTTGTTAAAAAATAACTCTACTCCCCTGGAGCTTCCGGAATGGCGTGACGAAGTTGGAACTTCGTTACGAGAAAGATGGCGAAGGGTGAATAGGGAGTGCCTAAGCAGTTTAGCGGTGGCATCCGGGCGGTGTGCCATAGTGGAGACAGCGAATTGGCTCATGCTCCCAATTCAATCTACACCTGAACCCGGCTAACAGCAGGAATTTCCCAATCTAAAATCTAAAATCGACATGCTGGAGTTGTTGGCAACGATCGGCGTCGCCGAATTGGGCAAAGCCATCTTTGAGCAAGGCTTGAAATTGGGGCAAGCCGCTGCTGAGGATTATGTCAAGGATTTTTTTAAGGGCTGCCTGAAGGACGGGATTACTGCCGCGAAGCCAGAGGTGGCGAAGAAAGCAGTGGCAGAAGCGTTGCGGGCGTTTTTGCTACTGATGGCGGATGAATTGGAAGATTGGGAGCTGTCCAGGGCGGAGATTCGCGATCGCTACGATCCAGCCCTGGTTCAGTTCGTGCAAGATCAGTCCGTCAAGCCCATCCTGGGTAGAGCATTTGAGAAGGACTGTCAGCGCATTGATACTGCAGAATTAGCCGCCATCTGGCAACGATCGGACTTCAAAAACCAACCGTTTCCGTCCCTGCCAGCGGGATTCGACTGGCAGCGAATCGGCAATGAGTACCTGAAAAAAGTGCGGCGGATTGTGCGCGAGACCCCGGAGCTGCGATCGCTGCTGGAAACCGAACTCTTGGAAGACATCGCCCGCAACACCACTCAACTTTCACCCGGCTTTGATGTGGCCAGATACCGGGATAGCCTGCAGTCCAGTTACGGCGACCTGAAGCTGTCTACCATTGATACGACCGATCAGCAGTACCGGATCAAGCTCTGGAACATGTTCATCGAGCAAACGGTGCGGGAAGCATTGCCACCGATGCGCTATGAGTTGCCCCTGGATCTGAAGCGTGAATTGCAGACCCAGGGGCAACTGGAAGCCGGTTTGTCGCCTGAAGCGTTAGAACACTATCGCCGCGAGTATTTCCAGCAGCCATCGCGAAAGGTGTTAGCGGCCATCCAGACCTCCGAGTTTTCTAAAACTCGGAGGTCTCAGCCTGTGGTGTCGTCATTCTGGGTGATCCAGGGGCAGGTAAGTCCACGCTGTTGCAGTACCTCGCGATCGCCTGGACCGAAGGCAAATCCGAAGTGCTGCCGTTGCTGATTGAGCTGCGAGAGTACGCGATTGCCCCCGTCAACAACTTCCTGGACTTTCTCCATCGCGGGCGCGGCGTCGATTGGCAGTTCGACCAACAGCAACTGCACCAGTACTTGCTAGACCACCCCACCCTTGTCATGTTTGATGGCTTGGACGAAGTGTTCGATCGCGCTACCCAAGCCACCGCGATCGACGACATCATCCGCTTTGCCCAGCAGTATCCCAAGGCGCAGGTGTTAGTTACCTCCCGGATCATCGGCTACAATCCCGATCGCCTGCAGCACGCCGGATTCCGCCACTTCACCATCCAGCCCCTGGACAGCGACGAAATCCACGAGTTCATCGATCGCTGGTACAGACTCGCCCTCGGCAACAACCCCGACAAACCCCGCCTAGTCCAACGACTCAAAGACGCGATCGCCCACTCCAAAGCCATCCAGAACCTGGCCGACAATCCCCTGCTGTTGACCATGATGGCGATCCTGAACCGCCGCCAGGAATTGCCCCGTGATCGCGCCGACCTCTACGACCAGGCATCACGAGTGCTGCTCTACCACTGGGATGTGGATCACAAGCGCTTACAGTTGCGAGAAGACGCGATCGGGCGACGGGAAAAACAGGAAATGCTGCGCCTGATTGCCTACGAGATGCAGACCAGTGACGAAGGGCTGAAGGGCAATCTAATTAGCGCCGATCGCCTCACCCGGATCTTGACCCATTACCTGCGCGACCAGGGCTTCAGCGAACCCCGCGAGAAAGCCAGTCGGCTGATCGATCAACTTCGAGAACGCAACTTCATCCTCTGCTATCGGGGAGCCGACACCTACAGCTTCGTCCACCGCACCTTCCTGGAATACTTCTGCGCCGTCGAGATTGTGCATCGCTTCGAGAAACAGCGCACCCTCACCTTCGACCAATTGCGCGATGAAATCTTCGGCAAACACTGGCAAGACGAAACCTGGCATGAAGTACTGCGGCTAATCTGCGGCATGATTGATGTAAAGTTTGCAGTTGAATTGATCGAGTTTTTGATGGAGTTATTTCCAGAGAACAGGAGCAAAATATTAGAAGAAGATCTTTGGGATGAGCCAGAGGATTCTTTTAATGATAAATACGACGATTTATACGATTACCTCCTTAAAAAGGTAGGAGGAAATAATCTGTTTCTGGCTGCCGACTGCCTTGGAGAAATCAGAACTCATCAAGAGATCTCAAAAACTTCGCAAAGTTTGCTTAGACGCCTTCAGAAAATACTCGATTGCATGAATGTATATTCTGTTAAATCCGGTGGTTTAAGTCAGCCAGAAGTTTGGTGGTCTCTTGACACTTCTGCTAACATTGTTGCAACTATTGCTAATAATTGGCGACAGAATGAAGAGGTTTATCAATGGCTTGAAGAAAAGGCTATTGATGCCGAACTTCAAGAAATGGCTATAGCAGCAGTACAAGGAATTGTGCGCAATTTTAGTGATTCACATAGAGTATTTGAATTACTTTGCGAGGTCGTGAAGAAAAATCCATACGATTCTATGGAAGGATTAAATAACTATTGTATAGAAGAATTACATAGTCCTCGTCAAACGGCACTAGAAGTCCTCCTCACCCACTATCCCACCCATCGCAAAACCCTCGAACTGCTTCGCGACAGAGCAACCAATGACCCAGATGAGCAACTTCGGGAGTGGGCACAGGAGCAATTGCAGCGACTGGAGAATGGGGGAAAATAAAGGCGATGGACCTAATTTATCTGGACTACAACTGTTTCCAGCGAAGGTTTGATGACTCCAGTCAAATTCGGATTCAGATCGAAGCCCTAGCCTGTCAGGAAATATTCAACTGGGCAGAAGCCCAAATAGTGCAGCTCATTTGGTCATTCATGCACGAAGATGAAACGCTACTCTGCCCATTCCCAGAGCGACGAGACTTTGCCCTGGAACTTTCCACCCTCTGTCAAACTAGAATTGCACCGGAGGAAACAATCTACACCCTGGCTCAAACATTAATTCAGCAAGGAAGGTTCTCAGCAAAAGATATTCTTCATGTTGCTTGTGCTATCCATGCTAAAGCAAATTTTTTCCTTACTTGTGATGATGCTCTATTACGGCAAGCCAAAAAACTCACATTACCGTTTGAAGTGATGAATCCAATTGACTATATTCGGCGAGACAATCTATGACAGACTCTACCCAAGCCATGAACGATACTCAACTCCGAGTCAGGGCGATCGCCGCCCTCAAAAAGGAACTGGGTATGGCATCTACACTGCGCTTTTTGGCACTCATCAATCAAAATCCAACCGACTATGTAGAAATTTCTCGCCAACTCTATGAAGAGCAACAATTAGACGAAATTTTTACTAGAGCCAAGCAAAATTGGAAAGATGAAGAGAGGTGGAAAGAATAATGCAAAGTCTTAATCTTACGCAAACGGTTACTGCTTGGTCATCTATTTCTGAAACCATTTTTGTCCCTCACACCGAACAGGAATACGAACGTTTAGTCGAACTACTATTAACCCGGCAATGTTTGTTCCTGCATATTTTAAAAGTCCATCGTGATTGCGTAGGGTGTGTTAGGCAACGCCGTAACGCACCAATTATCCTTGCTGCGGTGCGTTACGCTATCGCTTTTCTT
>JAAUSG010000192.1 GCA_012034055.1 Leptolyngbyaceae cyanobacterium RU_5_1 | reverse complement strand
CCTCTGTCATACAGAGGGATTGTAAATTCTAAAGCAGTTCACCGCAGCGCCGTCTTACCTCAGTTTTTGACCTGGTTAAGAAACCAGGTGGGTACCGAACGCCTGACTTAAAGTTTCCGGGTACATGCCCGGTTTACTGCCGCCAGACCTTATTGGTTCCCAGATTGAAAAGGCATAGATCATAAAACATTATTGGCAGTTACCAACGCCGCAGTAGAACCTCCGACTATTGTAGCGACTGCCAACGCGAGTGGCGAGTGATTTAGCTCACAAGTGGAGGGTGGAGATTAGAAGGAGCAACTTATTTAGCTTCTAATTCTCTTTACCCGCTACCCACTACCCCTTACCCACGACCTACTTCCGCTCTGGGTGATTGGAGTCTTCTGCTTGTGTTGAACCGAGGCGATTAAGAGCGGCAATCAATTGATAAAGGCGGCCCAAATCGCGCTGGTTGAAGTAAAGGAGGAGGCGCGATTTACCGACGGACATATCCTGGGCTTCTTGAGGAAGGGCATGGCTTTTTTCAATTTGCCCTCTGACCAGGATATCACTGAAGTTTTGGTTCAGTATCTCAACCGCTGCGTCAGAAATTTCAGTATTGAGGCGGATGACAAGTCGATTTCCAATGTAGCGACAGGAGTGAAAAACTCGGTAGAAATGGGCGATCGCGTCACAGGCCTCGTCCAGTTTGTCCGTAATGGTGTACAGACTGGGATCATTGGGGCTAATCAGACCACGCTCCAGAAGTTGTCGCTGAATGTAGTCGTGCCAGTCGTGCCAGTAGTCACCTCCCGGACGATCAATCAGCACCAGCGGCATCGGAGCTGATTTCCCCGTTTGGCTGAGGGTGAGGACTTCAAAGGCTTCATCTTGAGTGCCAAAACCGCCCGGGAAGAGGGCCAAAGCGTCGCTCTCGCGCAAGAAGAAGAGCTTGCGGGTGAAAAAGTATTTGAAGGCAATCAGCTTGCGATCGCCCTCAATAAATGCATTGGCTCCATGTTCAAACGGCAGTTGAATACTCAGTCCGAAGGATTTGTCACGTCCGGCTCCCTGATTGCCCGCTTCCATAATGCCGCCACCCGCTCCGGTCATCACCATAAACCCCAAATCAGTCACCCGCTGGGCAAACTCAACGGCCATTTGATATTCTAGGCTGTTTGATTTGATGCGGGCAGAGCCAAAAATGGCAATCTTGCGGACATGGCGATAGGGATAGAAGGTCTTAAATGCCCGCTCCATGTCCTGTAAAGAAGCATTCAAAATTTTCCAGTCCAGGCGATCGATGTCACCCTCGGCCATTTGTACGACGGTTGCCAGTGCCAACTGAACCAATTCACCGTGTTTCATAGAGGGAATTCGATCGAATAGCCGCAGGACATCTGCACGAAGCGATTCAGAGGCATCAAACAACGGCGATGACGGCGATGTAGTCATACACTTCCCCCTAACTGGGCAGCTTCTTATTGTATCCGAGTTTTCAGTAGCTCCACAGGCGGGACTCTGTCTTAAACTTAACGGATTCTTTGATTCTTGTTGGTTGAAAAGTTTTCATGGGTTTGCATTTGCAGATCCTGAAGTAGGATGGGATGTTCAACCAAGCTGGATTAGTCGAGGTAATATTCACCGTTACTCCTTTAGGTGGATGACTTAGATCGACAAAGTTTTTACGCTTCGTTAAGTTGTTTGAATCTTCGGAAGAAATAAGTGCTTACCTCATAAGCATTCTGCTGTAGGTTCAAGCAATCTTTAGCACGATTTTTTTATTTGATCGCGCGTTAAAGTTCCTGATTGAAAGGTGTTTTACCACAGGTGATTGAAGATGAAGTGCCACCTACTTGTCCGACTGCTGATGAATGCTGAAGAGAAGATTCTTAAGCCAAGATCTTGCTCTTCTAATCCCGTCACTGTGTGCGATCGCCAACGTTTGCTTGCCCTTAAGTTGCTTTTCCACTCGTTACGCTGTACCATGCGAGGTTTCCATAACGCTGTTCCCAAATACGGTGTGAAGCAAGTTTGTAAAGCTGTGTTAATGTTAGGCTGGAGCATTAGTTCAGTCGTCCCTGTTTGAACCTATCCAGTGCTCCGACTGTCTAACCTAAATGTTACTTAGGATGTCCAGCGTAATGCTGTTTGCCGACCCATTGATGTCTGTATAAAGTCCCTGGTATCAGCTTTAAAAGGCAGTTTTCGCATGTTATCAGCAGTTTGATTTGCTGGTCTGCAAAGTTTTTTTCAAACGTTTTTAAGGTCAATACTGTTCGTGCAGTTTTCCCTGTTTTGAGAGCTGGCCATACCCTCACTGAACTTAACAATTGCTTCGATCTTGCTTTTGAAAGCAGCAGCTAATCGGTGAGTGTGTGTCTTCACTAGAGCAGGGGTTTTTCCAACTTTTCTAACTATGAAAGTTGCTTTGGTTCACGATTATTTGACCCAACGCGGTGGCGCAGAGCGGGTGTTTGAACTGCTTTGCAGGTACTATCCTGAGGCAGATATTTTTACCTCCCTGTACGACCCAGAGCACACGATCGATTTGAGCGATCGTGTGGTTCAAACAACCGTTTTGCAAAAGATTCCCGGAGCTGCAAAGCACTTTAGACTCTTGGCTCCTCTGTACTTTCCAGTTTTTCGATCGCTCGATTTGCGAGACTACGATCTGATCATTAGCAGCAGCAGTAGCTTTGCGAAAGCGGTTCGCAAACGGCCGGACGCTCGACACATTTGCTTCTGCCACAACATCACCCGGTTTCTTTGGGATACCCCAACCTATCTGCGGGAGTATACCGCTTACCGCAGGTTTTACCCACTGCTTGAAAACATCTTCCAACTTCTCAGGCAGATGGACTTGAAGTATTCCCGGGAGCCTGATCTTTACATTGCCAACTCAAGCGTCGTAGCAGACCGAATTCGCTCGACTTACAACAAACCCGTTATCGTTATCAACTATCCAATTGATAGTAACCAGTTTGTGTTCTCAGAACATAAGGATAACTTTTATCTAGTATCCACTCGGCTCATTAGTTACAAACGCACTGACGTGATCATTGAAGCGTTCAATTGGCTTGGATTACCCCTATTCGTTATGGGAGATGGCCCAGAGCGACAACGGCTCCAGGCTCAAGCAATGGACAACATTCGATTCTTAGGACACGTTAACGACGAAGAGCGCACTCAGCTCATGTCAAGAACTCGTGCTGTGATTGTTGCGGCGCTGGAGGACTATGGACTGGTGCCTGTAGAGGCCAACGCCAGCGGCACCCCTGTGATTGCCTATGGTGCAGGGGGTGTATTGGATACCCAGATTTCGGAACAAACCGGCGTTTTGTTCGATCGCCAAACGCCTGAATCCCTCCAAGCTGCCTTGCTGAGAGCAAACCGGATTGATTGGAATTACCAACAGATTCGCAACCATGCCCTCAAGCATTTTTCGGAGGATGCATTTTTCAAGAAAGTTGACCAGGTTCTGGGGGAGGTGTATAGCTAAGGTGATTTCTGCAGATATCAAATTTTTCCAAATCAAGGGGTAGTCACTGTGACTGTGGACAATTTTGTTGAACACACTGAATTAGATCCAGGGTATGGACAACTGTTTGCTGCCTTGTGGCGACGGCGTCTTGTGTTGTTCACGGTGTTGGTGGGTGCTTTGTCTGCAGTTACGCTACTGACCTGGTTAAAGAAACCAACCTATCAGAGTTCAATGCAGTTATTGGTTGAGCCAAATTACCAGGGCAAGAAGGACGCAAATATACAGAGTCAATTTGCAGATTCCACGGTTGAAATCGACAATTCAACGCAGTTGACTCAAATGCGCAGCTCTCAACTACTTCAGAGAGCGGTGAACTTGCTGAAACCGAAGTATCCAGATCTGAGTGTGGAAGAGTTACAAAACTCTCTGGTTTTAACCCAATTGGAAGAAGACAAAGTTAAAACAAAGATTTTTCAAGCTGTTTACACCAACGATGATCCAGTTAAGACTCAAGAAGCGTTGCAGGCAATTCAGCAGGTGTACAAACGCTACAACCGGGAGCAGCAACAGCAGCGATTAACCCGTGGACTTGCATTTGTAAACGAGCAGTTACCGCTGGCGGAAAGTCAGGTGGAGCAGGCTGAAAGTAACTTAAAGCAGTTTCGCAAGAGCCAGAATTTGGTTGATCCAGAACTACAGTCGAAAACGCTGGTCGAGTCCCTTGCCGATGTGCGCCGGGAGCAACAACTGGGCCGTGCTCAGGTGCAGGAAGCGCAAGCACGATACGCCGCTCTGCAACAGAAAGTGAATCAATCACCCCGGCAAGCGCTGGTTGCAACTCGTCTGAGTCAATCGTCCCGGTATCAAACGCTGCTGAATGAAATTCAGAAAACTGAGCTGTTGCTAGAGCAAAAACGGGTGCGATTTCAAGATGACTCGCCCGTTGTCCAGAAATTATTGCAGCAACGTCAACGGCAGCAGGGGATATTGTCCTCAGAGGTGAAAGAAATTCTTGGTAACCAGGCCAATCAAGTCCCTGTCCAGAGTAGCGCATTGCAAACTCAAGGACAGCTCAGTGAGACCGACATCAAGCTGGTTAATGAGTTGGTGGCAGGACAGGTGGGGCTGGGGGCAGCAACGGCACGCGCTCAAAGTCTCGATCGCGCCGGACAGTCGCTGCAGACAGAACTGCAACGGTATCCCAGTTTGTTAGCTGAATATAATCGCCTGCAACCCCAGGTTGAACTGCGCCGGGAAGCCTTGCAGCAACTATCTAAGGCAAAACAAGAAATTGCCCTGGAAATTGCCAGAGGTGGGTTTGACTGGCAAGTTGTAGAGGAACCAAAACCAGGCAAACAAATTGGGCCAAACGTGCTCCGTAATTTACTCCTGGGGGCGATCGCGGGGTTGATGTTGGGATGCGTTGCGGCCATTGTGCGTGACAACATGGACGACTTTGTGCAAACTCCAGATGAGTTGAGAAAGCAGGCTGCGCTTCCGTTGTTGGGGATGATTCCCAAACTGCCACGCGGCGATCAGTCTTTGCCGGTCATGAACCTGCTCAAATCTGATGTGCTGGCTCCCTCACTGATGCAGGTGATTTACTGGCACCCCTTTCGGGAATCGCTTGATCTGATTTACCAGAATATTCAACTGTTGCCTGCCGCCGATGGGGTGCGATCGCTGGTGGTTACCTCAGCCCTGGCCGGTGAAGGGAAATCGACGCTGGCGCTCGGTTTGGCCATCAGCGCCGCTCGCTTACATCAACGGGTGCTGCTGATCGACGCCGACCTCCGTCGTCCCAGTTTGCACCAGCAACTGGCTCTGCCCAACGAACAGGGGCTTTCAACCTTGCTGGCTGGAAACGCTCCGATTCCCGGTAAAGATGACTTCCAACTGTTTTGCCGGTACAGCGATATTCCTATCTCCGTGTTGACCTCTGGCCCCATCCCCACGGATCCTGCCAAGCTCTTAAGTTCCAGTCGAATGGCAGACCTGATGGCCGCATTTGAGCGCTCCTATGATTTGGTTGTCGTCGATGCTCCACCGGTTTTAGGAATCGTGGATGCCCTGCTGGTGGCGTCGTTTTGTGATGGAGTTGTGCTTGTGGGACGCATCGGTCAGGTGACACGAAGTGAACTGGCTCAGGTCACGGCCATAGTGAACAAGCTCAATGTGATTGGAGTGATTGCAAACGGTGCTAGCCCATCCTCCAATCCCTACTTTTCCTATGAAAAAAAGCTTCAGTCAATCGTTCCGTAGGCCAGGGTAACCTCGCCTATGCGTTCTAATCTCCTCAAACACACCTATCCCCGACATGCTATGACGATAACGCTCCCAATTGAACACTCGACCAAACAGCAACCGGATTGTGATTCTCCTTTTGAGAGTCCGAGTCCTCTAGATTCGTTGCGGGAACGGCACTGCGCGGTTTACTACACTCTGCTGTGGCGGCGCAAGCAGCTTTTGGTACAGCTCACGGAGGAGCCAAAAACTCCCTACCTGCCGCCTTTAGAGGCAGAACACTGGTTGACTGAGTGTCTGCAGCGATCGCCCGTGCGGTTGGTCAAACTTCCTGCGACGTTAACTGAGGTGAATTTAGAGGTGTGGGCAAATGCTTGTGCGAAAGCAGGCAAGTCTGCTTTTCTGCAAGTGCCCAATACGAAAGCATTGCCCAAGAAAACGAGTCGGGTGCAATGGTGGCTGAAGCGATCGATTGAATGGGCGATCGCGGCGTTGCTTTTGCTCGTTCTCAGCCCATTCATGCTGGTGTTATCCTGGCTGATCGTTAAGCAATCAGCGGGACCGATTTTATTTAACCAATGGCGGGTGGGTGAGCGCGGCAAGCTGTTTCGGATTCTCAAATTCCGCACAATGGTCGCTGGGGCAGAACAGTTGCATCATCAAGTGATGGGCAACCAACCCGGTTTGCACAAATGCGAGAACGATCCTCGCATCACTTCTGTAGGATGCTGGATGCGCAAGTACAGCCTGGATGAGCTACCGCAATTGATCAATGTGTTACGGGGCGAGATGAGCCTGGTGGGCCCGCGACCGTGGGCGTTGTATGATGCCGTGCGGCTCAGTCCAGAGGTTCGTCATCGGCTGAATGCACTGCCCGGAATTACCGGTATTTGGCAAATTACGCGACGCTCAACGCTGCGAGATATTGATGCCGTGAATCGCATTGATCTGGGTTATCTCGGTGAGTGGTCGTTTAGCCAGGATTTGAAAATTCTTTTGCTCACGATTCCCAAGGTGATTTCAGGATTTGGCGCTTATTGAATCAGATACCTTGAAAATCTGCTGAATTAATTCTTGCTGTAAATTTTCCGGTGGCGTAGGGGCAGGTTTTGCCAAAGGTTTCGCTAAGATCCCCAGATTGTCTACTAAACCTGCCCCTACAGGTCTCGCGATTCACCGATTAACCCATCTACCCAACCATCAATGCGCCTAAAATTTCCTGCGTTCATTTATCAAACTTTAGGGGTTACCTGCTTTTGGCAGCACAATGCTGTAATTCTGCGGGAGTTTAAGCATTTTCCCCTGGCGGCCATGTTGGCGATCGCGTTTGCGCTGGGGGCTGCGGTTATTTGAAGGCTTCGGGTTGGGATTTCTGCTGGCGTTTTTGCAAAGTTTGGTGAGTCCGGCGACTGAACCGTTTAGAACTGGCGTGAACTGGTTCGATGGTTGGATTTTGGGAGTTAACGAACCGTCAATTAGTAACCGTCTCTACCGAGTCTCAGTGCTGATTCTGGCGGCGACGTGGGTACGGGCGTTATTTAATTACCTGACCCAGGTCTACACGGAACTGACCCAGCAGAAGCTGGTCGATCGCCTGCGGAAGCGCATCTTTGAGCAGTTGCAAGCTGTCAATCTCAGTTTCTTCTCCAAAACGAACGCGGGCGAATTAATCAACATCCTGACCAGCGAAATCGGCAGGCTACAGGCCGCCTTCGGATTGCTGGCCTACATCATCACCAAGGGGCTAACTCTGGCAGTCTACCTGGTGTTGATGTTTCAGCTCTCCTGGCAGCTCTCCCTGATTTCCGTTGTCTTTTTCACCCTCCTCGCCGTGGGATTATCGAACCTGAATGCGCGGGTGCGGGAAGCCAGTTTTGAGGTGTCGGTTGCAGGCGGGAAATTCACGGCACGGGCAATGGAGCTAATCAGCGGCATTCGCACCATTCAAGCCTTTGCCACCCAGGACTTTGAGCGCAGGCGGTTCTATCGGGCCAGTTCCGGTGTGCTGGATGCTTCGATGAAAGCCGTCAGAGGTTGGGCGATCGTCCGACCGATGGCAGAAGGACTGGCAACCACCGTCTTGATCGCCATGATCATCATTGCCCTGACGCTGTTTGTCTCCAGGGGCACGATGCAAATTGCCTCCCTACTCACGTTCCTGTTTATCCTGTTCCGGTTGGTTCCTGCTGTTCACGAAATTAATGGCAACCGGGCGCTACTCAATACCGCTTGGGGGGCATTTGACAATATCCGGGAGCTACTAAGAACCGACAACAAGCCCTATTTGCCGGATGGCGACATTCCATTTTCAGGACTGCAACGCGCGATCGCCCTTGAATCTGTTGACTTTGGCTACGATCCCGACCTGCCAGTGCTGCACAACATCACCCTGACGATCAACTGCGGTGAAATGACTGCCCTGGTCGGAGCTTCTGGAGCCGGTAAAACAACCCTGGTGGATTTGATTCCCCGCTTTTTCGATCCAACCGAAGGCAGAATTTTGATTGACGGGATTGATCTGAGAAACTTTCAGATTAACTCCCTGCGCCGCAAGCTAGCTGTCGTCAGCCAGGATACGTTTATCTTCAATGCCTCCATTCGAGATAACATCGCCTATGGCACAGAGAATGCGGATCAATCAGACATCAGCGAAGCAGCACGATTAGCCAACGCCCTGGACTTTATTCTGGAAATGCCAGAGGGCTTTGAAACCCAGTTGGGCGATCGCGGCGTGCGACTCTCTGGTGGACAACGACAACGGATTGCGATCGCCCGCGCCCTGCTGAAAGACCCCGAAATCCTGATTCTGGATGAGGCCACCAGTGCGCTGGATTCGATTTCTGAACGCCTGATTCAAGAATCCCTGGAAAAACTGGCGAACGGCCGAACGGTAATTGCGATCGCCCATCGACTTTCAACCATTGTCCGAGCCAATAAAGTAGTCGTCCTGGAACATGGTCGCATCGTTGAGCAAGGCCCTTATCAAGAGCTACTTGAACAACAAGGCAAACTCTGGAATTATCACCAAATTCAATACGAACTCAGTCAGAACAGGTAGCCATCATTATGCATTTCATCGCCTTAGAACACGAGCCAACTTCCCTGCGTGGGGGGCAGGAACTCAATCTGTTTGAGATCTGTCGTGGCCTTGCTGAACGAGGACATCAAGTGAGTTTGCTGTACGAACAGGAAGGAAACTTACTGGAGCACTATCAAACGTTCTGCGAACACACCATTAAGGTGAATCGCTATGGATTCGATCGCAGAAAGATTACAGAAATCATCAACTTTCTGCCCAGCCTCGCCAGTATTCGCCAAATTCCAACCCAGAGGGACAGTATCGTTTTCAGCAATGCTTACCATTCCGCCTTTTTTGGCTATCTACTGTCAGTGTATTGCAGGCTGCCACTGATTTGCTATCTACAAATTCCGCCGTTTGACTTTAATCGGCAGCGATTGCTTGGATTAAAGGGTGTGAAGCGATTTATTGCGGTTTCCAATCAAACTCGCTTAATTTGGTCCAAGCTTGGCTATCAAGCGGAGAAAATCGATATTGTTCATAACGGTACGGATACTGAAAAGTTCAAACCTGCAAAGGATTTTGCATGGCTGCGACAGCAGTGGGGCATTCCTGAAACAACCCGCGTGATTTCCTATGTGGGTCGGCTGGATAAGGAAAAGGGGATTGAAACCCTGATTAAAGCCTTTGCGCTGCTGGCGAAGGAACACCAGGACCTCAAGCTGCTGATTGCTGGCAAACCGGTGCTGCATGTCAGTTTAGAGAAGAATCGCGAATGTCCTGAAGCAGGGATGAAATATCAGCGATCGCTGGAAAGCCTGCTCGTCGAGTTGGGGGTTGACCAATCTGTGCAGTTTTAGGGCATGTCACCGATACTCCCTCGCTGTATCAGGTCAGTGATGTGACGGTGATGCCCAGTCTCTGGCCGGAACCGTTTGGTCGAGTCATTATTGAGTCAATGGCGTCTGGCACTCCAGTGGTTGCCAGTTATACCGGCGGAATTCCAGAGGTAATGACTGGAGCATTGCGATCGCAGTTAGTGGAACCTGGAAATGAGTATGAACTGGCAACGGTTCTGGATCGAATCCTGGATTGGCGGAGCCATGATCCAACCTTGGGCGAACGAAGTCGTGCTCATGTTCTGAATCAATTCAGTTTAGAAAAGATGGTGGATGGAATTGAGACCGTATTGCTCAAGGTGGTGAATCATGGATAGCTATCCCCACATCCTTTCCATCATTGAAGAATACCTGGGGCATAAAACCTACGGTCATCTGATGCGGGACTATTTCAGTCAAGCCATGTCTTGCAAGGTAGACTTCTACTGGTACAACGACGAACGCGAATTGCGAACGCGAATCCTCAATAAACTGCTGAGTTATTACCCCGCCAATCGCTGGATGCAGGATCAAAATCTAACCTTGCACCTCTTCCGGTTTCAACTGGGATTTGGATATATGGCACGACGGTTAGCGTTGCGCAAACTGCAGCAGGCTGATTATTCCCTACTGCATGTTCATACTCAACCGCTGGCGTATCTTTCCCTGGATCTGATGGATCAGGTGCCGACGGTGGTCAGCCTCGATCGCACAATCGCGCAAGCCTCCAGGGAAACTACTGCTCCTCAGTTTCGCTGGACCTATGCACCCAACAATTTTTTAGAACAGCGGGTGTTTCAGAAAGCAGCCAGAGTTGTAGCGTTTTCCGAGATCGCGCGGCGATCGGTGATTGAGGACTATGAGATTGATCCAGGGAAGGTCAACGTTGTCTATCCTGGCGTGGATTTCAGCCAGTTGCCGCTGCCAGTTCCGTCCACCCATTCCGCTGTAAAGCCCTACACCATTTTGTTTATTGGCGGAGACTTCGATCGCAAAGGTGGACGTGACCTGTTAGCTGTTTTCTTAGCCGCATTTGCGGATCAGGCAGAGCTGCATTTGGTGACCCGATCTGCCATTCACTGTGACCACCCGAATGTTCATATTCACCGCACGATTGAGGCGTATACCCCCGCATGGTTGGCGCTGTATCACCAGGCTGATGTGTTTGTCATGCCAACCTATTCTGAGCCGTTTGGTTGGGTCTTTATCGAAGCAATGGCGGCTGGCTTACCGATTGTCGCAACCCAGCTCAGTGCCGTTCCTGAAATGGTGACACATGGAAAAACGGGATTCCTGATTCAGCCAGGCGATCGCGCCGCTTTAGCTGATAGCCTGCGCACCCTGATCACTAATCCAGCTCTCGGACGTGAGCTGGGACGCAACGGCCGCAAAATTGCTGAATCTAAGTTTGATGCTGACAAAAATTTTCAGATGCTTGAATCGCTGTTTCAAGAGGTTGCGATCGCGAATCGTCAAGTGCAGTTTGATCTGATTCCAAATAACGTCGAATGCGGATGAAAACTTACTGTTTCTAGGAGGGTATTGAAAAGGTATGGTCTGTGATATTGAGCACTTAGTGATCCCCCCGCCCCCCTTTTTAACAGGGTGGTCTCAAAGTCGTGAAAGAAAACTGTGGCTGCAGAAATCACTGCTTGGGGGCTGCCCCCAACCCCCAATTCAGGGGACGGTTGCGTCCCCCGTA
>JAAUSG010000191.1 GCA_012034055.1 Leptolyngbyaceae cyanobacterium RU_5_1 | reverse complement strand
ACAAGCAAATTGGCGATCGCTTGTTCGTCAGCCCCCGCACCGTGCAAACCCATCTCAGCAATATTACTCAGTAAACTTCAGCTAGAAAACCGCTCCCAACTCGTTCGCTTCGCCTTTGAGCGAGGATACAAGCCACCCATTGAAGAATCCAACAGCGAACATTGACAAGAAATTGAGAATTGGGAGTGAAGAATCTAGAAATGTTCTTGATTCACACGATGTGCAACTTAATCATGGGAAGCTTGATTTTTCGTGGAGTGAGCATTTTGCCTGCTCAAATTGGGCGGACAAGATGTCGGCCCCACAAGAATTCTTAGTATAAATTTCCCGTTGACGGTAGGGGCGGGTTTAGCCACAGACTTTGCTTGTAGCCTCAGATTGACGCCAAAACCCGCCCTTACAGAAGAATTCATTATCCTGGAATTCCTTAGTACTCTGGAACCGAGGGATCAACCTCGCGGCTCCAGGCCTGGATGCCGCCTTTGACGTTGGTGCCCTCAATGCCGGACTGCTTCAGAATACCCAAGGCCTTAGCCGAACGGCTGCCCATCTTACAGTGGGCAATCAGCTGGTGACCGTTGAGCAGGTCTCTAACCTTCTCAACCCCGCCACCGTTCTCAATCTCTGGCAGTGGAACCAGTACTGAGCCAGGAATGCTGGCAATCTCGTACTCATGAGGATTGCGAACATCCAGGAGCACGAAGTCATCTGCGCCGCTGTCGAGCAAGTGCTTGAGATCCTGTACTGTCATTTCCTGGATCTCAGACTGCTGTTCAGCCTCAGCCGCTTTTGCTTGCGGAATACCACAGAATTGTTCGTAGTCAATCAGCTTGTCGATCACGGGGCGCACTGGGTTCGGACGCAGTTTGAGTTCGCGGAACGTCATATTCAAGGCATCGTAGAGCAGCAGGCGACCACTCAGAGTTGTGCCGTTGCCCAGGATGATCTTGACGGTTTCAGTCGCTTGAATCACGCCGATGATCCCGGGCAGAATGCCCAGTACACCACCCTCCGCGCAGGAGGGCACCAGTCCAGGTGGGGGGGTTCAGGATAGAGATCACGGTAGTTGGGGCCATCGTCGTAGTTGAAAACGGTCGCCTGTCCCTCAAAGCGAAAGATGGAGCCATAGACATTCGGCTTGCCGAGCAGAACACAAGCATCGTTAACCAGGTAGCGGGTCGGGAAGTTGTCCGTACCGTCTACGATAATGTCGTAAGGCTCAAAGATTTGCAGGGCATTCTCGGAGCTGAGGCGGGTTTCGTACAAATCAACCTGGCAAGCAGGGTTAATTTCCAAAATCCGATCCTTGGCAGACTGGATTTTGGGTTTGCCCACCCAGGAGGTGCCGTGAATCACTTGACGCTGCAGGTTGGAGCGATCGACCACATCAAAGTCCACAATCCCGATCCGTCCAATGCCAGCGGCTGCCAGGTAAAGCAGTAAAGGTGAGCCAAGTCCGCCAGTGCCAACACAGAGTACACTGGCCGCTTTGAGTTTCTTTTGCCCTTCTAACCCGACTTCGGGCAGGATCAGATGGCGTGAGTAGCGTTCGTATTCTTCCTTCGTGAGCTGGATGTCATCCAGATTGGGATTTAGCATGGTGAATTAGGTAATGCGGTTGACGATGTGAATGGGGGACAGGGGGTAGGGAGCGGGGGTTAGGGAGTAGGGGGTGATGATCAGGGTTTCTTCGCGCTGAAACTGATGGTTTTCGTTGAGGAGCCAGCTCTGCAAGTCTGCGGCTTTGCCTTGCTGAACAGAAACGATGATGTAGGAGTACTGTTGCCAGGCTAGTTGGCGATCGCATTCAGAGGGCACTGCCGGCTGATCAGGGTGTGAATGATACACACCAATCACATCTAGCTTACGACTCCGGGCATCGCGCATTGCAGCCAGCATCTCTTCTGGAGCAATCCAGTAGCGACGAGTTTTGGTGAGGGAGGGCTGATCCCCCAAGTCTGTAGCAACTTGCTCGTCCCACGCATTTTGGACGGCTCGAACCTCTACCAAAATCTTTTCCTGCGGCTGAATCACTCCCAACAGTAAGCCACAGCATTCATGGGGGTAGCTGCGTTCGGCGTGCGATCGCACCGTCTGGATATGGTCAGCACAAAGTTTGAGAGGCACGATTTGAGAAGATAGCATGGTTCAGGAATCTATTTTAGGACAGGAGCAGCGATGACTGGAAGTTGCTTTGAGTTCGTACTCTTGCGAGAATGGAAGCTATGACTTCTGAACAAACTTCTGAGCAACCGACGACAGCATCTGCACCGGCTGTCAAATCTCCCTGGAGAATCTGGTGGGAAAACGTTCAAATCCTGTTCATTGCGCTGATTTTGGCGCTGCTGATTCGGGTATTTGTTGCCGAGCCGCGCTATATCCCGTCGGATTCAATGGTGCCAACCCTGGAAGTGGGCGATCGCCTCGTCGTCGAGAAGGTTTCCTATCATCTCCATCCACCCGAATTGGGTGACATTGTGGTGTTTGATCCACCAGCACAACTGCAGATTTTGGGGTTTGCAAAAGATCAAGCATTTATTAAGCGCATCATTGGCACGCCCGGTCAAGCAGTGCAGGTCTCATCTGGCAAGGTTTATGTCGATAATCAACCGCTGAATGAGCCTTACATCGCCGAGGCAGCCAATTACAATTGGGGCCCGATGCAGGTGCCGGAGGGCGCAGTTTTTGTCATGGGTGACAATCGCCCTAACAGTAATGACTCCCATGTTTGGGGGTTTCTGCCTGCAAAAAACATTATTGGTCGTGCCTGGTTGAGGTTTTATCCGTTTGATCGGGTTGGATCGGTTAAATGACGAATTTTGAATGATGAATTCGCGAGTTTAAAGCTCGATTCACGATTCAAAATTCGCCTATTCAAAATTTCAAGTAATGCATCAGTTTAGCTGTTAGCTCACTTGAAAGGGACAGCCGCCGTTGTAGGTGAATCAGGTTTCGGTAGGATCCAAGGGAGCGATTTTCAGCGATCGCCCGGGCCAAATACATATCCACTCCCGGAATCTGAGTTAACCTCTCAACCGGGGCTGTATTAGCATTAACAGGTTGAATGGTATAAATACTGTCTTGATCGTAGTAGCAGAATTGCAACACTGGCGCTAGTGGCTTAATGCGTTCCACTGGCAAATTGAGGACAGCAGCAACATCGTCCAATGAATGGAGATGAACTCCTGATTGAGTTAGTTCTACTAGCGTGCGTGCTTGATGAATTGATAATCCCGGCAACCGCAGCCAGTCGTCTATACTGGCTCGATTGGCATCAATTTGAATACCTAAACTCGCTGCAATTTGAACTTCTTCAAGCGACTGAAAGCGGTAGTAAGGGTCGTTAAGAATCCGCGATTTCAATGATTGGATTTGAGTAACATTTGTTAACCAACTAAGGAGAGACATTTTGGATTTTAGATTGAAGATTTTGGATTTTAGATTGAGCAGTTGCCTCTTAATTGCCGCCCTTTTTCAAAGCACGAATCACAGATGACACTTACGCAATTCGATCCAACAATTGCCGTCGCTTTTGTTCAAACTCATATTCAGAAATCAGTCCGTCAGCACGGAGTTGATCGAGTTGGCGAACAGCGTCGGCGATCGCACTGATTTTGTCTGAATCAACGGTTTTTGAGGAAGCAGTTTCTGACTGGGTACTGGACGGCAAGCCAGCATTAAACCTGAGATCAAATTCATCAGAATCTTGAAACAAATACCAAACCGCCTCAATGCCACTGGCAATGCGAGGAATCGGAGTCCAGGATAACAACAGGTAGAGCGTACCCCACACGGGTTGCCTGAGATAGAACTTGTGAAATCCTGCAACAGGCGCAACTGCCCCAGCGAACGCCAAGAGCGAAGCGATTTTCCGATCTTTTGACTTACTCAACATGTCACCTAACATTGCGATCGCCACACCTAGTCTTAGCCTTACTCTTTTGATCGACGAGACTCTATCAAATTCTACCTTTAGATCCCATTCTAAATAATCTGACAAAGGGTTGTTTCAAACTCGTGCAAGGAAACTGTGATTGCAAAAACCAATGCTTGGGTAACAGGGGAAGTCCCCGGCATTGATTCAACAACTCTTTAATCTCTTTTGCCACAATGAAACCACCCTGCTAAAACCACTGGGGTGGGCTATTACGGAGTGTCCAATTTTACAAAGTATCTGGTTCTATCCTGATCTGTCTACCGAGCAGTAGAGCTGAGAGTTCTCGATAGAAGTCGTCATTAAGGTTTCATGCTAATCATCCTGCTCATACGATGGATACGCAGTAAAGTAGATCGGGGGTGATCTGAATCTGGTAATTGAATCCAGTTTGGGTATTCTGAGTGATTAGTGGGTAGCATCCTGCATTCCAGGGATCTCTCAAAAGGTAACGCACTATACTGGAACAGCCATTGACAGTCATCAAACCTTAAACCAGGGCAAGCAGTTTCCGAAGGAATTAAGGAATTAGCATAAGGGATTAGTAACGGGCGAAACCCGCTACCCTGAAGGAAGCTGTTCATCTATGACTTCAGTCTCTTTATCTCCTCTAAGGCTTTTCGATGTCGCAGAGTTCGCTTCCACTCGATTGGACGAATAAATTTACTGACCCCTATGCTGTACTGGGTATTTCGGTTACAGCGGACGATCGCCGAGTACTCAAGCGCTACCGGGATATTGCCAAGCTGCTTCACCCTGATCGCTACGCCCTCGATGGCGGCAATGAAAAGGAATTGGCAACCCAACTCCTTGCTCGCATCGTGAATCCTGCCTACGAACAGTTAAAGCAGGAAAAAGGACGGACTGAAAGTGTAGCTCTATTGCGGATCAAAGTGCGACGGCTCTGTCGGGAGGGTCCATTAACACCACAGAGCGACATTGCCCACCAGTTGATGGAGCATCCAGCCAGTGCTGTAGATGTGTTTTACGAGCAAGCGATCGCTCAGCTAGCAGACTCTCAGTATCAGCAGTTTGACCAATTTGAAATTGTTACCGATCAACTTTCTGAGCTGAATTTGGTGTACCTCCAGCTCAAAATGGGTGAGGTGTTTTTCCGTGAGAAGCGTACAGGATTGGTCGCCTCAAACGAAGCAAAACCCTTGCAGTTTACTCCTACCTCTGCAGCCTTTGAAACAAGCGTAGAAAGCTATGATCAGCGACATTACCGGCGTGCCCAAGAGTATGCCAAGAAAGCAAATTGGACGCAAGTCGTGCAAGAACTTCGTGATGCAATCAAAATCAAAGCGGATAAGAGCGATTATCATGCGCTATTAGGAGTTGCCTACTTGCAGCAAAATCTTCAGGGAATGGCAAGAGTGCATTTGCGTCAAGCACTCAAGTTGAACCCAAATGATCCACTGGCGACTCGATTTGCTGCAAAGCTTGGACTTGGAGACGCTGCTTCAACCACTCAGCAAACTAACAGCAAAAGAATATCGGCGAACTCAAACAAAGTAACGATCCCTCCCCCAAGCGTGGAGGCTTGTTCAAATTGTTTCGTGCCAAAAAGTAACTTAGGTATGAAGTAGTGAAACCACTACTTAACCTACTCAGATGCCTGCACTACAATAACTTGTACAAGCACTTTAAGTAGAATGTTAACGTGCTTGATGTAGTAGATTTTGATGTAGTAGATGCCTGGGTTAGAGCAATGGGATTTTTTGACTCTGAAATTGTTCAGCAGGAAGCAAAGCAGCTTTTCGAGGATTATCAATCCCTCATAGCGCTGGGCAGTAGCTATGGCAAATTTGATCGGGAAGGAAAAAAACTCTTCATTGAACAAATGGAATCAATCATGGAGCGTTATCACATTTTTATGAAGCGCTTTGAGTTGTCAGAAGATTTCATGGCTCAGATGACTGTTGAGCAACTCAGAACGCAACTTGGTCAGTTTGGCATCACTCCCCAACAGATGTTTGACCAAATGGATCTGACATTGCAGCGGATGAAGTCCGAGATCGAGAAATAGTTGCAAAACGTTGAAAAACTGAAGTTGAAGATTTAAAGGCAAATTACCCTTCACCTCCTACCTCGTGCCTATAAATCACCTCTGATTTTCTTCCTTTGCTAACTGTTCGTTCAGCCATTGAATCTCCATTTGGATGACTGACTCACAGTACTGCAACGCTTCTGTTTGGTAGGGATCAGCGGCAAGTTTGTCAATTTCTGGATCGTCCAGGCGAAGCTGGCAAATCATCAGTCGATGCTTCAGTAAGTACCGCGATCGCCCCTCGCTCTTCCAGTCGCCTCAAGAGTGGGTAAATCGTACCGTAGTTAACTGAAACGCAGCTTCCGATAAACAGCTCTAACTGTTGCTTCAGGCGATAGCCATGCAGCGATTCTTTTTGAAGCAAACCCAGTGTTGCGATTTCAAGCATTGACGAGTTTTGTAATCTATCATCCGATCGGGTCTACCAATCACTAGAGTCCAAGTGGTTAAGTATCCTTAATAATTCTGGTCGGTAGTACTTGTGGACAAGCTCAGGCAAGGAAGCGCAGATGTCCAATTCTCATCCTTCAGGCTATTCAGACTCTCCTAAGTTCGGGGATCTCGCTGCTTCTAGTCGAATTAGTGGACGGCGATCGCCCCGTGGATTAAAGTCCCCCTCCCGCTGGTTAGCAATTCTAGGAATCCTGCTCCTGCTTCTGGGGTTGGGGTTTGGTTGGCGGTGGTGGCAAGCTAGCCAGGCGGCAGCACAACAGGAAAATGCGGCGGCAGGAATGCCGATGGGGGTTCCAGTTAAGCTGGAGACAACTCAAACATCAACGGTTCAAGACTCTTCAGAGTATGTAGGTTCGCTTGAATCTCGTCGCTCAGTCATTCTTAAGCCGGAGATTATTGGGCGAGTGAGTGGGATTTTGGTGAAATCGGGGGATTCTGTGCAAACGGGTGACCCACTCGTTCAGCTCAAACCCGATAAACGGGAGGCTGAGCTTGCTAGCGTTTTAGCCCAAGTCAATTCGGCTCGTGCTAACCGTGCCAATGCATCTTCTGAGCTTCAAGCATTGCAGGCAGACCGAATTGCTAAACAGGCTGAGGTTGAACTGCAAAATGATGAATTTCGCCGCTTCTCAGCTCTGGTTCGTGAAGGGGCAGAAGCACAGCAGCGCCTGGATCAGGTAAAGCGCGATCGCCGCAGAGCGATTTCTGAGTTGAGGGCGATCGACCAACGGATTCAAGCCTCCCGCGCCACGCTTGCTGAGGCTGAAGCTGGACTTCAACAAGCAAAAGCCAACGTTGACCTTGCGAATGAGCAACTGCAAGACGCTACCATCGTTGCCCCGTTTGACGGAACGGTTGGCGACATCCCAGTCAGGTTGGGACAGATGGTAACCACCAACGACACCCTGACCACAGTGACTCAAAATGAATCGCTTGATCTCAAACTCTCAATTCCAATCGAGAAAGCAACCGACTTGCAGCAAGGGCAGCGGGTTGAACTCATCAATTCCAAAGGTGATGTTTTGAGTCGGGGTCAAATTAGCTTCATTTCGCCTCAGGCCAACAATCGTGCTCAGAGTATCTTGGCAAAAGCCACCTTTGATAACTCCCAGAGCAAGTTGCGAGATGGCCAATTCGTTCGCGCCAGAGTGATTTGGCAAGAACGTCCCGGTATTCTGATTCCCGCCGCCGCAATTTCCCGTTTAGGGGGAGCAACCTTCGTTTTTGTTGCTCAACCCCCCAATCCATCCACCGCAAAGACTCAACCCAATTCTTCACCAGGACAGCCTGCGTCAGCCGGAAATCCGCCCTCTTTGCTTGCCAAGCAACAGCTAGTCAAGTTAGGTAGCGGCATTCAGGGCAACCGATACCCAGTGTTAGAAGGTCTCAAGTCTGGAGAGCGGGTGATTGTTGCAGGTGTCTTAAATCTGCAAGACGGTGTACCGATTATTCCACAGGGGAAGTAGCGGCTCAGAGATAGCTCCTTTACTCCCCTGCACCCTTACTCCCGCACTTCCTATGGTCGATTTCTTTATTAAGCGTCCAGTTTTCGCGATCGTGGCTGCGCTGATTGTCTTGTTAGTAGGATTGATCAGCATTCCGACATTGCCGATCGCTCAGTTTCCAGACATCAGTCCCACTCAAGTCAATGTCACCTCTAACTACCCTGGAGCTAGCGCCGATGTGGTGGAGAGTGCTGTTACCACGATTTTGGAGCGGCAAATCAACGGGATTGAGGGGTTACGCTACATGACCTCTACCAGCAGCAATGATGGTACCAGCAGCATCGTGGCAACGTTTGATGCCTCTCGCAACAAAGACATTGCAGCAGTGGATGTTCAAAATCGGATCTCGGTTGCTGAAGCTCAATTGCCGGAAGTTGTGCAGCGCACGGGAGTCACGGTTACTAAGCAGTCTAGAAACATTCTGTTGGCGATCGGGTTGTATAGCGAAAATAACGAGTACGACAACATCTTTTTAAGTAATTATGCAGACCTGTACATTGCGGATTCGTTGAAGCGGGTCAAGGGGGTTGGGGAAGCCACCATCTTCGGTGAACGACGTTACTCGATGCGCCTTTGGCTGGACCCGGAACAACTGGCAAGCCGTAATCTAACGGTGCAAGATGTTAACGACGCGCTTGAAGAGCAAAACATTCAGGTGGGAGCTGGACGGATTGGACAGCAACCCTCTCCCCAGGATCAGCTTTATCAAATCGACTTGCGTGCAGAAAGTCGGCTTAAGGACTCGTCTGAGTTTGAGAACATCACCCTCAAAACTGAGGAAAATGGTGACCTGGTAAAGCTGAGAGATGTGGGACGGGCTGAACTGGGTGCAGAAAACTACGATTCTTTCCTGCGGTATCGCGGTAAGGAAGCGGTGGGCCTGGGAATTTTCCAGCTTCCGGGCAGTAATGCGCTCGATGTGGCGCATGGCATTAAAGAGGAGATGAAGCGGCTCAAGCAGTCGTTTCCACCGGGACTGACGTATGAGGTAGCGTTTGATACCACGCTTTACGTAGAAGAGTCGATGGGAGAGGTGGTCAAAACGCTGTTTGAGGCGATCGTCCTCGTGGTCATCGTGATTTTTGTGTTCCTGCAAGACTGGCGCACTACGCTCATTCCAACGATTACAATTCCGATCTCTCTGATCGGCACCTTTGCATTTATCAAAGTCTTTGGATTTTCGATTAATTTTCTGACGCTATTTGGTTTGACTCTGGCGACAGGATTAGTAGTAGACGACGCCATTATCGTTGTGGAAAACATCGTCCGCTTGATACAAAATCGAGGTTTGAGTCCTCGGCAAGCAGCTTCCGAGGGGATGAAGGAGTTATTGGGTGCAGTGATTGCCACCTCTCTCGTGCTGATGGCAGTGTTCATTCCGGTTGCCTTTTTTCCCGGAACAACTGGTGCGCTCTATAAGCAGTTTGCGCTGACGATCGCCTTCTCCGTTGCCGTGTCTACTTTGCTGGCAGTTATTCTCTCTCCTGCTTTGTGTGCTCTGTTGCTGCGCCGCGGACAAGATCCTCCCCCCTGGCTAAACTGGTTTTTTACCCCATTCAATCGGTTCATTGATGCCAGTCGAGTTCAGTATCAGCGATCGCTGAATGGGCTGGTGCGGTTCAAGATGATTGTCATCGGGCTGTTTATTGTTTCATTAGGACTAACGGCTCTGCTCTACATGAGAGTGCCCAGATCCTTTCTGCCCGAAGATGACCAGGGCTACTTCATTACCATTGTTCAAGCGCCGGAAGGAGTGTCCCTCAACTACACCGACAAAGTCATTTCCCAGCTTGAAAAAGAACTGCTCAAACTTCCCGAGGTGGTCGGTACCTTTGCGGTTGGCGGCTTTAGTCTGGGTGGTGGTAATGTAGCCAATTCAGCCGCCATCTTCACGACATTAAAGCCCTGGGAAGAACGCCATGACCCTAATCAAGCTGCTCAGGCAATCATTGGCAAACTGTTTGGGGCATTTTCCCAAATCACCGAGGCAAGAGTTATTCCAGTCAATCCGCCTGCGATCGATGGATTGGGCAACTTTGGTGGCTTTGTGTTTGAACTGCAAGACCGGCGAGGGGTTGACTTGCAAGCATTGGTGCAGTCGGCGGGTCAGCTCATTGGCCAAGCTAACCAACCAGACTCTGGGCTGCAGCGGGTGTTCACTCAGTTTTCGGCTGGAACACCCCAGTACTCAATCAGTGTCAATCGGGATGTGGCAAAAGCCCTGCAGGTATCGATCGACGATATTTTCAACACCTTGCAAACCGCATTGGGTTCCCAGTACGTAAATGACTTCAACCTGGGACAACGCACCTATCGGGTTTACGTTCAGGCAGATCAGCAGTACCGTTCCAATCCTTCGGATATTGGCAGTTTATATGTTCGCTCAGAGCAAGGTGAGTCGATTCCGTTGAGTAACCTGGTGACAATTACACCCACCACGGGAGCACAAACTATTACCCACTATGATCTGTTCCGCTCGATCGAAATTACCGGATCTGCAACTCCCGGAAAGAGTTCTGGGGATGCCATTCAGACAATGGAGAAACTGGCAGCATCACTGCCAGCAGGCTACGGTTATGAGTGGTCGGGTATTTCGTTGGAAGAAGTGGAGGCTGGCAGTTTAGCATTGCTCATCTTTGGGTTGGGGATTGTCTTCGTTTTTCTGGTGCTGGCAGCTCAGTACGAAGATTTCATCGATCCACTGATCATTTTGCTGTCTGTACCGTTGGCAATCCTGGGCGCTCTCCTGGCCCAATCCCTACGCGGATTGGAGAATGATGTGTACTGCCAGATTGGGTTGGTGATGCTAATTGGCTTGTCCAGTAAGAACGCGATTCTGATTGTGGAGTTTGCGACTCAGCTTCGACAACAGGGACTATCGATTACCAAGGCGGCGATCGAAGCCTCCCAAGAACGCCTGCGCCCTATTCTGATGACCTCATTTGCGTTCATTCTGGGATTAGTACCCTTAATTAACCCAGAAGGAGCAGGTGCCGCAAGCCGTCGATCGCTTGGTACCGCTGTTGCAGGTGGCATGCTCGTGTCTACGTTCTTGAGTTTGTTTGTGGTGCCAGTCTTGTACATCGTAATCAGTCAAATTCGGGAACGCATCAGACCTCGCCATCGAGATCAAGACCCCATTCATCCTCAGGACGACGCACGGAAAGAAGTTGATTCTCACGCTTAAGTTGCACGATCGCACTTGAAAAATCGGTGTGATTCAACCCAGCTTCCTCGAACCTGGCATGAATATAGTTCGTGCTCAATTTTCTGGAGGTCTTTAGAAAAGTTGCATAGCACTTTTCTAAAGCGACCTTCTTCCATATCGCCTCAATCACCACCCGTAGGTTGCCGCCGTTTTTAGAGCACGCGTTA
>JAAUSG010000190.1 GCA_012034055.1 Leptolyngbyaceae cyanobacterium RU_5_1 | reverse complement strand
GCATCGATCCCCCCTAGCCCCCCTTAATAAGGGGGGAACTTCTACCCAGCTCTGGTTTGAAAGCCCCCCTTGGTAAAGGGGGAACTCTACCCAGCTCTGGTTGAAAGCCCCCCTTGGTAAGGGGGGTTGGGGGGACTCGTCTGAGACTGACAACGCTAAACCGAGAAGTATTTGACTACAAAACTAATTGCTATAAAACTTGTTGGATATGCACCCAATGCTATACTCAACTTATTGAATATGTCAACCTCGATTTGCAATGGCACTAGCGCACACAATTTTGGCGTCGCTGAGTATTGAACCCCTCAGTGGCTACGACCTGTCAAAGCGGTTTGCAGAAGATAGTGGCTGCTTTTGGCGCGCGAGTCAGCAGCAAATTTACCGCGAACTGTCCCGGCTGGAAGACCAGGGCATGATTACATTTGAGACCATTCCCCAGGACGGCCGCCCAGACAAAAAGCTGTACTCAATTACCGACTTCGGACGAGAGCACCTGAAGGAGTGGGTGGCGCAACCGTCTGAACCGACCCCCATCCGTGAAGAACTGCTCGTCAAAGTCATGGCTGGGCACCTGGTGCCGCGTTCCGTCATTCTCAATGAGCTGGAGCGCCGCCGCCAACTGCATCTACGGCAATTGGCGACTTATCAAGAACTGCAGCAGCATTACTGTCAAAATCTGCCGCAACTGGCGATCGCAGACCAATGTTTTTGTCTAACCCTGCGTCGAGGAATTCGCTACGAAACCGACTGGGTTGCCTGGTGCGATGAAGCCATCCAGCTCTTGAGCAGCACCGCTTAAACAGCCGGAGATTGTAGAATAGCTAGGGTTTGTTCAGCAGCAGGAAGGATGATTATGGCTGAGGCGGCGATCGGCATTATTGGCGGCAGCGGACTCTACAAAATGGAGGCGCTCAAGGATGTGAAAGAGTTGGAGATTGAAACTCCCTTCGGCAGCCCATCGGATGCGCTGATTACAGGCACGTTAGATGGGGTACCCGTGGCATTTTTGGCCCGCCACGGTCGAAATCATCATCTGATGCCCTCCGAGCTTCCCTTTCGGGCTAATATCTATGCGATGAAAAGCCTGGGCGTGAAGTATCTGATTTCTGCATCCGCCGTTGGCTCGCTGAGAGAAGAAGCTAAACCATTGGATATGGTGGTGCCGGATCAGTTTATCGATCGCACCAAGAACCGCATTTCCACCTTCTTTGGTGATGGCATCGTCGCTCATATCACCTTTGGCGATCCGGTCTGTTCCAGGTTGGCAGCGATTCTGGCAGATGCGATCGCCAGCCTGAATTTAACGGATGTCACCCTGCATCGCAGCGGCACCTACCTGTGTATGGAAGGTCCAGCCTTTTCAACCAAAGCCGAATCCCATCTGTACCGCAGTTGGGGTGCAACCGTGATTGGCATGACCAATTTGCCCGAAGCAAAGCTAGCACGGGAAGCAGAGATTGCCTACGCAACCTTAGCGTTGGTCACCGATTACGACTGTTGGCACGCTGACCACGACAGCGTTACCGTGGAAATGGTGATCGCCAACCTGCAGCGCAACGCCATCAATGCTCAGAAAGTCATTCAGGAAACCGTGCGTCGCTTGGCTCAAGAGTCCCCCGTTTCCGATTCTCACTCCGCCTTGAAACACGCCATTCTGACCCCGATTGACAAAGTGCCAGCAGCAAAGAAGGAGCGGTTAGGGCTGTTGCTACGGAAGTATTTGTAGAGGTGTAAGGGGAGTGGGGAGTGCGAAGTGGGAAGTGCGAAGTGCGAATGGTAAAGGGTGGAGGAGTGGGAGGGTAGAGGGGTATAAGGAAACTACTCAGTCACTATCCACCATCCACTATCCACCAATTAACGACTGCCCAATCTACAATCCAAAATCTAAAATCTACAATCGACTAATGCCAGACTGTCCCAAATGCCATCAACCGATTGACGCTCAGGCGATCGCGTGTCCCTATTGTCGAACCGCGTTGAAGGCGCATGGGCATCCGGGGATTCCGCTGTATCGGGCCGAGGGACAGGAGTCGCTGTGTCTGACCTGTACCTATCACGCAGACGATACCTGCAACTTCCCGCAGCGCCCAGATGCGATGGATTGCACCATGTACAGCGATCGCGCCCAGTCAACTGCAGTTCCTCCCGGCTACACTCCTAGCTTTCGTCTCAATGTTTGGTTCAAGCGTAATTTTGCCTGGATCGGTTTGGCAGGACTAATCCTGTTCAGCCTAATGGTGGCGCTGGCGCGAAAATGAGCTAAAGTTCAACCTGCAATTACTGAGTCGCTAAGACGTAAGGAGAAGTAACGTCAATCAGCCAATTTTCATCGATGACTTCTAAGTTCTCATCCAAAATCAGGATTAATTCACCCAGGGTGGTTTTAGCATCGCCTTCGGAGTGCTCGAAACCAATCGTGGGATTAACCATCAACGCAAATTTGAGTTGTAGCCAGCGCACACCTTCCTTATCTCCTGGTGAAATCCCCAAGGAACTACTAGTTAGCTCTGGTTGAGGAAGCTGAGTAAAGGTGATGGTTTCATAAAATTCATCTTCATCCCAATAGCCACCGACTTGAGCGTTGCACGCCTGTAGATAGTGAATCACCTATGCGATCGCCCATTAAAGAATTCGCCGTATTAATCAGGGGGAGCAAGACGCCCGTTTGTTCTTGTCCGTTGGTTGCCAAATCGCTGTGGCAGAGGTAAACCCGCTCTTCTGCCCGGCCCAGCAAATCTAACAAAATTCGGCGCAGGCGCTGTTCGTTGGCGTTTAGCGTATCAGCCGCTGTCCAGGCATGTCCCGACCAATCTTGCAAGAATAGGGGAGCTGCAAACAGGGCATCAACCCCACTCAGCCAGCGGGTTGAGCCAGCATCCAGCCAGAACTGCCAGCGGTGAGCACGACGACTGGAGCGGTATTGAAACACCGTTGCCAGCGTGACGGCATTGCTGGCAGGTCCAATGGGGCGCACGGGATAGGGATTGGCTGTAATAGTGCCGTTGCGCAGAAGTTGAATGAAGCGGCTAACCGTTAGGGAAGGAGGCGCGTCGCTTCTCTGTCCCTGGCGCAATCGGCTGCTGACTTCCCAGTAGTGTTGGGCGGTTTCAATAAACTGACGCAGGGCAGCGAGTTGATTAAACGGCAGAGAACCACCGCCTAGAAAAAAGTGCTGGATGGCGCGATCGCATAACGAAACCGCATTGGGAATCAAGCGCTGTTCCAATTGGGATTGCTGCACCTCAATCCACTGAATAATATCTTGATACGCCTCTGATGCTTGATAGCCCAACCGATCCCAGCGCGGGAAGGTGGTAGCCGGTAACAACCGGGGGCGATCGGGGTGGGGAGCAAAGCAGTAGTCAGTAAGCAGCCCAGCGCGAACGGGGTCGATTGTGAAGGATGAAGGATGAAGGATGAAGGATGAAGAAATTTCAGATTGTTGATTGTCGATTTTAGATTGAGGAACTCCCTCTACTCCTCTGCTCCCTTGTCCTCTACTGCTCAAGATCACTAGCATCTCGGCAACGGCATCTCGATCGATTAAACGGCCCAGATGGGGATAGACGAAGGCAAGCAGGGTGAGAAGGGCGCGAATGATTGGGAAGCTGGTCAGGGGGCGCTGATCGTGGAGTGATTCGACTGGAATTTGGTGTTTGCTGAGAATTTCAATCAGGGTGTAGCGGGCGATCGCATCTAAACCTGGACCAATCACCGCCATCTCTCTGGGCTGCACCTGCCTGGACTGGATGGCTTGCATCATCACCTCAGCCGTTTGACGCAACAGTTCTGCCCGCGAGGTTGTTTGCAGGGTTTGCACAGCGTCCGGTAGCGTCAGGAACCCCATTGGATTGGTGACGTACTCGACGATCGCCGCCCCGAATTCGTTCTCTAAAGCCGCCACCGGGCGTTCTGCCAACACTTCTACCTGGCATTGGTCAGACAGTTCTGCCAGGTAGTTTGGATCGGCTCCCAACCCCAACCGCACGGCTCCATCCGGATTAAAGGTGAACGCGGCAGTTACTCCGGCATTCAGCAAGACCTCAAACAACGGACGGGCGATCGCCGGATACTCATCCAGATCATCGGCCAGCACCATCTGATAACGCCGTGCCAGATGCTGCTGGTAGGTCGGATGAGGCAATAAATGCTGCCAGTAAAGCCCCGCAATCATGCCATAGGTCAGCAACCCGCGCTCCAAACACCATTGCTGCCACTGCTGCAGTAGCGTCTCCACGGTCGAAAACGGCAGCGGCAATTCGCGCTCCTGTCCAGCCAATCCCTGCTGCAAAATGATCGGAATATCTGCAATTGGGATACCGGCTAATGCCGCAAGCTGCAACAAATCCAGAATGCGACGCACCAACCGCTCTTCATTCACCGTTGACTGTTGCCCAATCACCCGATCCAGTTCAGGTCGCCAAAGCTGAGTTGCCAGCTCCTGTTCATTTTCGGAATTTAACCTGAGCGGAAACTGTGCCTTCAGGTCAAGCTGCTGAATCAGCAACGGCCAAAACAGTGTCACTTCATCCTCAAAAAAGCCGAGCGGCGTTGTGGAGCGAAACGGATATTTGCCCTGGGTTGCCGCCGTCAGGCGATCGACCAGATCCAGTCGATTGTCTCCAATGGCCGCTAGAACCAGGACTCCCGGCGTTTCAGCCTCAACTGTAGCCAGCCTGTTTTGGGCCCAAGCACAAAACAGGCTAACCAGGCGGGTCGTTTTGCCGCTGCGGGTTGGTCCGGTAATCCAGATCAGTTCGCGATCGACCAATTGCTCTCCAACGATTTTGTTAGAATCACTTCGTACTCTAAGCTTAATGGTTATGCGTTCAACCCCACCTTTAAGTGATTAAGCACTAAAGTTTTTATAGCAGTTCTTTGCCAATCCTGGCGTTTGCATCATGAGGTCATCTCCCTTGATATCAATTAATCGCTATTTACGGAATGCCAATCGGTGGTTGATTCAAACGCCTGAAAGAGCACTTGATCAGGCTTATGACGCCGCATTAATGATTAAGGCGATCGAAGACCAACATTTTGATGGCGAAAAGATTTCCAGTTGCTCAAGCAAGCACAGCGATAATGTACTGTCTTACTTTCAATCAGAACTTAAGAAATACTTGAAAATTGCAGACGTTCGTTTAACAGAATTCAAAGCAAGTCGATTTATTGTTGATTCCACAAATTCTACCCTCTATAACCGCTCCAGTATTTCTGCAAGGGATAGAGAACAGACGGCTGCCATTTTAGAAAAGCTTAAATTTATCGACGAAATACTGGATCGTTACAAGTTTGAACCGGCGACCTCAAAGTCGTTGGTGCCGCTCTCTCAAGTAGAACCAACAAGTTTGTCCACTCGATCAGAGCCAACGTTTAACGAGAAGGATGCCGTACGCTCCTACAATTCAGAAACAAGTTTAAGCGGTGATGATGGTAGTGTTCTGGATAAAACTGGCGTATTGCCCCGTTCAATCTTAGGCACTCTGAATCGGATTAAGCGAGATTTAGATCCAAACTCTGAAGAAGAAGTTGTCCGAACGTTTCGCGTTTCAAAGGTCAAAACGCTAATTTCGATTCGATTAATACTCTTGCTGATTATTGTTCCTCTTCTGACTCAGCAACTATCTAAAACATTTATCATTAGTCCAGTCGTCGATCGCGTTTGGCATCCAGACCAACATGCAATTTTCGTCAACTTTGAGTTAGAAGAAGAGGCCTTACGGGAGTTCAATACATTTAAGGAACGACTAGAATTTGATCGGCTGCTTGGCATCGCTCCTGAACATTCAACAGCACCAGAAGCAGATGACGAGAGCCTTTTGAAAGAAAAAGTTCAGGAAATTGCTAAAAGCTATTCTCGCTTGAGCGCAAATGCAATTAAAAACGTATTCGCTGATTTTATATCCCTGATTGCATTTACAGTTGTGCTACTCACAAATCGCCGGGAGCTTGAAATTCTCAAGTCATTTATTGATGAAACGGTTTATGGTTTGAGTGACAGCGCTAAAGCATTCATCATCATCTTATTCACGGATATGTTTGTGGGCTTCCACTCACCCCATGGTTGGGAAGTTTTGCTAGAAGGCTTAGCTAAACATTTAGGATTACCGGCGAATCGAGATTTTATCTTTCTGTTTATTGCAACGTTTCCAGTCATTTTGGACACCATTTTCAAATACTGGATCTTCCGCTATCTGAACCGGATCTCTCCATCCGCCGTGGCAACCTACAAGAATATGAATGAGACCTGATGAACGAGACCTGGTGTTTCACATGGCGATAGCGGAGCTGACGGTTGAGGTTTTACGGATGGAGGAAGTTAAGTCTACAGGCAGAAAGCGATTTATACCAAAGGCTAGAGAATTAGAGCCAGAGGGACTGGTGTGGGCGATCGCCCGTTTATGGGGACGGAATGGAGACAACGGAGCATGACTCAGGATCGTTCGGCGGTAGAACAGCTTTTTGCAGGCAAGGGCGAAATGGCGATGCGAATGCGATCGCACGACTGGTCGCAAACACTGCTGGGTGATCTTTCCGATTGGGCATCCAGCTTGAGAATAGCCGTAAGTATCTGCTTAAACTCCCGCTTCCCAATGGTGATTTGGTGGGGCAAGGAGCTAGTGTTGCTTTATAACGATGCCTGGCGACCCATTCTGGGCACCAAACACCCAAAAGCTCTAGGACGACCGGGACAAGCAGTCTGGTCAGAAATTTGGGACATTATTGGCGTGCAGCTGAATAGCGTGTTGGAAACGGCACAAGCCACCTGGTCTGACGATATGCTGCTGCTCGTTGATCGGTACGGTTACATCGAGGAAGCCTATTTTACCTACTCTTATAGCCCTATTTTCCTGGAAACCGGAGAGGTTGGCGGGGTATTCACAGCTGTGACTGAAACGACCCAACGAGTGATTGGTGAGCGGCGGCTCAGTACGCTGCGAGAACTGGCAACGAATACCGTAGAAGCCAAGTCAGTTGAGGAAACGTGTCGGATTGCCAGTGCGACGCTTGCCAACAATCCTTACGATATTCCCTTTGCCGTGCTGTACTTGCTTGAACAGGATGAGGAACACGCTCGGTTGCTTGGAACGGTCAGGGTAGACGCTGGGACACCTGCTAGTCCTGAACAGATTGATTTAACTCAAGCCGGGGATTGCTGGAAGTTCGCACAGATCAGGAGAACCGGGAATGGAGAAATTGTTGATCAGCTAGTTACGCGGTTTGGGGTGCTCCCGGGTGGAGCCTGGGATGACCCTGCCCGTTCAGCGATCGTCTTACCGATCGCTCAAGCAGGTCAAAAGCAGCAATTAGCAGGGTTCCTGGTGCTCGGAATTAGCCCTCGACGTGAGTTTGATGATGAATACCAAGGCTTTTTTGATCTGGTTGCCAGTAATGTCGCAACCGCGATCGCCGATGCTCAAGCCTACGAAGCAGAGCGGAAACGCGCTGAAGCTCTTGCAGAACTCGATCGCGCCAAAACTGCCTTTCTCAGCAATGTCAGTCATGAATTTCGCACCCCGCTGACGTTGATGCTGAGTCCACTGGAAGACCTATCAACCACATTGGATGCACGCTTACAACCCGATGAACGGGAACAGTTACAACTCATCTAGCGGAACGGTTTGCGCCTGCAAAAGTTAGTTAATACCCTGCTTGATTTTTCTCGAATTGAAGCAGGGCAGGTACAGGCATCCTATGCACCCACGGATTTAGCGACCTATACGGCTGAACTTGCCAGCGTGTTTCGATCGCTGATTGAGCGAGCTGGCATGAGCCTTGTGATCGACTGTCCACCCCTACCAGAGCCGGTGTATGTGGATCGCGAAATGTGGGAAAAGATTGTGCTCAATCTGATTTCCAATGCGTTTAAGTTTACGTTTGCAGGCAGTATCACCGTCAGGCTCTACGCGATTGATGATTTTAGATTGCCGATTGACGATTTTAGATTAGCTGCATCTATGCAATCTGCAAACATTTCTGGTGCTAAAGCCAACGATTCACAATCTACAATCTACAATCTGTAATCCTTGAAGTTCAGGATACAGGAGTTGGCATTCCTGAAGCGGAATTACCCCAGTTATTTGAACGCTTTCATCGGGTGAGTGGAACGCGTTACCTCCGGTCTGCGCAGCACTCGCGCACCTATGAAGGCTCTGGAATTGGACTCGCTCTCGTGCAAGAACTCGTTAAACTGCACGGTGGAAGCATTCAAGTGACGAGCCAATTAGAGCAGGGGACGACCTTTGCGATCGCCCTGCCCCTCGGCTCAGCTCATTTACCCGCTGACCGGATTGAAGCCACTCGCACCCTCATCTCAACCGCATTAGGAGCAGATCCCTATGTGGTCGAAGCATCACGTTGGTTACCGGAAGAGGATTTTAGATTGCCGATTGAAGATTTTAGATTAGAAGACAGTGTTGACAGCTTCAACACAACGCCTACCCACCAACCTGCTCAATCTAAAATCCAAGATCTAAGTTGCGCTGGAAGCGCACCAAAGGTGCGACCTAAAATCCTTCTCGCTGACGACAACGCCGACATGCGGGATTACGTGAAGCGGTTATTGAGCCAGTATTGGGATGTGGAAACCGCGAGTGATGGCTTAGCCGCTTTAGAAGCCATACGTGCTAGCGCCACCGCCCAGCGTCCTCCTGATTTAGTCCTAACGGATGTGATGATACCCAGACTGGATGGATTTGGGCTACTCCGCGAACTGCGGAATGATCCGCGGACTAGAGACATCCCGATTATTTTGCTGTCAGCCCGTGCAGGCGAAGAGTCACGAATTGAGGGATTGGACGCGGGAGCAGATGATTACTTGATCAAGCCGTTCTCTGCGCGTGAATTGCGGGCGCGGGTGGAGGCGAGTTGAAGTGCAACTGGAGCAGGTGGGAAATGGGAAAGAAGAGGCTAGGGAACAGGGACTAGGGACTAGGGACGGATCTGCCTCTAGCCTCTAGCCTCTAGCCCCTAGCCCCTCCTACGCTCAACTCACCGTCTCTGACACCGGAAAAGGGATTAATCCTGACTTTCTGCCCTATGTCTTTGATCATTTCCGTCAGGAAGATGGAGCCACAACGCGCAAATTTGGCGGTTTGGGATTGGGACTGGCGATCGTGCGTCAAATCGTTGAGATGCATGGTGGTAAAGTCAGTGTCGAGAGTTCCGGTGAAGGGCAAGGATCGACGTTTACAGTACAAATTCCACTCGCTCCTCGGTCAATGGGTCGGACTGCTCCAACTCAGGTGCCAGAATCGACGCTTGGACTAAACGGCATCCGAATCTTAGTGGTCGATGATGATGCAGACTCGCGAGAGTTTATCAGGTTTGTTTTGGAGCAAGCGGGTGCGATCGTCACGAGTGTTTCATCTGGAATTGAGGCACTTCAATTCATGGCTCAGTTAACTCCCAATCTGATCATCAGTGACATTGGGATGCCGAACATGGATGGCCACATGCTGATGCAACACATTCGAGCACTTCAGCAAGGAGCAACCGTGCCAGCCATTGCCTTGACTGCCTACGCTGAAGAAATCAACCAACAGCAGGCCTTTGCCGCGGGATTTCAACGGCACATCGCTAAACCCGTAGAACCAGAAAAGTTAGTGCGAACGATTGTGATGTTAACTGGCAGAGATCGCGATCGCTGAACAATGATGCGTCATCATCTCTCAAAAGTTAGAGGAGAGAACCATTCTCTTCTCCTAAAATGAGTTGAGAGTACCAGAAGTTGACCAATGGCGTTAGCTAAGTGAAAAAACAAAACTAAGGCGATTTCTCAGAAGGTCATGTAAGCATATTGTCTGTGGATGAACTGAAGTGACTGGTTGAGCAGGCGCAGGGAACTTTTGTTTCGATTTATGTCCACCGTGAAGCTAGGAGCAGAAACGCGGCAGAATCCAATTTGCTTCAAGAATGACATCAAATTAGCAGAAGCAAAATTGCAGGAGTATGGCTCTAAACCAATCATTGAAGCACACATCATTGAATCAGGACTTATACTATGACAACGACTCAGATAAACCAGGCTTTGCACTCTCAACGTAATCGACAGAAAATCCGCTATGCTGTAGTCGGTCTCGGCTGGTTCGCCCAGGCTGCTGCCTTACCTGCCTTTGCCCATGCTGAAAATGCTGAACTCGTTGCGCTGGTTTCAGATGACCCGACTAAGCGGGCGGAACTCGCTGAGAAATACGGCATCCAGCATACTTACTCTTACGAAGAGTATGATGACTTCTTGATGAGCGGCAATGTAGATGCCGTTTATATTGCTTTGCCAAACCACCTGCATTGTGATTACACCGTGCGGGCAGCCAGGGCAGGTGTGCATGTGCTGTGTGAAAAGCCGATGGCAGTTACGGTAGAAGAGTGCGAGGCAATGATTCAAGCGGCTCAAGACAACAACGTGAAACTGATGATTGCCTATCGGTTGCACCTGGAGGAAGCCAATTTGCAGGCAGTGGAAATAGTGCGTTCAGGACAAATTGGTGAACCGCGCCTCTTCAATTCAGTGTTTACTCAGCAGGTTGAAGTCAGCAACATTCGTGTCGATCAAGAAGTTGGTGGTGGCACCCTTGATGACATTGGCATCTACTGTATCAATGCCGCCCGTTACTTATTCCAGGATGAGCCGATCGCCGTGTTTGCGACCAGTGCCAGTAAGGAAGAGGAGCGATTTCAAGAGGTTGCAGAAATGACCAGTGTTCTCCTGCGCTTCCCAAATGAGCGACTAGCCGCGTTTACGGTGAGTTTTGGGGCAGCGAAAGTTTCGACCTATCAAATCGTAGGTACTCAAGGTGACTTGCAAGTCGAGCCAGGTTACGCGTGGCATGGCGAGATAAAGCACTATCTCACTATTGATGGTGAAACGCAGGAGAACACGTTTGAATCTCATGACCAACTTGCTGCCGAATTTGTTTACTTTTCAAACTGCATTTTGCAGAACACAGATCCGGAGTCATCGGGCAAGGAAGGTTTGATTGATGTCCGGATTATTCGTGCCCTTGATCGCTCGATTGAAACGGGTGCTTTTGTGCCATTTGAGGGGCCCGAACGCCATCAACGTCCGACAGCCGAACAAACGATCGAGCGTCCTCCAGTTCAGGAAAAGCCGGACTTGGTTCATGCGGCTGATCCATCGGGTAACTCTTAGGAGGCGATCTCTGGGGTCTAAAACAGCTACACCCAGGGTCACACAAAACTGGAGAAACAGCGGCTGCTACGAGGTTGGCAGCCGCTTTAATGTTCAAACTGAAATCAGGCTTGCTGTAAATTTTCCGGTGACGTAGGGGCGGGTTTTGCCAAAGGTCTCGCTAAGATCCCCAGATTGTCTACCAAACCGGCCCCTA
>JAAUSG010000189.1 GCA_012034055.1 Leptolyngbyaceae cyanobacterium RU_5_1 | reverse complement strand
AAGGGCAAGCTGCTAGACGGCGATCGCTCTATTTCAGATGCACTACAGTCGATTGTGCGATCCCTTTGGAACAACGATTGAGTACGCCTTAACACCAGAGTCGAGAAAATGTGTCAGTCAGTCAGCCATTCGTCATTGGCTGTCCACAAAGGACAAATGACTGATGACCAATGACATTCTCTGACAGCTACTGACGAACAGATTCACAAACGATCGCCGTTGCCATAAACCCCAACACCAAAATTCCCAGGCGCAAAATCCACTTGCCTAAAGCGCTCATCAACAGCGTAGCAATGTGCAAGGCTCCAAACGTCCAGGACAAAAGACAAAACAACGTAAAGCCAAACAGCACTAACAAGAAATACTTCAACAGTTGGCAGGACAACCAAAACAGTAATCTAGGGCGACTTGGTTTCATATTCATAAACTCATCAATGTCGGTACGTCATTCAGCGAGAGGTGAAGTTTTTGTGAACCCAACGGTACCTGAGCAGGTTACACAGACATCTTTTGTATATCAAATGTATTACGCAAGCTGTACAAAATTCCGTATTAAAAAATACAGAAAATATCTGTCCGCTATGACGTATATTTAGTTATTGACTGTAGCAATACTGATCACGAAAACGATCTCTGGATTTAAGCTCGAATTTAAATGTTGAATTTACTGACTTAATTTGACTTAAATCTTTTCTCTCGCCGATCCAGCTCATGCCCTACCCACTCAACGTTGGGTTGTAAAGATATGATTAACTTGAATGACAGACTGCATACATTGTCTATCAATTCAGTTACGATAGACCCTCGTGTGACTGAAACGTCAGTCAGATGTATATCAACAGAGAAGTCTAACGCTGACATGGACAAGAAAGCAGACAAAAAGCTAGTAAGCTTTCGATTGCCGGAAGACTTGCTGCAAGAACTCAGAGCACGGGCTGATGAAGATGGTATTTCAGTGACCGAGTTGGTTTTCAGGCTTTTGAGGCAAGGGTTACAAGCGAGTGTAGACGATCGAATTGCTGGATTAGAAGCCGAAATTCAAGAACTGAGGCGGCAATACAAGCAGGTTAATTTCAGCGGCATTTCTTCTGTTCCAGTTTATTCACCGGTGTTTCCGCAAGCCGCGATCGCCCATGAGGGGGACATCGAAACCAAGCAGCGGATCGCGAACCTGGAAACCCAAATGAAGGAGGGAATTGCCAAGTTGGAGTCCATGATGGAGGAGGTGTTGGCCGTTCAGGAACCGAATTCCGGTAGCTCCAAGCGCTCTCAAGACGATTCTCGGCGCGGGAACGTTGCCTAAAAATCCATAGGGGCAGGTTTTGCCAAAGGTCTGGCTAAGATGCATAGATTGTCCAGAAATCCTAAGTAGGGGCAGGTTTTGCCAAAGGTCTAGCTAAGATGCATAGATTGTCTACTAAACCTGCCCCTACAGAGGTTGTCTATCACTAGAACATTTACAGGTGGAAAGATTTCAGGCTTGCTTCAGTCTCAAAAAGCCGTTTGAGGAAATGAAACAGGTGATTGTGAGAGGAGTGACGGCTCCGGTTGAATGATGTCAATTTGAGGTTCGCATCATGGTTTAGAGGGGTTTATGCGTACAGCCCTGGTTACTGCGAACGTTTTCCAGAATGCATTAGCGAATCGGGATGCATGTTGGAGTATTTATGCAGACCTTTTGCGGAGATTGTCATCCCAGCCAGTCTCCTGGTACATGACAGAGTTTGATTATGTGCTCGCCAGTGCCTTTTGGGATCTGTTCAAGCTGGGTGAGGATGCGGCGTGTCAAGCCGCTTACGTTGGCATGTTGCAACGGATTCAGCAGAGATGTCCGATCGATGAAAACATTCTGGCGGGATCCACTAACTATCACATCAACTTCTGTGATGCGCTGCGAGTCGCCTGTGCCCGCGATCGCTTTGTAGACTACATCGTCACCTGGGAGCCGCATCAATTTGCCCGGAATGCAGTGGAACACAATCAGGTACAGATTAATGAATGCTTCTATTTTCCGATTTCGACTGAAGATGCGGAGTCGGGAGTGCGCACAAATTTGAGAATTGGGGTCTTTTCGGTGCGGGCGTTTCTGCTGGATCTGCAAAAGAATGAGCTTGAAGGGAGGCGAATTTTGCGATCGCGTCGCCAGCAGCGCTTTTGCCTGGATAACTTCTGCCTGCAAACAGGCGAGATGGATGAAGCCACGGTGACGCTTTGCGATTTGACTGGGCGACGGTTTAGAGGCAGCGCCACTGGAAATAGTCCCATTGATGCGCTGCAGAGGGCTACGGATCAAGCGGTCGATCAATGCGTGCAAATCCCTATCCGCTACCTCAGCCGTTGGTTTGTGCCCTCGGCAACGCTATTTGGCGCAGATGCCCCAGTCGAAGTGGTAATTGGCGTTGAATGTGAGGGCGGCAGCTTTGAGGGTAGCGCCAGCAATAGTAACGTCTTTCGAGCGGCTGCCGAAGCCTATATTCAAGTGATTAACAGAATCTGCTGTGACGTGCGCTTTCCAGATGCATCATAAGGTACTAATTGAAGATTGAAGATTGCAGATTGAAGATTGAGCAGTCATCTGTGCTTTGCTAATGACGAATGACGCTGCCATCATATTAGTCTAAAGGGTCGTTAAGAAATAACTTCACACTTTACCCTCGTTCCAAGACTCCGACTTGGAATGCCAGGTTGGAGGGCTACTGCCGACCCTGGCAACGAGGCAGAGCCTCGCAAGTCGGTTCCCAGGCAAGAGCCTCGGAACCAGGCAAGTAGTTTTTTAACAACTCCTAACTGTGGTGAGCTACTTAGCTAAAAGCTGATCGATCATGCGGTTTGCTTGGGAGTCGTAGCTGCCACCGAACAGGTTGAAGTGATTGAGGATGTGATAGAGGTTGTAGAGCACTTTGCGCTGTTTGTAGCCAGAATCAACCGGAAAAACATCGTGATAGCCCCGATAGAACTCAGATGGAAAGCCGCCGAACAGTTCGGTCATGGCCAGATCAACTTCGCGATCGCCAAAGTACGTCGCCGGGTCAAAAATCACCGGCTCTCCAGCGTTTGTTACGGCTGCATTGCCCGACCACAAATCGCCATGCACCAGGGACGGTTGCGGCGTGTGATCTGCCAACAGTCTGGGAATCGTATCCAGCAACCGTTCGCCATTCGGGAAAGAGCCACCCCGACGATTTGCCAGTTTGAGTTGGTAGCCGATCCGATGCTCTACCCAAAACGCTGTCCAATCCTGCGTCCAGGAATTGATTTGAGGTGTAGAACCAATTGTGTTGTTGCGCTCCCAACCAAACCTTTCATCGCTTCCTCCCTTGTTAAGGGGGGAGTCAGGGGGGATCCACTGATGCATCGCCGCCAAACATTGCCCCATTTCCTGCCAGGCTTGACTGCTGCCCCGCCCTAGCTCCAACCACTCCAGCACCAGGTAAGCCGAGCCATCTGCCGTACCCCAGCAAATTGGTCTGGGAACGCGAATGGTTTGAGTGGCATCCATCTGCTGCAGTCCAGCAGCTTCTGCCTCGAACATGGCGATCTGCGCTGCCTGGTTCAGCTTCACGAAATAGGTCTGCTGCCCGTTGGACAAGGCATAGCCAGAATTGATGCAGCCACCGCCAACTGAACGGCGATCGCTCACGTCAAAAGGCTGTCCAGTTACCTGGCTAATCTGTGCAGCAATTTGATTCCACATGAAATTAGGGGCTAGGGACTAGGGATTAGGGGCTAGAGGGTGGAAGTACGGGTCGAAACTTTTACCATTACCATAGGCCTTGAACGGAGCCGGTTGCCACGCAGTTGTTAAACACCGTTTTATCGCCCACCTCGACAAAAGCCTCGTTGCCTTTCGTGTTCAGAGTCACGGTTCCATCGCTATATCTTGCACCAGAGGCAGATTCAACCTGTGGCAGCGTCAACTCTTTGCTGCCGAAGGTTGTCCGCACAGATTTATCGTCCAAATATTCTGCTAGAAACCCCTTACCTTCGTCACACTCATACTGAACCTGACTTGTTACTTTAGCCTCTTGAGAAAGGACTGGAAGGGCAGCATAACCCACCAGAACAAACATCGTTAGGAAGGGAACAATAGACCATTTCATACTTCGTCTCTCCTCAAACATCAAATCATTTGCAAGATACCGAACATTTGCAATCTATTTGGTTTGACAGTCAGATTAGCAGCTTTTGGATTTTAAATTTCGATTTTAGATCGAGTGGGTCATTCGTCTTTTACAGGACTGACGCATTTTGACCAAACCCTCGGAGTTTTAAGCAACGATGCGGGTCATGATGTTTGATTTTTGGTTGAAAACTCCGAGGTTTGCGTAAGTCCTAACCTGCCTTTCAAGCTTCTTTAAAAAAGCGAATGATTTCACGCACATGCTCCAGTACTTGTCCATCGGTGCTGAGTTGGGCGATCGCGTTCCTTGCGTCTCGCGCTAACCGTTCATGATCGGCGTGGTTGGTTGCTTTCAGGTCTTCATGGGTGGCGGCAAGCTGGGTCAGGTCTTGACGGAGGGCGGTTAAGAGTCGTTGCTGGGTTGCGGCGAAGCTGTCAGCGTTCTCCAAATTAAGCTGATATTCAAGCTGTTGCAGGGTTGTCTCGACTTGGATAACGCGATCGCGCAGCTCCACCACATCTTCACGCGGGTACTTGAAGGTGTGTCCGATCTCTCTCAAACGAGCCGCGAGGTATTGATAGAAGCTGACGGCCGGACGGAGCGCGGTCAACAATAAGGCAGCGCTGGAGGTAACGTAACCAATGGCGCTGATGCCAGTGACTGCCAGGAGATAGAGTCCCAGGGCTGAGAGAATGTGCAGGGCGATCGCGACCCACAGCGATCGTTGCGCAACCTGGCGGACGTAGCGCAGTTGTTGAGCATCAACGGTAATGCCTTGGGTTTGGGACTCGGCTGCGTCCGCTTGCACCGTTTTGGCGGCAAAGTGAATATTCCAGGGGACTGTCACAATCACCAGTAACCACCAGAAGCTGACAGCTCCAATCAGCCAATCCAGGAAACTTCCAGAGGGAATCTGCAGCCACTGCAAAATGCCAAAGGTGAACAGAACTAATACGGCCAGTCCAAACGTCAAACTCAGAAAATTACCAACCTCTCTGGAATTCATGGCTGTCACCTAATCTGCAAGGATGTCTCCTCCAGCATGGCTGGGCAGTGTGACAGTTGCCGAAAAACTGTGCCAGTTTGACAAGTTCCATTCAGGATTGAAGATTGAAGATTGAAGATTGAAGTTCTGTAGGATGTGTTAGCGCTAGCGTAACGCATCACTTCTGGGCTTACGCAAACCTCGGAGGTTTTAGTCAAAATTGCTTGGCTTGATGGTTACAACTCCGTAGGCGGTTGGTGAGAGATGCTGTTGAGCCGCTCTTCTCATGGTCTCGGCATCTAGAGCTTGAATGTAAGCAGGGTAGTTGATGGCAGGATTCAGGTCGCCGAGCAAGGAATGATAGTAGCCATAGAGCCCAGCGCGATCGCTCGGTGTCTCGTTGCCAAACACAAAGTGGTTTGCTGTGCGAGTTTGCACCCGCTCGATTTCGGTGTGGGTAATTAAGTCTTCCTGAATAGAGTGGATGTGTTGAGCGATCGTCCGCTCAACCTCCGCCAAATTCTCCTGGGGCAGGTGAGCAGAAATGTAGAACGCTCCCTGGTGTTGATAGGTCATGTTGCTGGCAGAAATACTGGATACCAATCCCCGCTCTTCTCTCAGTTCTCGCACCAGTCGAGATGTTTTCCCACGACCCAGTATGGACGCCAGAACGTCCAGCGCATAGGTTTCCGGTAAGCGATTCAAGCCTGGTACTCGCCATGTGATTACCAACCGCGCCTGCTGTAAGCTATCGTCAACAACGTCACGACGAATGATTTCGGTAAAGGGAGTCTCAGGGGGAAGGAGTGAGGAGATTTTGGATTTTGGATTTTGGATTTTGGATTGTTTCGTGTCTCCGGAATTCCGGGTCTCTGTGTCTTCCCATCCGGCTTGAACAAAACTGTCTTCGACGATCTGAATCAATTGATCTACGGAAGGTTGCCGACGGCGACGGCTGTTACAGACGAGGGCTGGTACCACTGGTTGTGGAAGTTGCGCATTTGCTGGGGCGTCAGGTGCTCGATGACGGAAGCAGGGCCCAGGACTTGCCGACGGTAGGGCAAACGCTCGAAGGTAACTTCGGTGGCATGTTGAAAGGTGCGCCGCCGGGGGCTGTCCTGCGATCGCCGAATCTCTTCCAGCACCACATGCCGTTCCCGCTCAAAGCCATTCTCTGGAATCAGGGCATTCATCACCACATCAACTTGCAGCGGTGCCAGGTCAGCAAAATCCTTGGGTGCAGTAGTGATGTAGTAATGGGTGTAGTCTTGACTGGTTGCTGCATTCGTCACCGCGCCCCGTTGTTCAATCTGCTGCTCAAACTCGCCGCTTTGCAGTTGGGCTGTGCCCTTGAACACCATATGTTCCAGGAAGTGCGCCATGCCATTAATATCGTCTGACTCGATCGCCGATCCCACACTGAGCCAGATATTCAGGTTCACCGCGTCAACGGGCATCTGCTCTGCAATGATTGTCAACCCATTCGGGAGGCGATGGATGGTCGGCGCAATCAGGGGTGGAGTTAGGGAGGACTTGAGGAGGGTTGCCGTCATGAGGTGCCCTTAATGTGGGTGTTCTTTAGCTATCTTAATCTGACAGGATCGCCAAATGTTAGGTGAGTCGCCTATCATCGTTATTTTTGGCTGTCGTGCATGGTGTCGAAACGTGTTTTGCGATGAACCCTAAAGCCGTTGTATTGCTCTCTGGAGGATTGGACTCGGCCACGTCGGCAGCGCAAGCGATCGCCGATGGCTACAACCTGATCGCCCTCACGCTTTGCTATGGACAACGCCATGAGCGGGAGGTGCTGGCAGCAAAACAAATAGTGGAATATTTAAACGTTCAGGAGCATTTCATTCTGGACGTGAACCTAGCGCAGTGGGGTGGGTCAGCGCTGACAGATGAAACGATGCAGGTACCAACCGATGGCGTCAAACCTGGAGTTATTCCCTCGACCTATGTGCCAGGACGAAACACGGTGTTCATTGCGATCGCGCTCTCGCTGGCGGAAGCCAGGGGAGCCGAAGCCATTTACCTGGGCATCAATGCTGTGGACTATTCCGGCTACCCCGACTGTCGCCCAGAGTATCTAGAGGCATTCCAACACTTGGCAACACTCTCGTCTAAGGCAGGACTGGAAGGCAACGCGCCGCGTTTGGTTGCGCCATTAGTGATGGATTCTAAAGCCGATATCGTGCGACGAGCATTGAAACTGGGCGTTCCAATTCAGCAAACCTGGTCCTGCTATCAGGGCGAGGCGGAACCCTGTGGCGTGTGCGACTCCTGTCGGATTCGTGATCATGCTCTGATTGAAGCCGGTCGAGCAGATTTAGCAACATCGATCGGACGAGATTTGTGGAAGTGGCGAATGACGAAGGACGAAGGACTAAGGACGAAGGACTAAGGGCGAATAGGTTCTACCTGTAAATGTTCTGATGACGGACGACCTCTGTAGGGGCAGGTTTAGTAAACAATCTGCGTATCTCAGCCTGAATCTTTGGCAAAACCTGCTCCTACGCACCAGAAAATTTACAGCAAGCAATAGGTTTCCACCAGTGATGGGAAAAGCATAAAAATGCCATTCCTGTTGCAGGAATGGCATTTTGGCTTTCGTAAACCTGCGATCGACTGATGTAGCTAACGCTACGGAAAATCTCAACCGTTTTTCACAGGACGAAAGTTATGACGTTGAACGATTCAATTGTATCGATTATCCGCCGCGCAGTTTCAGTCAGTCTGGCAACAGCGGCTATTTCACTGGGTGCAGTGCTGCCAGTTTTGGCTCAACCAGCAATGCTGGTTGCGAATCAGTCAAGTGCGCGGATTAATGTGCGATCGCAGCCAACGACCTCTTCCCAATCTCCTCACTACGGATTGGCGGGCGATCGTGTGGAAGTTCTCCGCTCCACTCGTGGACAGGATGGTTACATCTGGCACTATGTTCAGTTCAACCAATCCGGTGCTAAAGGCTGGGTTCGCGCTGATTTAGTCAGCTTGCTGGCTGAAGAAGGATGTAAAAACTGATTCCACCTGTAAATTTTCTGTTGATTGGCGATCGCTGTAGGGGCGGGTTTTGTAGTCAATCTGAGGCTACAAGAAAAGTCTGTGGCTAAACCCGCCCCTACCATCAATGGGAAATTTACACCAAGAATAAAATCCTGGCGGCTCAACCAGCAGAAATTCGGCTTCTAGGATTCGCGATCGCCTGACCTGTCCCGGTATCAAACAAGTGAATTCGGTCTGGCACGATCGCGAGCCAGAGCTGATCGCCAACCTGAACCTCGCGATCAGGTTCAATTCGAGCTTGCAAGGGCAACGATGGTGAAGCAGACGACCCCATCAGGCTCACCGACAGGTAGGTTTCGCTGCCCAAGGCTTCCACCAGTTCCACCCGCACGGGCAGGTTCTTGGGAGCTGGAGGAGCAACGCTCAGGTGTTCTGGACGAATGCCCAGGGTAATAACGCGCCCATCGTAATGGTTGAGAGCCGATTCCCAGAACTCTGGAAGCGTCAGGCGAAAGTGATCGTGGGTAATCAGCAAGGGTGCTTTGAACTGAACCGGCAGAAAGTTCATCGGGGGGGAGCCGATGAATTCGGCAACAAAGCGATTGGCGGGCTGGTTATACAACTGCAACGGGGTGCCAATTTGCTGAATTTGTCCAGCATTCAGCACCGTGATGCGATCGCCCATCGTCATCGCCTCGGTTTGATCATGGGTGACATAAATCGTTGTCGTTCCCAGTTGCCGCTGCAGTTTGACAATTTGGGAACGGGTTTCGGCCCTCAACTTGGCGTCCAGGTTAGAGAGTGGCTCATCCATCAAAAACACCTGCGGATTGCGTGCCATCGCCCGCCCTAACGCCACCCGCTGCTTCTGCCCACCCGACAACTGCTTGGGCAACCGATTCAGTAGCGCTTCAATCTGCAAAATTTGCGCGATCGCCCGCACCCGCTGGTCAATTCCCTGCTCTCGCTCAGATCGAAATCGCAACCCCTTCGGCAGCGATCGCGTAGTTTCCACCAAAAGGTTTTCTGCCCAGAGGGGGAGTGAGGAGTGAGATGAAGCAGTGACGGGATGAAGGGATGAAGCATGATCTGTTTGTCTCGCGCGCTTCATCTCTTCATCACTGCCGCCCTTCATCGTCCGTCGCAGCCCAAACGCCAAATTGTCATATACCGTCATGTGTGGATAGAGCGCGTAGTTCTGAAACACCATTGCAATATCGCGCTCTTTGGGGGGCAGCTCATTCACAAGGCGATCGCCCACATAGATATTGCCGCCTGTCAGCTCTTCCAATCCTGCAATTAGGCGCAGCAGCGTGCTTTTGCCACAACCTGACGGTCCCACCAGTACCATAAACTCGCCATTGGCGATCGTCAGGTTAATAGCACGCAGGACCGCAGCAGTGTGTGAGGTGTGAGGTGTGAGGTGTGAGGTGTCTTTCCCTGACCCCTGACCCCTGACCCCTGACCCCTTCTGAAAGGTCTTATAAATGTTTTCCAGAACAACCTGTGCCACAGCAGTTCATGTCTCTACAGTCGATAAGCTTACTGTAGATCGAAATCATTAATCATTGGTCAATGACCAGTGACCCTCCCAGCCTATTTAGTTTAATTGTGGCAAGCTACTTAATCGGGATAGGTGATATAACAGCAGAACAACGCGATCGCCAATCCTGATAGTAATTCAGTGTGGTTAATGTATGGATGAACAATCGACTGAATTGTTTGAGAAGATCCGCCAGCAATTTGACAGTGCTCCCTATCCAAACGTACCCCTTGAACAACATCCAAAAGGGGAATACGAACGGCTTTTTCAGCATAATCTGATCACTGCTTATTACCTGAGAGATCAGCTACTTACCTCAGCCGATGGAAAAGTCATTTTAGACGCCGGATGTGGTACTGGTTACAAATCAATGGTTTTGGCAGAGGCAAATCCAGGCGCAAAAATTGTTGGCATTGACCTATCCAGTCAAGCCGTTGAGTTGGCAAGACAACGCATCAAGTTTCATGGATATGAAAACGTAGAGTTTCTGGTTGGTTCCATTGAAAGCCTACCAACGCTAGGGCTTGAGTTTGATTACATTAACTGCGATGAGGTTCTTTATTTATTTCCTGATATTGCCAAGGGCTTGCAGGCAATGAAAGCTGTACTGAAGCCAGAGGGGATTATTCGAGCAAACTTACACAGTGCCATTCAACGGTTTAACTACTTCCGAGCGCAACAAGTTTTCAAAGTTATGGGGTTAATGGACTCTAACCCAGAAGAGTTGGAAATGGAAATTGCCAAAGAAACTTTTACGGCATTAGAAGATTGGGTAGAGCTTAAAGCAAAGATCTGGAGGAATCCATCTGAGCGCAAGGATGAGAAAGAATGGCTATTAATGAACTACCTGTTTCAGGGAGACAAAGGTTACACCATTGCTGATTTGTTTGCCGCCCTACAGACTGCTGATTTGGAATTCATTAGTATGGTGAACTGGCGACGCTGGGAAATCCTGGACTTGTTTAAAGATTCGGATGATCTGCCAGTGTTTTGGGCGATGAGCTTGCCGGGAGCTTCTACAGAGCAACGTCTACAGTTATTTGAGCTGCTGCATCCCATCCATCGATTGTTAGATTTTTGGTGTGGTCATCCTGGCCAGGCAAAGCCATTTGTGCCAGTTACTGACTGGTCGGAGGCAGACTGGCAAGGGGTACGAATACACCTGCATCCTCAACTGGCATTTTCCCAAATCCGAGACGACCTGATTAAAAGTATTAACCACCATAGTTCCTTTGAGGTAACCCGTTATCTTCCGACCCAGGTATCATCCCCAATTACTTTAGAAAGCGCGATCGCGGCTCGCCTGTTGCCTTTGTGGGACGGTTCTCAATCGATTCAAGCACTTGTGGAGCGATCGCTTAAACTCCAGCCCTTCAATCCAGTCACGCTGGAAGCTGTAACCCCGGAACAAGTATTCACCGAGATCAAAGACTTGTTGACCGCCCTGGAAACTCCCATGTATATTCTGCTGGAACGATCCAATCCGGAAGCAGAGGTTCTCTAACGGATCGTGGATTTAATAAATCCGAATTCTGGCGTAGGATGCGTTAGCGGCAGCGTAACGCATCGATTTAGGAGATTGATGCGTTAGAGGATGTTTTAAAAGTCCTCCTGTTTGTAGCAAAGCGTGCAAGATCCCCCTAAATCCCCCTTAATAAGGGGGACTTTGAGCTAATTTCCCCCCTTAATAAGGGGGGCTAGGGG
>JAAUSG010000017.1 GCA_012034055.1 Leptolyngbyaceae cyanobacterium RU_5_1 | reverse complement strand
CCCCTGATTCAACTGTTCATTGGGGTGACGGCTGTCAGTTTTGGTTTGGGATCTTTGGGCGCTATCAGGTGAAGCAGTTGAGCAGAACCGTGCTTGAAGCCAGTGTGGTCTATAGTTTGCGGGATGCTGGACTGATGGTACTGGTACTGCTTGGATTTTTAGGGGTAAACAGAGGGTTTTATTGGCTAGATCCCTTGCTGACAGTACTCATGGTGTCGATGGCGATCGCGACAGCCTGGCAAATTCTGAATCGGCAACTGCCCTCTTTGCTGCGGCAAGTCGCGATCGCGCCCGAAGCGCTGATTAAAACCATTCATCAAGTTGAGGGAATCATCCACTGTTACGGTATTCAGTCGCGCGGCATCGTTGGGCGGATGGTTTATGTGGAAATGCGGCTGATTCTGCATCCAGAGTACTTGGCAATTGCTCAAGTAATCACGGAACGGGTTGAACGGCTGATCCGCCAACAGTATGGTTCGGTGCGGGTCGTGGTGGATATTGATCGCGATCGCACCATGATGCCAGAGCAGGGTAAGGAGTAGAAGGGTGAAGGGGTGAAGGATGAAAGGATGAAAGGATGAAGGGATGAAGGGATGAAGGGTGAAGAGTGAAGGAGGAATACACCATGCAACCTTTAGTACAACGTGGTCATCTACTGACGGAGCAGGCAAACCCGAATAGTCAAAACCTGGATCAACTGACGGCGTTGGAGCTGGTTGATTTGTTTAACCAGGAAGATGCCAAGGCTGTAGCGGCGATCGCGGCTGCTCGTCAGGAATTGGCAGAGGCAATCACTCGCACGGCAGAGGCGATGCGGCATGGAGGACGCTTGTTCTATGTGGGAGCTGGTACCAGTGGCCGACTGGGGGTGTTGGATGCGGCAGAGTGTCCGCCCACATTTTGTACGGATCCGGAACAGGTGCAGGGGATCATTGCGGGTGGAGCGGCTGCCTTACTCCGCAGTTCGGAAGAATTGGAAGACCGGGAGGAGGATGGAGCGGCTGCGATCGCTCACCACCGCATTACTGAACGAGATGTGGTGGTCGGCATTACGGCTGGTGGGACTACGCCCTATGTCCACGGATCCCTGCAAGCAGCTCGTCAGCGTGGTGCAACCACTGTTTTCATTGCCTGTGTGCCTGCTGATCAGGTGAGTGTCCACGCGGATGTCGATATCCGCTTGCTGGTGGGGCCCGAAGTGTTGGCAGGCTCCACCCGCCTGAAAGCCGGTACCGTCACTAAACTGGCTCTCAACACGATTTCCACAGGCGTGATGGTGCAACTCGGCAAAGTCTACGGCAACCGGATGGTTGATGTGGCGGTGACCAACACCAAGCTGCACGATCGCGCCCTCCGGATCATTTGTGATTTAACCGATTTGAGCCGCGAAGATGCTGCTTATCTGCTTGAACGCAGCGGCCGTAAAGTGAAACTGGCACTGTTGATGCATTGGACGGGGTTAGAACGGGAGGAGGGCGATCGCTTGCTGGCAGACCATCAGGGCAATTTGAGACTGGCCATTCGCGCCGTCAAGGATTCCCTTTAACCCAGAGGCGCGTTGGCGGAGCCGCTCGGAGTGAGAATCGCTCGTCTACAACACACTCAAATACGTTTGTTCAGCGTTCATGGGCAACACGCGCAAGCGGCGATTTTTCAAGTCGGGTTCCAAGCCTAAAACTTCCATTGGTGTCACGCCCAACAGAGCATAGGGTACATCCGTCAGTTCCAAGCAATCAAACGTACCCCGACGCTCTTCGATACAGAGTTCAACGTCCCGAAAAATTCGTCCGACCTGCACACCAGTCGTTGTTTCCACACGGGCTTCTCCACCTTGAACTAATCCCAGTTGTTGAATCACGCTGCTGGGTAAACACAGCAGTGTTGCTCCAGTATCGACCAGAACATCATCGAGAGTGCAAGAACGAACTTCCTCAGCCGAAATGAATCCTCGCTTTGCCATCACCTGATCGATCCGGTTTGTAAGCGTGATGGTCACAATCACTTGTCCCATTTGTTCACCCTGAAGATTTGGCAGTATTAGTCTAGTCATTGTGGCTCCTGTGAACACATTTTGGATTTTAGATTTTGGATTTTGGATTGCAAAATACATACCAGCAGGTAATTCCAGTTATCGACCTGCCCAACCCACAATCTAAGGTCGGTATACCTACAGTGTGCAGATTTGCCGCAGCCATTCGGCATCGGATTGGCTAAGGGTTGGGGCGAGTTTTTCGGCGATCGCTCCATAGTACTGTTCCAGCCAGTTGCGTTGGCGATCGTCGAGGCGGGTCAGGCCAATCAAGCGATTGTCGAAGGGGATGTAAGTGAGGGACTCGAAGCCGTACCAGGGGGTTTTGGCATCAGAATCATCTTCCTGGCTGTCGTTGGGCAACTCTCGCACCACGTACAGGTTTTCAATCCGAATGCCGCCCCAGCCAGATTTATAGAAGCCCGGCTCGATACTGGTCACCATGCCGGGTTCCAACGGTTCGCTAATCCGCTTGCTAATTCCGTTCGGACCTTCGTGGACGTTGAGGAAGGCACCTACCCCATGCCCCGTGCCGTGTCCATAGTCCAACCCCACATACCAGAGGGTCGATCGCGTAATCCCGTCCAGTTGTGCGCCCGTGGTGCCTTTCGGAAACTTCTGCATGGCGCAGTTGATGTGAGCTTTGAGGACTTCGGTGTAGCGCTCAATCTGTTCCGGCGTGGGGTTACCGATCGCGATCGTGCGGGTATCGTCTGTGGTGCCAGAGGCAAACTGTGCGCCAGAGTCGAGCAGCAGCAAATCACCGGATTTTAGTATGGCTTCTGGATTAGGGGTGCCGTAATGCACGATCGAGCTATTCGCCCCGGTTCCGGCGATCGTGTTAAAACTCAAGCCCTGAAACTCGGCTTCTTCAGCATAGAAGCCTGCGATGGTTGCCGCGACATCGACTTCAGTGAGCGTCGTTCCACTGGCAAGCTGATCCATCACCCAGTGAATGGTGCGAGTTTTGGCGCGGCTGGCTTTCAGGTTCGCCTGCTGCATTTGCTCAATTTCAGTAGCATTCTTACGCGCTTTCATGCCCTCAATTGGATTGGCAGTTTCCGAAATTTTGCAGCGATCGTGACCTGCCTTGTCTTTAAGAAGCTGGTAAGTCCCCATCGTGGTGTGCTTGGGATCAAGCAAAACCCAGCGATCGCCCATCAGCAAGGATTGCAGCGTTTCAGCGTAGCGATCGTAGGGCAGCAAGGTAACGTGTTGCTCCAGAATGTGACGCAGCTCAGGCTCAATCCGCACCAGGTTGGTGAACAGAAACCCCTGATCTAACGTGACGATCGCATAGGCAATGAAAACCGGATTATAGGGCACATCCCAACCCCGCACGTTGAACACCCAAGCCACTTGATCCAGCTTGGTAATGGGCAGAATGTCCGCCCCCGTTTTCTGCATCTTCTCCCGAATCCGTTCCAGCTTCTTGTCAATCGTCTCACCAGTTAAAGCATCGGACAGATAAAACAGCTTTGAGGTTGCATAGCCAGGGTTTTCCTCCTCTCGCCTCTCACCCTTTTGCGCCCGCACCTGATCAACCAAATTGCCCACTAACGACACCAGTACAACTCCACACGGCTCCAGTTTCTTCTCAAGATTGCGAAATTGGCTGACCGACATCGTAAATGGGTCATACCCAAGGCGAAACGTGCGTCCTGCCTCCTTAGCGGCGCGACCTAGCTCTTCCAGCATTTCCTCCAGGGTTTTGTGCTCTTCTAGTCCGACTTTGCAAGCGTGAATCAATGTGGAGTCTGTTTCCAGCTCCACCTGTTCGTGATAGCGAGAATCCACAAACAGCCATGCCTGCTCTCGCTCCACCAGAAAATCGCCTGCAGAACCCGTAAAGCCACTCGCCCACTTGCGACGCTGCTTGGCTTCTGGCAAATATTCGTTCAGATGCTCATCGGCAGATGGGATCAGGTAAGCATCCAATTGATGGGTAGTGAGCAGCGATCGCAAACGCCGCCAATTTTGTCTGAACAGAATTGGATTGAATTTGAGGTTGTAAAAGGTCTGTTGGAGTCATATCAGGAGGTAGGAGGTAGGGGTAGGGACGTCCGAAGTTACCCTCCACTCTACTACCCTCTACTCTATTACTCTCTATTCTTACTCTCTACTCTTTACTCTCAGCCCCACTATGAACCCAGCTTAAATGCTTCCACAATGAGTCCATATGTGAGTCCCATTTTCAGGGCATTGAGGATCTGAACTGGGAGCGATCGCGGCTCTTGCTTGCCCCCATAAACGAGGCGATTGATCAACTCAATTCCGATTACCAGAATCCCTGCAACCAGAACGTCTAGATCAGCTCTCTGTCCAGATATGGTGGAAACGGCACTGCCCAAAAAGTTTCCCAACAGCAGGCTAATGATTAGAACCGATAGCCGTCGCCACGGATTGCGCAGCCAACCACCTAACCTTGCAGTGAGCGTGTCGAATACGCTGTTAAGACGTGTGTTTTGCATAAGGGTACATTACGTTTTTTGGGGGATCAGAAAGTGCAACCCTATAACTAGCGGAAAGTTGTTATTACTAAGGTAGGTGAACGGCTGGCGGGTGAGCGATGTGGGGAAAATCTATCAGAGATATTAATTTAAGAGGCTTTCCTGCAGTAATTGTTGGGGTTGGAGCCACATTGATAGTGGTCGGGGCATGGTTCGGGTTGGGTCGATTAGTGCCTGAGGTAGAACCTCAAACTGAACGAGTTGATAGTTTGGCACCTGCAAGCACAGCGACCTCAGAACTATCCAATAACCAGTCTCAGGTAAATTCCCCATCTTCATCTGCTCCGGTCTTAACGCAAGACAAGGCGGCGATCGCAGAGCCAAATGAGAAAGCGATCGCACCCCGGCAGGGAACTCTGCGCGTTGGCAATTTGACTGAGCATCCCGTCCGAGTTGCCCTTTTGATTAAGAAAGCTGGAAAGGCTGCAGCGGCTGACTTAGATGACCAATCTAGCTATGAACCTCCTGCACATTGGGACTTTGAACCGGGAGAAGGAAGTATCAACGGGTTGATTGTGTCGTTACCCAATCGCTCGATCAAGCTGAAAAAGGGAGATATTCTGGTTGCCTTTGCTCAGGATGGCTCTCGTCGCTATTGGGGCCCCTATGTTGTCGGTGAAACTTCCACACCGAACTGGAGTCCCAAAGTAGCGGAATGGGAATTGACATTGGAACCGTAGGAACTCAGAACAACTATGCAAACTCCTCTCACCACTCGCTTCTACACCCCTGAAGAGTATCTGGAAATGGAGGAAAAGGCGAACTTCAAAAGCGAATACCGAGACGGAGACATTGTTCCAATGACGGGTGGCACAACCAATCACAATGAAATTGCCTTAAACCTTGCTGCCAGCCTGAAGTTTGCTTTGAAGAAACGAAACTATCGCGTTTACATCGGAGATGTCTGCCTCTGGATTCTTCGTTACCGGCAATACACTTATCCCGATGTGATGGTGATTCAGGGCGAACCTATTTACACTGGCACGGGAACGACGACGATCATGAATCCGATGCTGATTGCAGAAGTCCTGTCTAAATCCACGCAAAACTATGACCAGGGCGATAAGTTCACCTATTACCGCTCGATTCCTGAAATGCAGGAGTACATTCTGCTCGATCAAACGCAACTTCGTGTCATGCAGCACACCAAAACAACGGAAGGAAAATGGCTGCTGACGGAATACGAAGGGGAAAATGCGGTTCTAACGCTGAGTTCTGTGGAATTTGAACTTTCTGTTGGCGATCTCTACGAAGGGGTTAATTTTGCAGAGGGTGAAGAAAGCTAGAAGAGCCTAGTGGTCTGCCAAGACTGTTTTAAGGGGTTTTCCAACCCCTCAAAACATCCTAAAAATGGTTTTGTAGATTTAAGTTATCCCTCAAATCTATCCTGACGGACTACTAGATTTAGCCATGCCGTTGGTTGCTGGTTGTCTGCGATCGCGAGAAATCGGCGGCTCTGGCAATCCGGATCGTGCCTTGCGAGGCCACATAGGCAACTTCAGGATAGTACTGAGCTGGAGGAGTTTCCGGGACTCTGGCCACAAAATCAGCAATCCGAATTTGAGTTGGTTCCATTTGCAGCGCCAAGATCAAGCAGCGGGCGTTACCTTGTGCCCCTGCGTGAGCCACGCCACGTAAACGTCCCAAACCAAAATATCGCCGTCAGCGACCACTGAACTACCAGGGTTTAAGTCTCCCAAAATGATCACGGTCCCGTTATGGCGGATGTCGCCACCGGAACGCAGTGTCGTTTGCAAATACAGCGGTTCAGCCAAAGCTTGGGGGGATTCTGAGCCTGATTGGCCAAGCTGGGCAATCGAGGATTGCTGTTCAACCGAGTATCCCGCAGTTGCAGCGGCAACGGCTGTCTGACGGCGACTGGTGTAAACGCGCTTGAGACGAAGCTGCACCTCTGACAAAGTGTCGGCAATTTCCTGAAGTTGGCGTCCATCCAACAGGCGATCGCGGGCAATCAAGTAAACCGAGGTATCAGGTTGCCAGAATCGTTCCCCAGCGTTGAGCCGCTGCTTGAACTGTTGGAAAATCTCTGTCCACGAACGCACACTGGCGGGGTTCGGCTCATCGTCTGATTCATACTCTGGCGGTAACATCAACAAAAGCTTGCCACCTTCGCTCTTCAGACGAACATACTGATCAGGTTGGTGCGAATCTGTCCCGCTGGGCATGTTGTGAACCGTTTCTACAAAGGGACTATTTTCTGGTATCTCAGAGACAACAGGTGTTGAATCGGAAGCAGTTGGCATTGAAGAGGGAACAGAGGCATCAGAGGTCATAGGTCAAACTTGGTACTAGTAATCGCGTTGCGCGATCGGATGCTAACCCCATCCAATTAGCGTGGATTGACGCAGAGGAGCACCCCATTATAGGCAAGCAAATCCAATTTGGTGTAAATCCCCGGTTAAGGAGGAGGGGAGACGCGGAGGAAGATGTACATAGTGCAGGATAGAAATCGCGGCAGGAGGGGTTGAATTGCTTCAGCAAATTCTCAGCAGGCTGGTCGTTGGGGAAGCGTTAGAGCCGGTGAAATGGCAACAGCTAGAAGCGCAGATGCTAGCAGATGTTGAGCGGGCTAAGGCATTTGGGGTAACGGTAGAGAATGTATCCCAGACGGTGCGGCAACAGGCGGTGTTATTGCAGGAAATTTATCCAGCGTTTACCCAACTGTGCGATCGCCTATTCACCGACAAGACTGACCATCTGGAAACGTTATGGACAGTGTGGCTACCCCTGGCAAGACATCTGGTTGAGCAACGTCAGGCGGTTGGACGCCCCTTTGTACAAGGAATTTTGGGTGGTCAGGGCACGGGAAAAACGACACTAAGTGCTGTTTTGACCCTAATTTTGCAGCATTTGGGATACCGGACGCTGAGTTGGTCGCTGGATGATTTGTACAAGACCTACCGCGATCGCCTGCTGCTTCAACAACAAGACCCTCGTCTAATCTGGCGGGGTCCACCCGGAACTCACGATGTGGATTTGGGGATGCAGGTGCTGGATCAGCTACGCCAGCCGATTCCTGGACAGTCTGTTCACATTCCCCGGTTTGACAAGTCGCTGCACAATGGTGCGGGCGATCGCGTAGCCCTTCCAGAAGAGCATCGCGTCACGCCTGAAACGGTAGAAAACATCGACATTGTGCTATTTGAAGGCTGGTTCATTGGCGCACGTCCCATTGATCCAATTGCCTTTGACAATCCTCCCCCGCCGATTACCAGTGACGCAGATCGCACCTTCGCTCAGGACATGAACACTCGCTTGCAAGACTACCTGCCCCTGTGGAAACGATTGGATAGTGTGATTGTGCTTTACGTGCCCGATTACCAGCTCAGTAAACAGTGGCGCAAACAGGCAGAACACCAGATGATCGCAACTGGCAAACCAGGCATGACCGACGCCGAAATTGATGCATTTGTCGAATATTTTTGGAAAGCACTGCACCCTGAACTATTCATCACACCCCTGATTCAAACGGCTGATTTGGTAATTGAAATTCAGCCAAATCACACACCAGGTCGAGTACGTAGCAGCTTATAAACCACTTCCTGCTCGGAATCTGTAGCTTTCCCTCCAGAAAAACTCCAGGTCTGGACATGGACAAGGTGAGTAGGCACTCTTCAATCTAAAATCTGCAATCTACAGTCTCAAGTTGATAGCCAAAACACCTCCTGCGATACTATTCGTTGAATAGTTCTTCGTCAAAACTAGCCTGGTAACCTTGACGAGTGACTAACGACACATGGCAGTGCCTGGATTTAGAGAAAAACAGTCCGCTAATCGGCTAGTCATGGGGCTGATGTTTCGGTTTCATGGGCTGTGGCGGATATTATCTGCTGCCCTGTCCATCGGACTCGCTAGCCTGCTGACGCTTGTCCTGCTATCTGGATCAACCGCGTCAGTGATGGGACAAATTCCAATTCCATCTCCATCAGCGGTACAAAACAACAGCAAACCCCCTGATGGAGTTGAGCGGTTTGGGGCGATCGAAGTGGCTCCCGTAATTTTTGAAGGGGAGGAGCTGTTCAAACTTGCTTCGCCCACGGTAAGAAATCGCAGCAACCCCGGAGATCAAACACCTGTAGAGGTACGAGCTGAACAGATCCAATCCAATCTTAAACTCATCATTTCGCTCAATCAGCCAGAAGAGGTTGTAAAACAGCGTGGCTATTTTACAAATTTCGACCCCAAAACGCTGCAGGTGTTTACGGCAACGCTTCAGGAGCAGACAGTCATCGTTGCCAAAGACGACTACCGATCGCGCCTTCAAGAGCTGGTAACCGTTACCACCCCAGATGCAAACTACCACGGAGTCAGCATCAATGAACTGGCACAACGGTGGCAGGCAATTCTTTACAAGAATCTTTCGGAAGAGCTGAAAGAGCGACTGCCTGAGACGGTTGACAAACGGATTCAACAAGCACTCCTAATTGCTTTAGCAGCGGTTGGGGTGAGCGTGCTGTTTTGGATTTTGCAGCGACTACTGCTGGTAAGGGACAACGTTCTGCAGCAAAGGGAGGCGGTCGAAATGGCGGAGGCAAGTCCACCGACTGAAACTTCCGACCCTCAGCCTGCCGCGATCGCACCCCTTGCTTCTGATCGGATAGAGTTTCTGGGTACTCTGCGCAGGCAATTTACATTGAAGCGACGGCGCAAAGTCATTGCGGCTGTGCGATGGTTGCTAGGCTGGGGGCAAATTGCCGTTTGGCTACTCGGTACAGCCCTAATCCTGGAGCGGTTTCCCGAAACCAGACAGGTTGGGCTGGCGCTGTTGGGTATACCCATTAAGCTGCTGCTGATCTGGTTTGCGGCGGGTTTGTTGAATTGGGCGGCGGATTTGTTAATTGACCGCTTCTCCCATGCCTGGCAAGATAATCAGTTCTCAGCGTTTCAGTTCTTTGTGTTTGAAGATGCACAGCGTAAGTCTTTGCGCATCTCAACAACGCTAAGAGCGCTGAGAGGGCTGAAAACATTCCTGGTTTGGTGCTTTGGGATAACCTGGGCGCTGCAGGAAATTGGTGTGCCGATCGCGTCTGTGCTGGCAGGGGGAGCGATCATTGCCTTTGCTATTTCGCTGGGATTTCAGAATCTGGTCAGGGATTTGGTGAATGGCTGTTTGATCTTGTGGGAAGACCAGTACGGCATTGGTGATGTGGTCTCGATTGGCGGCACAACTGGATTTGTAGAGAACATGAACCTGCGTATTACTCAGCTTCGGGATGCGGAGGGGCGGCTGATTACGATTCCCAACAGTTCGATCATTAAGGTTGAGAATCTGACCCGAACTTGGTCACGGGTGGACTTTTCGATTGAGATTGACTATGACTCAGATTTAGACAAAGCGTTAGCCGTCATTACAGAAGTCGCCGAGCAACTGTACACTGAACCGGAATGGCGCGATCGCATCCTCGATCCCCCCGAAATTTTAGGGGTCGATCAGTTGTCTAATACCGGCATGTTGATCCGCGTTTGGATTAAAACCAAACCGTTGCAGCAGTGGGTTGTTGGACGCGAATTTCGCCGCCGCATCCGACACGCTTTAAATGAACACAACATTCGCATCGGAATCCCTCAACAATCACTGCGCTACGAAGACGGCAGGCACGCCGATGCAGACATAAGACTTAAGGGGTAGACGCCCCTGCCCCCAGTTGGTTCGGATAATGTGCTGGTGCGCGGAGATTTTAAACTCTTCGATATCAACCAGAAACTTACCTGGATTTTTAAGTGCAAAGCCTCTAGCTTCACCGAATCTTGTAAGAATATACAGACGATTTATTGGTTAATAGAAGATAGAAATAAAACGAATCGTCAGGTGCAAGGTTCAAATCACCATCTATCTCCAAAACAGATTTTGAGAAGTTCAGGTGCTGGTTTCAGTAACACAAATCACTACAAGTTCGAGTTTTGGTGTTTATTTAATCTGTATTTCTAAGGCGATTTCTGAGAAGAATTTTACCCTGTAGGGACGAACGGCCGTAAGTCCAAAGGACACGCTGCGCGCTAGCGAAGCCATGCCGCAGGCTACACGTCCGTACCAAGATTTTTTCGGTAATTTCTTTCCTGGAAATCTCCTGAGCAAAACACGTTAATACGTCTCAAATATTCTCCTGGTAGCAGACAGGGTGAATTCAAGTTGCTGGTTCAGTCAATCTGTTTAGCTTTTTACAAGGATTCCTATGTATCAATACAAGATGCTTGTGTCGGTTGGAGCGATCGCGGTTGTTACTGCAGGTTGTATGTCGAAAGTTCCTTCCAATAAAGTGGCAAGTGAATCAATTGAATCTGGAGCAAAGACATCTGTTGAGTCATTACTGTTCGATCAAAAAACGTATTTTCTAGAAAATCGAGCATTTACCACATCTGTTAAAGACCTCAAGACTGGTCTGCTAACAGAAACGCAAAGCTATCAATACAAACTAGCTCCTCAACCCAATAAATATAAAGGAGTGGCGATTAAAGCAACCTCCAAAAAATCGAACTTACGTAGCTTTACAGGGGTTGTTTTTGTCGTTAAATCTGGAAAGGAGCAAGTAACACTTTCACAAGTCTGTGAAACAGTTAACCCTTCCAAAGTTGCTCCTACTGCACCCACAAATCCTAAGAAAGCCTCCGACAAGATCGAGTGCCCATCCGGTTCTCGCTCCTCATTTGAGGTTGCAACCAAGCAAGGCCAACAACTATCGGTTCTCTTCACTCCAAACCCCTAATTCAAACGTGGTTAGATTTTTAGTCGTTGCCTGTTAGTAGTTAGTTCCCGATCAGACGATTTTTTTAGGTATGGCAGTACTCCGATAGCAACGTGAAGAATCTCGGACTATGGCTTCCTGTCGAGATTCTTCGCCATACTGCGTTACCCTCAGAATGACAGCAGCAATTTCGAGCGCGGAAATTTTTGTTCATCCTAGTTGTTTGCTTTACCCAAATGGGTATTAAGATCGCTATGATCCAAGAAAAGATAAGTGTATAGTTCAGAATCCAATTAAGACTCCCATGACATCCTATGCGTCTTCCACGACTAGAGCTGAGATGACTGAATTGCGGCGGCTGAGAGGATTACTCCCTCCAGAGCTGCAGAGTTGGGTCTCAGTTGAGGCAACAACGGCGGTCAATCCACCTCTGATTACTTGCGAAGAAATTGGCAAGGATGAGGTTGAGGTTCAAATTGATATGGTCAAGTGGGAGCAGTTGGCGACGGATCAGCGCAATCTACTGTTCTGGCATGAGGTAGGGCGTGTTCAGAATGACACAATCCCAAAAGATGGTTGGGAAATGGCGGCATTGGCGATCGGTCTTGGGGGTGCGGTTGGTGAACTGTGGGTTCAGGACGGCTTGCTATTAATCCTGGCACTGGCCCTGTGCGGCGTATCTGGCTGGCGGCTGTGGCAGAAGAACAACAATGACAAGGTAACAAAAGAGCTGATTGACGCGGATGAGCGGGCGATCGCGCTGGCCACCCGCTTCGGTTACAGTCTCCCAAATGCTTACAAGAGCCTGGGCAGCGCCCTGAAAACGTTGGTTGAGCAGTCTCCCAAAAAGCGTTTACGGGCAAGGTATGAATCCCGGCTGGATGCCTTGAAGAAGAGCGCTGCAAAAGCCAAAGCCAAGATGAAAGCTCAGGAAAGCGAGGCTTACTAATATTCCGGGTGTGACTTCCCCACATATTCATTCCCGTTTCCAGGCGCTAGCTGGTAAACTTATGTTAAGAAGATGAGGGGTCTGCTTTTTGCAAGCTCTCTGGTTAAGCATCAGCTGCTGGATTGGGGACTATGCTTGAAGGTTCGATTTTGTATCAATTGAAAATGGCGCACCAGTCGGGACAAGTCGGCAGGCGTCCGCTGAACTTTGGGGTGTATTACAAAAACACTTTGATTGCTCTCTGTCATGCCTTGGAAGATTGCATCCTGGACTGCAGCAGTCAACCACTGGTAATTACAGCATTTCAACGGGGTAAGTGGTATTTGCAGGAGGCAGACCGCTATGCTGAGTTGGCAGAGCGATCGCGCCATATTGTGATTATGGCGGCTCCGGAGACGGGGTTTGCAGAGCACCCGACCAGTCAGCGCTCCAATGTGGATTTGGTCAGTCTCACGTCAGACGATCCGGTGGCGCAGGAATGGCATTTGATGATTCTAGCTCCTACCTATTCGGCAATGGTGTTGTGTCAGGAGCTTTCGGCGGAAGACTATGGAGGACAGGGGGTACCCACGCAGGATTTGGAGCGTAAGTTTTACGGATTTTGGACGTTTGAGACGAGTTTGGTGCAGGAAACGGTGGAGTTGGCGATCGCTCACATTCGCCCCTACAATCCCGCCCTGGCAGACCAGCTTTCTACTCAAGTTGAGCAGATTGTGGCGTCTCAAGCAGACGAGCGGGATGATTTAGGAGTTGTTGTTGCCCGCGTCGTGGACTACTTGCAGACCAGTCAACTATCGCTCAGTAGCAGTGTTGCGAATTTCAATGCTGAATTGAAACAAGAGATTCTGGACAGCAATCTGGTTTCTAACGAGGTGCAGGCGTTTCTCCGCATGGCGCAGTTGACCGATCAGGTAGATGCCACGAACCCAACCACAGCCGCCGAAGTTGCAGCATTGGCAGAAGCGATCGCGCAGTTGCTGGATTTACCCGTCTGGCAGATCAACCGTCTGAAACTAGCGGGACTGCTGCATCGACTCGCTCCCCTGCAAAAATCTCAGTCTGTTCTAACCTCTAGCAGCTTTGGCCGTTACTCTGATCAGACATCGAGTACCCCTCCCAGTTGTCCGCTGATACCAGGAGCACAGGTGTTGCGAACCATGCCCAGGTTAAGGGCGATCGCCACCATCATCACCCATCAAACCGAACATTGGGATGGCTCTGGACAACCTGGAGGACTGGCAGGTGATGAAATTCCCCTCGAATCCAGGATTCTGGGACTGGCAGTCGATTTCCAGCAACGACTAGCCTCTCTCAGCATCCATCCTTCTGAAACCAGCGAACCGTCTTTGAGTCCTGAAGAGTGCATGACACGAGCATTAGAAGACTGCCGTCGAGCAGCGGGCGATCGCTGGGATCCTAAATTGGTCGAAACCCTTGCCCTACTGGTTTGTGGTCTGCAGCAGGGACTTGGCTTGTCCATCAGCCTGCCAAAGATCTCTGCTGGGCTTTGGTTAATCGATTCTCGCTGTGGCGATAATTTGTTTAGCGATCGACCGTTAGTAGAAGTAGAGAGTAGAGGGTGAAGAGATGGGGAGGTGGGGGATGGGGAGACACGGGGACACGGAGAACAACCGTAAATTAATTCTCTCACCCCTCTCGCCCCTGCCTTTCAAGCTGCGATCCAAAATCCGAAATCCAAAATCCGAAATCCAAAACTTTTCATTCTTCATTCCTCATTCCTCATTCCTCATTCCCATGATTGACGCTCTCCGTTCAGGTACGTTAAAACAGCTCCCTGGTGCAGATTTGGAAGAAGAAGATCTGTCAGGTCAGAATTTGCAAGGCATCAATCTGACGGGTGCTCGGCTGATGGGAGCGAACCTGAGTCGGGCCAAGCTGACAGGAGCATCCCTGGAAGGGGCGAACTTGATTGGTTGCCGGCTCATCGAGGCAGATGTGCGGGCGACCCTGATGGGGGCAACCCTGATGCAGGCAGATTTAACCGAAGCAGACTTGCGGGGAGCCAATTTGCGGGGAGCTAATTTGATGCGATCGCGCCTCACCAGAGCAACCCTGGCGGGTGCCTTTCTCAGCGGTGCCAATCTGATGGGTGCCAACCTGCAGGGCGCTGATCTGCGTGGAGCAGACCTGCGCGGAGCCAATCTCAGTAGCGCCAATTTGCAGGGCGCGAATTTGATGCAAGCCGATTTGCAAGGCGCACTCTTGAGTGAAGCCAACCTGGAGGAAGCCGATTTACAAGGAGCCAATCTAGCCGGAGCCAATCTGGCTGGAGCCAATCTGCTCTGTGCAGAGCTAGACAATGCCAACTTGAACGGTGCAACTGTAGCTGGAGCATGCTTAGTGGGAACAAATTTGGATCAAGCAACGGTGGAAGGATGAAGTTGGTCAGTTATCAGTTATTCAGTAGGACTTACGCAAACCTCGGAGGTTTAACCCAAGATCAAGCATCTGACTAACGTAGTGACTTAAACCTCCGAAGTTTTGGTCAAAATCTGTCCACCGTTCACTGTCTACCGTTTACTGTGCACTGTCCTTGTTTGCCGATCGCTTTCACGAATGACGAACCACAAATGACAAATGACAAATAAGTTTGAACAATCCATTCAAATTAATGCCAGTGCAATAGCTGTTGAGCGATGTATCACCGATCTCGCACTGATGCACCGTTGGTTGAATCCAGCTTTGCGGTGTGAGCCAGTCGGCGATTGGTCAACAGAGATTGGATGTCAGAGTCGCTTTGTGATTCAAGTTCCAGTCTTGCAACCGACGTTGAACAGTGTGGTGGTGGAGCGCGAACCGGGCCTGGTGGTGTGGCAGTTCAAGGGATTTTTTGAGGGGCGCGATCGCTGGGAATGCAACCCAGAATTGGAAGGCACCCGCCTCGTGAATCGCTTTGAATTCAATATCCCCAATCCCTTAGTCCGGTTTGGCTTCAATACCTTTGCCGCCAAATTGACCCAACAGGACATGCAAGCCCAACTGCGCCGCCTGAAGAACGTGGCGGAAGAAGTGTATCGGGTAGGGAGGTGAGAGTGGGAGTGGGGAGATGGGGAGATGAGGGGATGGGGAGATGGGGAGTAGGGAGTAGGGAAACAAAGGAGGACACGGAGACGCGGGGAATTTTCAATCTGCAATCTGCAATCTAAAATCGGCAATCCAAAATCTCCTCACCCCTTACCTCATCCTGTCCAGCAATTGCTGAATCACAGGTGCGTCCTGCGCTGTGGGCACCAGGGTCAGGTAGTCTTCAAAGTCTTGACGAGCTTCATGCAGACGGTTGAGTTGGTAGTAGAGGATGCCACGATCGCGCAGCTCAACGGGGGTATTGGGAAACAACAACAGAATGCGCTCTGTTGCTGCCAGTGCCTTTTGAAAATTGCTCCGGTCGATGTAGATAACCTTGAGGTTGGTCAGCATCCGCATTAAAAACTGACGCGGAGTGACTGCTTCTAAAAACTCTGGGCGCAACTCAACGGGCTGTTGATAGATCTGTGCCATCCGCTCCTGGCAATCCTGCGCAAACAAAATTTCGCCCTGGTGAAAGACATCAATGAAAACTTCCATTTCGCTGACAACGGGGCGAATCAGGAAGTGTCCAGGCATCCCAATCCCTACCATTGGGAAGTCGATCCGCTGAGCGATCGCTAAATACACCAACGACAGCGAAATCGGAATCCCAGTACGACGCTCAATCACATCATTCAAAAAGCTGTTGCGCGGATCGTAGTACTCTGCCGTGTTCCCGACAAATCCCAGGTCTTCATAGAGATACTGGTTGATTTTGCGCAAAATCTTCAACGGGTAAGATTCTGCGGGTAGCCGATCCTGAACGTCCAGCGCGATCGTATCCAGTGCATTCAGATGTTCTTCCACATCCAGGTCAGGATACTCTTCCAGTGCGATATACAGAGCAGCTCGCTCTAAACTCACCTGCTCATCCGGTTGCCGAATTTCCTGGTAAAACAGCTTTCGCCCTAATGGAAAATCCATTGTGCCCTGGCTCCTGACACCTGATCCCTAATATCTGACACCTTAGCTGCTTTTGTGGGTTCTTTTTCGATGCGTATGGCACTCTTGCCACCGAGTGTTGAGCCGAGCCGCCTGGTCGGGTTGCAAGCTGAGACAATGTTAAACCGACAACACCAACTCTCTAGACTTCGGTTCAATCGGAGCGGTCAACGCCTCTTCCAGGTTTGCTCGTCCCAAACGCTGTTCCAGGATGTTCATCACTTCGCGACCGAAATCGTCGGGATTTTGGTTCCAGGCTTGCATGCAGACTTCGCCGAAGAAGGAGCCGAGGGGTTCTGGGTTCCAGAGTAGCTTCTTGGCCACCCAAGGTAAGTGAATGGCCAGCGGATCGTAGCCTTGCTTGAGGATATTGTGCTTGAAGGCGTATTCTTCCAGGTGGGTGTGGGGTTGCAAGCCGATGAAGAAGATGGCAGGTTCTACCTTGTCTGCGCCAAAGATGGCTTCCAGTTCGCGATGGTAGGCGATCGTTTGGCGAATGGTTTCAGGGCGCTCATCAATCACGTTGAAGGAGTAGTTGACCGAGACCAGATCGTTGAATCCGGCGGCTTTCAGGTCGCGGCAGTTTTGCAACACCGTGCGCAGGTTATAGCCCATCCGCATTTTGCGCACTAGTTCTTGAGAACCGCTGGTAATGCCAATTTCAAAGTAGTTCATGCCAGTCTGCACCATCAGGTCACACAGTTCCGGCGTCAGGTTGTCTGCCCGGATGTAGGCAGCCCAGTGAGTATCCGTCATGCCTGAATCGACGATTTTTTGTAATAGTTCGACCACATCATCGATGTATTTACGGGCAGGAATGAGTTGGGCATCAGTGAACCAGAAGTTGCGGATGCCGCGATCGTACAGTTGGCGCATCTCAGCAACCACTTCATCGGCGGGGTTAACGCGGACTTGCTTGCCTTCCACGACGGTGTAAATGCAGTAGCAGCAATTGTGAGGACAGCCGCGCTTGGTCTGCACGCCGACGTAGAAATCCTCTGCTTCCAGGTAGTAGCCGAACTCAGTCCAGATGTGGTTGATGTAGGCGTAGTTGCAAGCGGTTTTCTCAACCGGGGTGGGCGATTCGTGGATCATGCGATCGCGCGGCGTTGTCTCCCCCACGACGTAACAGCGCTCGTTCGAGAAATCCTCACCCTGCAGCAGTTTTTCCAGCAGTATCTCACCCTCGCCGACGGAAATAATGGTTCCATTGGGCAAACTACGACCTAACTGCTCGTAGAAAACGCTGACAGCACCCCCACCCACCACCAACTGGACATCAGAGCAGTACGTTCTAGCGCGTTTTAGTCCACGTTTGATCAACCCCAAATTGCGCCATAGCTCTGTCAGATAGGAGACGACCATGCGCAATCCACCAAATGCACCCCGTAGCCTGACTAGAGGATTTCGAGCGTAGTAGAATTCAAAGGCATTTTGAAGCGGATTGCCACCTCGTCCGCCAACGGGGGCATAGATTTGAATATCTCTCCAGGAGAACACCAGCAGCGTGGGTTGAAATCCATCAATGCAGGCATCGAGTGCGGAAGTGTAGTCCAAAGGTGGCACTGTCCCCAAATCAAAAATTCGCTGTTCAAGATCGGGAAACTGTTTGTGCAAGTGGTCAGCCAGGTATACTACCCCGATGGGAAAGATGGGGTTGCAGGGCAGGCGAACGTAGAGGACTCGGTTTTGCATAGCGAACCGCGAATGTTGCAGATTCTGAAAATCATGTCACACAACTTCACGATACCACTGAGATTGGGGAGCTGTCTGGATTGTTGTTAAAAAATAAACCTTGTCCATGTCCAGATCTGGTAGGGACGAACGGCCGTTCGTCTCTACAGAGGTAAAATCTTTCTCAGACATTGCCTAAGTGCTCAAGCGTTTAGCTGTACCACTTGTGCCAGAGGGCGCGATCGCGCCCAGCACAAACGCATCAATCCGACCCGATCCCCAGGACACCGATGCCGGAGCCGAAATGCAGAAGCTATCGTGCTTTTGCCAATTGCTCCAGGCTGAACCATCCCAGGTTTTTTGGTACAGGGCACTATCACCACCGATCACGAAGACATCGAGCTGGTTGATGGACTGGGACGATGCCGCCACGCCGTAGGTGCAGAAGCCGCCCAGGTTTTCCCAATCGCTCCAGGCCGAACCATCCCACCATTTGTGATAGAGGGCGCGATCGCCACCGATCACGAACAGATCGATGCGGTTGGCTCCCCAGGACACCGCCGCCGGAGCGGAGATGCAGAAGCCACCCAGGCTGCCCCACTCACTCCAGGCTGAACCATCCCAGTACTTGTGATACATCGCGCTGTCGCCACCGATCACGAACGTATCGAGGCGATTAGCGGACCAGGCGGCGGCAGCGACACCATAGGTGCAGAACCCACCCAGGCTTTCCCAGCCACTCCAACTCGGACGGATGGCATCGAATGCGGCTTTGGCACGAATAATCCCAGCCCCAGAGTGCTGATCCCAGCCCGCCGGTCCAATATCTTTGGCCGTACTCTTGAGGGCGTTCTTGGCTTGATCTTGAGTTAATCCAGGATTTGCTTGTTTGAGCAGTGCCACCACTCCAGCCGCGATCGGGGTGGCAGCAGAGGTGCCACTGTCACTACCAAAGTAGCCCTGGAAGTGGGTAATTGAGCAAAAATCAGGCTTTTGTGGATCTAACGCGGCCGGTCCCTGGCTGCTATAGCCCACAAACTGTTCATTCTTGTTCACGGCACCGACGGTCATCACCTGCGGATGTCCGTTGGCTCCCCAAATACTTCTGCCTGGGCCTGAATCAGGACCGCAGCGTCCATCTGGGCAGGTGCCGCCACAATTGCCAGCCGCAAACAAGACTAGAATGCCTTCATTAATGGCTTCAACCACTTTGCGGGTGAAGGGATGGTCGGGATTTCTGACATAGGTTCGGTCCCAAGCCTCTTGAAACATCCCCCAGCTATTAGTCAAAACCTGAGGAGTGCCATCGGCTCTGTGCTGATTAATAGCCCACTGGAAACCGGCTAGGGCGCTAGATACGGCATTACCGTCGGAAATCCGAATGTCGTAGATCTGAGCTTGGGGAGCCATGCCCAACACATCCGTTGAGCACATATTGCCGTGCTCACTCCAGCGAGCCGCTTTGGTTCCCCAGTCCGCCGTGGGATAGCCGCCAATCACCCGGGGAATCCGGCGAGCGGTTTCTCCTGAACCCACTGGGCGACCGGCAGCCGTAATCCCACCATCGACAACGCCCACGACGATGCCTTCACCCTTGAAGCCTGCACTCCAGATTTGATCGACTCCCAGATAGGTTGCCACCTCTGCCATCGTCCCTTTAGCCGTTCCGGGGCTGCAATCACAGCTCCCAATCGGGCAGGTGCCAGATGCGGCCAGTGGACTGACCAGGGCAGTATCCTCGGACTTGAGTAATGTGCTGGTAAATGGTGCGATCGGCGAGTCTGGATAGACTTTGATCACATTCGCCTGGGCTTCCAGGGCGGGGATCTGGCTAGCGTCAATCATGCCGCGCACCACTACCACTTCCTCATCTGAGTCTGCCAGCAACGATGCCATCTCTTGAGGTGGGGTCATGGGAACGGCTTCGTAGCTGGTATCCAATTGAAAACCAGGGACGCTCATGCTCCCGATCGCCTGTAAGGCTGCGATCGCGCCCTGGCTTTTGGGAATCCGCATTTCCACCAGAACTGGCTGCAGCTCGCCTGGGGTGACAGTTCCGTTTTCAGCCATCGCCCTGGGCTGCATTCCTGCTGGGTTGGGCGCTGAACCCATCTCAAAGCGGGCATCCCGCTTTGATTTGACCCCGAACCCAGGCCATTTGACCCTGAACTCATATTGAAAGTGGGCATTTCGCTATTAGTCTGGCTGGTTGTCATGGTTCCTACTGGCATCCCATCAGCGTTCTTGCCTATAGTCATTCCTTCTTCTCCCATCAGTTTTCTATGTCAGACTGCCTCAGCTTTTGCTCCTGTACGGCAAAAATGAGTGCCTCTCAATCATGGATTTGCTGACACTGAAGTGACAGTACCCATTAGGGTGATATTTGCTATAGATAGGAATATAGTTGAGCACCTATTGAAAAGCATTAACTCAACATCGACGACTATCCTCTGCAGTCTTGTTCCTATCTATCGTTAGGTACAAATTCTTATCAAATTTGCGATCGCCCGCATGGTTGGTAATCGGATTTACAGCGGATTGGGATCCGCCGATGTTAAGGTCTGTGTACTCACACGTTTTACAACACTTTATTGAAATCATGGCTCAAATCTTTGATCCCATCCCTTCGAATGCTAAAACCGCGATGGTTTGCTGTTATGTCAACGCGACCAGCCGAATTCAAATCGCTCGTATTTCCAATATTTCCAGTTGGTATTTTGAGCGAGTTGTATTTCCGGGTCAACGCCTCGTGTTTGAAGCACCCCTGGAAGCACTCCTGGAGATTCACTCTGGCATGATGGCGAGTGCAATTTTGGCGGATACGATTCCCTGCGATCGCCTGCAAGTTGAAGATGCAATTGTGTCGTCCCTGAATCAAGAACACGAGCAGCGACTGGAGGAGTTGAACGAAGGGATGGGCACTCCAACTGGGGTGCTAACTGATTCTGCAGCTGCGACCCTCTGAAATCATCGCCGCATCTAAACATTTGCGTCACAATTGACCGCGCCAGCTATTGCACCGTTTGATAAATTCGATACTTGAATAGTCAGCTTGAGATAACGGTTTTGTTCCCTGTTTCATTCCCATTCTTCTAGTTCGGCAACCCAGTGCTGCAGTAGGGCATTGACTTGTGCTCGACGCGCTTCAAAGGTTGCCGCAATCCAAATCAGACTTAGTCCGACGAGAATCCCCAGTGTCCATAAGAGCAGTGAGTAGTCGCTGACAAATCGCCAGAGCTGCCAGAGCACCTGAAGGATAAATGCGGCAGTTCCCACGTATAGGAATGCCCGGACGCGAAGTAGCAAACCTGCTAGAACAAATCCTAATTGCAGGGCGATCGCGAACAACCCAACCAGCACGGAAGCTATGCCTGAAATGCCAACTTCAGATTGATAGAAGGCGGTGAAGCAAATCAAGCCAGTCCCCAGACTGCGCAGTAGGTGCCGCACGGGGCGATCGTCTTGCGAACGCAAGTCTGGATCAACCTGAATACTGTACAACAGTGACACCCCAACGACAGCGGCATACCAGAGCGGCTCTCTTGTGTTGTAGGAATCAAACAGCCTCAGAATTGCCCAATCCGCCAGCAGCACGCTAATGTAGCTGAACCGGATTTGCCGTTCGGCATTTGCCAGCCACGCATAGTATGCCGCTACGATGAACAGGCTTTGAAGATTGGTTCCCCAGGCGGATGCCAGTACAGCAACAGCGGGTAAAACCAACGCCGACTGACGCCAGGGTTCCTCATCCCAACCCCAGCGTTGCCAGGGTGCGAAGTAGACGATCGCAGCGATGATTGCGGCGATCGCGCCTGCCCAATCGAGTAGCAACGCATCCGGCAACAACAGACGCAGCAGGTTGGCAAGGGTGATCAGAGCCTCGATAATTCCGGCGTAGGTCCAGGCGAGGAGGGAGGGGGATGAGAGGACGAGGAGATGAGGGGATGGGCAGGATGGGGAGGATGAGAGTGCAGTGATATTCGGACTCGTGCTTAAATACCGATTTCCCATTGCCAGTGCGTCAGTAGCAAGAGCGGCGGCAATTCCAGTCCACAGCCATTGATTGGAGGAGCTGAGGGGGTTGGCGATCGCCATCAGCAGGAAGCCATTTCCCAGAATCCAGTGCAAGAGGACGACAACTTGCAATTCCTGAACAGTCAGGCGCAGGTAGGGAACCAGCCAGCGGGACAGCAGTCGGTAGCCAATTGCTAGACCAGTTGCCAAGGCTGCTAGAAGAGTGAGTCCGTCTCCGGCGCTGCCTTCTGTTGCTTGCGAGAGTTGGTAGATCAGCAGTTCATAGGCGGCAATGGAAACCCCCAAAACTGAGAAATGGGTGAGCGGTTTGAGGGACGGCTGACGGCGACCAACCCCGATTCCGACCAGTGCGGCGGCTAGGGTATAAAGTCCAGTTGTGGCCGTGAAGGTGCGGTGTTGAATGATCAGTTCCAGCGCGGCGAAGAGGAGGGGGATGATGTGCCAGCTTGAGGGGATGGGGATGGGGGGGGAGGGGGAGATGGGGAGATAGGGAGATGAGGGAAGATTCAACCCTACCCTCTGCCCTCTACCCTCTGCCCTTTGCCCTTGCTTGGCTATCCACCAATCTCCTGCCAACTGGGTGCCAAATGCTAGGACAAGGTTAGCGATCGCCAACTCATCGAGTGATCGGTCAATGAGTGTAAAACAACTGATGACTAGTAACTCTAAACTCCAGGCAATCCCGTAAAAGCCCAGCTCGGTGGAATCTCGCCAGTTGCGGTATGCTGTGGCGATTAACATGAGCGTGGCGGCCAGGGCATACTGCCAGGTCGAACCAAACTGCCAAATCAGGGTATTGAATTTCAGATAAGCAATAAAGCTACATAGGGTGAGCAGAATTAAGGTCAGAATTGCCAGGGCGATCGCCCAGCCATCGGTGGCGTGTTGGTACAGTCTGGCGAGAGTTCCTCGGCGCTGAGTCAGCCAGCCACGCAGCAGCCAGAGCACGAGGATCGCGATCGCCAGCCAGTTCACCCCCAGCCCAACCGTTCGGTTTTGGGCAAACACCTGCCAGGTCAGATCAGCCGCAACTCCCAGTCCAAACCCGACGGTTAGTAGGGCAGCCACCCAATGGCGTAACCGTCGAGTGTTTAATGCCATTAAAACGGTGGCAACTCCCAGTCCAGCAAGCCGTTGCTCAGTTGACTCAAGCATCAATGGCTGCACCAGGAAGAGTGCCAAAACGCTCAACCATCCTGCCAAATGCGGCCGCAAACAGCGATCGCGGTAGGACAGCACTGTCAACGTCAGGGGAGTCGCAAGCCACAGGGTATCCCAAGCAGTGTTCGTCTGCCATGAATGTGTACTCCATAACACCAGGTAGCTGATGGCGGATAGGAGTAAGCCGTAGTGCCAGGCGCTGAGTTGCCAGAGGGAGAGTGGGGAGTGGGGAGTGGGGGAGGACGCGGAGATAGGGCGACGCGGCGACACGGCGATGTTTAAAGTTCCCGTGTCTCCATGTCCCCGTGCCCCTGTGTCTTCTTCCTGCATTCCCTGTCTTCTATTCCCTGCAAGGCTTCCACTAACTATCCATTCAGCAACCATTCCTACCAGCAACACGGCTGCCCATTGGTTAGCACTCAGGGTGGGAAATGCGAGATTGATGCCAGCGGCGATCGCGGATAGTCCAGTGCCATGAGTCAAGTAAATCAGAAATGCTTCGGGGCGGGGACGACTGAACGTGACAACGGACAGGGTGAGGGTGGATAGTGCAAGGTTGAGCGATCGCACCGTTGGGTTTGCCAAACTGAGAGCTGTCAGAACAACGCCTAATCCCAGTGCCAACCATTCAGCGTGTCTTGCCAGATCGGGGCGTTGCCAAGACCGAAACCGAAACGTAAACCATACAACGAGCAGTACGTAGGGAAAGACGCCAATTCCGACCAGCGCCAGTGGCATTCCTTCAGTGCCAGCCAGTCGCTCACAGAACTCAATGATGCGTGCCTGCCAGATGAGTGGAACCACTTGCCACACAAGCCAGACTGCCTGCAAGCCGACTAGAAAACTAGCCGTTAGGTACGGTACTCGCCCCAGCCGCCATAGATGATCAACCAGCAGCCATAGCCCCAGACCGCTGATAGCAAGCGCCTGCCACGGGGGGGTAACCGTCACTGCCACCAGCCAAGCCACGATCAGCAATACAGTTCCTGCCTGTGTCCACGTATCACGAGTTGGGTCTCGTCGTGCTAACCAGTACAGCAACCAACCACACACCCCGATCGCCAAGCCAAGTTGATTCACCGGCACCTGCGCCACGAGCACCGCTCTGGCAATTAGCAGTAGTGCGGCGAAGGCGATCGCGATCGTGCTCAGAGTGAAGGAGGGAGGAGGGAGGAGTGGTCGCGTAGCGTCTCCGTAGGAGTTGGAGGGAGGAGTGAAATCTCTCGCTTCCTCTGCTCCCCCTGCCTCCCCTCGCTCCCCCTGTTCCCTGTCTCCTATTCCCTTCATCCCGAATCAGCAGCACGATCGCCGCTCCCATCGTCCCAATATAGGTAGCAATAAACGGAACACCTGCCCAACTCCAGCCCCAGTGCAGCCAACTCAGGGCGATCGCGGTTGGAATCATCAACCTGGAATGACTATCGCGCTTAAGCAGCAAGAGGGTGATGCTGGAGAGGATGATGGCCGCGATCGCAGCCATGATCAAACTCAACGGGCTACTCCACAGCCGGAACCCATCCATGGTCCAAAAGTTCACCGGAATAATCAGCAGCGTCGCAACGTTCAACATCCGAGACGTGATTTGCAATGATGACTGCCGTGCGATCCATCGACCAGCAAACCAAAACGCCAGCGTGTAGCCAAACAGGATTCCGTACTGTCCGACGGGTGAAAAGTTTTGCCATTGGGTCGCTGCTAGCACTCCAGATGATACAACCACCAAAAACACACCCAGGAACAGCAGCCATACCACGCTAATTTCTGCCATGAAGGACTGCAGCGACTGACTTGCAACACTGGGTGGACGGTCGGCAGAACCGGCTTGGCGACTGGCAGAACGACTTAAGGGGCGTGATTCTGGCTCCACTGGCAGGAAGTCTGTCAGAACTGTAGCCGGTTGTCGCTCAGGCGATGTGGGTTGTGTAGCCTCTATGCGAGATGATTCAACCTGTGCCACGTTAGCTTCAGGTAATGGACAGACAAGCTGCCGTTGACCGATCTGCCGCACGAGATTATTTGAAATTAAACCTAGTTGCAGCAACCTATCCAACCCTTCAAGCAGTGCTGGGTGGTCTGATTTAAGATTCAGTTCAATGATGATTGGACGATCCGAATCAGAAGCCATGAGTAGGGAACCACAACTGAGAAGGGCGAGGGTGGACGTAAATAATGCGATCGCAGGTGAGCTATTCTGAGTTTTGTGTTACAATAGTTTACAAATTAAATTCATCGTTTGGATTTGCACAATTCTACTGATTCTTACGTCCTATCCTTGTAGAAAGCCTATAGTCAGAAATTTGTAAGGAGTGTTAATAACAGCAATGGAGCTTTTCACACCTCAATTCGTCAGTCAATCAGAAGATAGAAATTGTTCCTTGCGCTGGCAGTGCTCTACTTACCGTGATACCTTAGTGAGTGGCGTAAAACTTTGATAAGGCGACGCTTGAGCGAGGCCCATAACTCTGTACAATTGGCGATGCCGAAAGTCTAACGCAATGACCATTTAAGTCTTGCTTCTTGCCGTTTGGTGTGATTGAGCGATGCACAGAATACATGTGGCTGTTCCTTGTTGGCAGACTGTGTTGTCAAGATTGGCAAGGGTAGGGGAACTCATTGGTTTCACACGGATGTCTAATTAGCCAATTTCAATCAGCGTAGCTGCGGATAAACCTATTAGTTGAATCACAGTCTGGAGGATCTTTCCAATGTCTGTTCGTCTGTATGTAGGCAATTTGCCAGAAGAACTAAGTCGCCAAGAGCTTGAAGCGGTTTTCGCCGATGCGGGTGACACGATTTCAACCAAAATCATCACGGATCGTAAGACCAATAAGTGTCGCGGGTTTGGCTTTGTTACGGTGAAAACTGATGAAGAAGCCGATGCGTTCATCGAAAAGTTTAATGGACAGGTTGTGAAGGATAGCCCGATCAAAATTGAGAAGGCACTTCCTCGCTCGAAAGATAAAGGTGCAGATGAGCAGCAAACCAGTCCTGCAACTAGCAATTCAGGGGGGCGTCGTAAGAGTGGTGGAGGTAATAGTAAGTCTCGTCGTGGCGGTGCTACAACCCCTGACCTGGATAGTGTTCAGCCTGATCCTCGTTGGGCGCAGGAATTGGAGAAGCTGAAGCAGCTTTTGGCCGCACAGACAACCAATTCTTAGGAATTGGCGGGTTTAGTTGTTGGTTGTTAGTTGTTAGAGTGTTTTAGCTCGAAAAGTCAACTGCTAGGAACCAACAACTCACAGCCCCGTAACCCTCGGTCTTCACAGACGCCAGATTGTGATTATTTTGTCTCCACTGCCAGTGATGATCGCTTGCCAGTCGGGACTCACAACAAAGTGCCGAATTGCATGGCGATATCCTGAAAGTGTGCGAACTTCTTTAGCTGTGGTGAGATCCCACAGCTTTATTGTTTGGTCAGAGCTGCCACTGAGCAGGGTTTGCCCATTGTTACTGATGGCTAGTGCATTGATATAGCTAGAGTGACCCGTAAGGGTTTGGGTCTTGTAACCTGTGGCAAGATCCCAGAGGATAATGGTTTGATCGGTACTGGCACTGACTAATGTTGTGCCATCGGGGCTAATGGCGATCGCGTTCACATAATCGCTGTGTCCAGTCAAGGTACGAATTTCCTGACCCTTTGCAAAATCCCACAACTTGATCGCGTGATCGGTGCTGGCACTGACCAATGTTGTGCCATCGGGGCTAATGGCGATCGCGTTGATATACCCAGTGTGTCCTGTGAGCGTGCGAATTTCTTTGCCAGTTGTTAAGCTCCAGACTTTGATTGTGCGATCGGCACTGCCGCTAATCAGCTTTGCGCCATCTGGACTGACAACGAGCGCGTTGACGTAACTGGAATGTCCAGTTAAAGTACGAGTTTTTTGTCCTGTAGACAGATGCCAAACGTTGATCGTGCGATCAGCTCCGCCGCTGATCAATTCCTCTCCGTTGGGGCTGAATACTAATGTATTGACGAAACTAGAGTGTCCTTTCAGGGTACGAATGGCTTGTCCGGTTGAGAGATTCCACAGTTTGATCGTCTTATCGGCACTGCCGCTGGCCAAAAACTGTCCATCTGGGCTGATCGCCAGACAGTTTACATAGCTAGTGTGTCCAGCCAGCGTTTTGACAACTTGAATGGACTGATTCGCCGGGTGGGTTGACGTGTGCCAGGCAGCATACCACAGTCCCGCCACTCCCACTCCCACTACCAGCGTCAGAGTTCCTGCCAGTAGCGATCGCATTGGCGGGAATTGAAGGACGGTGCGAGGAAAACGTGTGGAGTTTAGCAGTCTGCGATGGGGTTGACCTGGGCGAGATGCTGAATGAACATCCGACAAATTTTTCGAGAGTCGGGCGATCGCAGCTAGAATCTCCTGGATATTCTGGGGTCGGTTCACCGCTCTGGGAGCGATTAGGCGATCGATTAAATCGGCTAATCCCGGAGAAACCGTTGGCGCATAATTACGCCAGCGGAACTCATCCTTCAAGGCGTCATACACTTTGGCATCGGTGAGCTGAATCCCGGTCAACAAATAGACAAACGTCCGCCCCAATGCATAAAAGTCCGACTGCGGAATGGCTTGCCCTCTGACTTGTTCGGGAGGAGTATAGCCAGGAGAGCTAATTTGGGTGATGCTGCCATCAGACTCACCCAACCGAGCCAGATAGGTATAGGTCATCTCCCTGGCAGCTCCAAAATCCACTAGCACAAGCTCCCCAGTCGAGCGAATCATGATGTTCTGAGGTTTAATGTCGCGATGAAAATAGTTGTGCTGATGGACAAGACTCAGGATTTCGGTCAACTGCCGTAACCAACTGACTGCCTGCCGTTCGCTGATGGGCTGATTGTCCTGCTGCCACATCCATTGCGTCAGGTTCGGCCCATCAATCTTTTCCATCACAAAGCAGTAGACAGGCTCAGAGCCATCTCGAGGCAAAAACTGAAAGCATCCTTCAGGCGCAACTTTGGGAATTCCGGGATGGTTTAGCTGTCCCAAAACCTCTGCTTCTTTCTGAAACAACTCCACTGCTTTAGGGTTGTTGTTGTGCTTCGGCTTCAATACTTTGAGAATTTTAGGCGTTGTTTGCTCATACGCTTCATAGACCGTTCCAAAGCCGCTGGTATCGCTCAAAACGCGCATGACCCGGTATCGTCCCTGGAGGAGCAATCCCGAGCCACAAGTCTGGCAAAAGCGATTTTCAGCATTCCCTGGATGGTCAGGGTAAGGGCATCTGGGGTTGATGCAAAGGCTCATGAGTAGATGCAGAATCCTGTATTCCTACTATGTCATTTAGAAGCAACGATCAGATGCGTTGCAGCAATAACCATTGGAACAGGGATTAGGGATTAGGGATTAGGGGTTAGGGACTAATTAGTTTCACCTGTAAATTTTTTGGTGATGGATGGCCTCTGTAGGGGCGGGTTTGGTAGACAATCTGGGGATCTTAGCGAGACTTTTGGCAAAACCCGCCCCTACGTCACCGGAAAATTTACAGCAAGAATTAGTTTGTGGGTGGAGCGGACTTTTGTTTGAGTTGCTGAAACACGAGCTGGACGGCTAATGCCGATAACCCCAGGGCTGCAAGTCCAAATACTCCAGTTCCCAAAGCCGTCATCCCAATCACAAGTGTGCGCACAGCGGCAGAAATTCGTTGGACAATCAGGCTATCGGAGTGAATTTTGTTGGTCGCAAATGAGACAGCGATCGCGCTCGTCATCCGATACATCGCAAACGAAAGTGGTGCTGCGATCGCCGCGCCAACCAGACAGCGCAACGGCGTTAACGGTTTTGTATCCCTTTCTACGGCTTGCTCTGTTGAAGTCTGCCCAGTTGATTCTGCTGAGTGGGATCCATCATTCATAAGTATTGCTGTCGATTTTGGATTTTGGATTTTAGATTTTGGATTGATGATTAGCAATAAACCTTGTCCACGTCCAGACCTGGAGTTTTTCTTAGAGGAAAGCTACAGATTTCGAGCTGGACGTGGTTTAGTGGCAAGCCCCAACCCACATCCTCTTCATTTCATCATCCCATTACCTCTTTAACCCCTTCGTCCTTCGTCCTTCGTCCTTCATCCCTCTGCCACCTGAAGTCCACACTGATTAAATTTTGTCACCCAAAGTTCCAGGTCGGGATCGGCGATCGCGTGTCCGACTTGCTCCTTAATTTGCTGGGCTTGCGCTTGTGATTCTGCTAGAGCAAAGACTGTGGGGCCCGAGCCTGACATCATGGTTCCGAGCGTTGCGGTGCGCTGAAAGGCCTCTCGTAACCGGGCTACTTTAGGATATTCCGGTAGCACTACCTTTTCCAGATCATTGTGCAGCAGTTGGCCAATTTGTCTGCTATCCCGCTGGGCGATCGCGGCAATCATGGGACCGGAATGGACTTGTCTTAAGCGACTCTCCAAATCGTCCGGGTCACGCAGGTAGGACTCACTAAATATCTGCCGGTACATTTTGTATGCCCAGGGAGTTGCAACCCACAGACCGCGATACTTCGCCAGCACCACATAAAGGTGATCCAGGTCAGGCAGCGTCGCCAGTTTTTCGCCCCGGCCGGTTGCCAACGCCGTCCCGCCGCTTACACAAAACGGAATATCTGAACCCAATTGCGCGGCCAATTCCTGAATCTCCGATTGCGTCAGCCCCAACTTCCAAATCATATCCAGCCCCACCAGGACAGCCGCTGCATTTGCAGAGCCGCCTGCTAATCCAGCACCCACTGGAATTTGCTTGTGAATTGCAATATCAACTGCGCCATAGCGGGCGAAGGCATCTGAAAACTGCTGGCTCATCAGTTCGGCGGCTTGATAGGCCAGATTCGTGTTGTCATTGGGAACTTGGGGATGATTGCAGTAGATCCGGATTGTGTCTGTTCCATTCGCACGCAAATCGATTCGGTCTGCCAGATCCACACTCTGCATCACCATCACGAGTTCGTGGTAGCCGTCCGGGCGATCGCCGAGAATCTCAAGATATAAATTAATTTTGGCAAAAGCAATGAGAGAGTAAGAGCGCATGGGGAAGTTTGGAATGACGAATGACGAAGGGCGAATTTAAAGCATTGAAACACAAGTCTGAATTATAAGTGATGAGCTTTATATATAGACGGTTTAGCTCAAAGTCCCCCTTGAAAAATGGTTTGTGATGCCAAACACTCAGCAATCCCCCCCTAGCCCCCCTTAATAAGGGGGCGAATTGACTCAAAGTCCCCCTTATTAAGGGGGCTTAAAGCCCTTCGGGCATACAAGAAAAGGGGGATCTTTCATGTTTTGCTACAGACGGTAAGACTTTTAAAACATCCTCTTAATTCAAAACTCAAAATTTATAATTTATTACTTAAAGCCACCCATTGATTGACACTTAAATCTTCAGCACGGGACTGTGAATTCACGCCAAGTTCTTCTAACAGTTGGCTCAAGCGATCGCGTCCAATGACACTCTGTAAATTATTTCGTAGCATCTTTCGTTTACTACTAAATCCCAGCTTGAGCAGCGTTTCTAACTGAGCAGGGTTATGGGCAGGTTGTTCGAGCGATCGCGGGCGCAGGCGAATCACAGCAGAGTCTACTTTGGGTGGGGGTTGGAATGCTTTGGCAGGAACATCACAAATGAATTCGCACTCTGCCAGGTACTGGACTCGCACAGACAATGCTCCAAAATGCTTAGAGCCAGCTTTGGAATTGAGGCGTAGGGCAATTTCTTTTTGCACTAACAGCACAATCAAATCAAAAGGAGTTGGGGCTGGATGGGCGATCGTCCCGAGCAGTTTTTCGAGAATGGGACCCGTGATGTTATAGGGAATATTGGCAACAACTTTGTTGGGATTTTGGAAGTCTGGAAAAGGGTTCAACAAAGTCTCTAACTCTAGAGATAAAAAATCTCCTTGAAGCAACAAAAAATTATCGATGTCCCCTAATTTTTTGGTTAAACGTTCGCATAAATCTCGGTCAATTTCCACGGCAACAACTGATTGCGCTTGAGACAACAATTGATGGGTTAAGATGCCTGTACCGGGACCAATTTCTAAAACGCGGTCACTCCGTATGTTGCTTTGCAGTGTATTGTTCTGTGGGATGTCTTGAGCGGTATGCTCTGCGCGATCGCTCTTACGTAACTCTGCGGCGGCCACAATTTGACTCAAGGCTTTCTCACTGCGCAACCAGTGCTGACCAAACTGTTTTCGGGGCTGAGGCACGCTGCTACTCCGGTAATCCCACTAATTCGCCGGTTCCGGCAATGACTTCAGCGATCGCAGACGCCGCAATGTCTTGGGAAGTGAACCATTGAATCGCAAAATCGACTTGCTCAGACGGCACCAGCACCACAAACCCGATACCCATATTGAACGTGTTGAACATCCCAGCCACACTGACACTCCCCTCTGCTGCAATCCATTGGAATACTGATGGAACCTTCCAACTGGCTGGATTGATTCTAATGGATTGCCCTTGACCTAAACAGCGGGGCAGATTTTCGGGCAAGCCACCGCCCGTGATATGCGCCATGCCATGAATCCGCAACCCTGCCTGCCGCGCTGCCAGGACAGATTTGACATAGATGCGTGTCGGTGTGAGCAGCACATCCGCCAACGGTTGTCCTGCGAATACATCTGGGCGATCGCTCAACAAAACGCCGCGATCGCTGAGAATTTTCCGCACCAAACTGAACCCATTGCTATGCACCCCCTGGCTTGCCAGTCCAATTGCCACATCTCCGACCTGCACCTGCGATCCATCCAGAAGCTGGCTTTTTTCCACAATCCCGACGCAAAATCCTGCCAGGTCATATTCCCCAGATTGGTAAAATCCCGGCATTTCAGCCGTCTCTCCGCCCAGTAATGCACAACCCGCCAGGCGACATCCCTCAGCAATCCCTGAGATGACCTCTGCCAATTGCTCTGAATTGAGGTGTCCAGTGGCCAAATAATCCAGGAAAAACAGAGGTTCTGCCCCAGAGGTCAGCACGTCATTCACGCACATTCCTACTAAGTCAATGCCAACCGTGTTGTGTTGGTTGAGGCTGTGAGCAAGTTTCAGTTTTGTGCCAACTCCGTCTGTTCCTGAGACCAACACGGGTTCCTGGTATCCGGCAGGCAGTTGGAACAACCCACTGAATCCACCCAACTTGCCCAAAACTCCGGGTCGAACCGTACTGTTCACCATGCTGCGGATGCGCTCTACAAAAGCTCGACCCGCCTCAACGTCTACACCTGCGTCTCGATACTCCATGCTGAAACTCTTAGCTATTCATGTTTACCAGATATGTTGCAATGACTCTCGGAAAAGGGAAAGGGTGAAAAGTAGGCTATTTCGTCCTTGCCCTTTGCCCCTTGTCCTTTAACCAAAAAGTATTGGGATGTATTGTACTCCCTCACTCGAAAGCTCCCGACCGCGCCACAGCTTAACAGGTCAGTTTTTGAAAAAATATTTTAAATTTTTGTAAAGTTTTGGTGCCGATTTTAAGCAGGAATGATAGCTGGAAAACCCTTTTCTAAAAGGGTTTAGCCTGGTTCCGCTATTGTAAAGTTTGTAAAAATATTTGGAGCGATCGCACACACCCCTGATCCCGAATGTAAAAACTTCGTGATAGTCTGTTGCAGTTTCTGAATAGATAGGAGTGAAAACAGAACGAGTACGAGTTAGCGAATGAGTCTGCCTGCAAGTGCTTATGTCTTGGTTGACTCAGACCTAACAGTTGAGTGCTTCTCTAGAAAATAGCTTATGAATCGAAAACTTTTCAGTAGTTTGACTGCTTCCTTATTGATTTCAGCGCTGGGCATACCCTTGTCGAGCAATGCCAATTCTTCTGAATCAGTTGCTGATCAAAATTCTGAGGCAGATCTGGAGCAGGTTAATCTTGAAACAGCTTCTGATGAAACCCCAGCTCCATTGACAGAAATTTCAGCGACAGAAATTTCAGTGACAGAAATTTCAGCGCCGATCGCTGAATCTCCAGCCCCAGACGGTTCCTCACCACGCAAAGTTGCTGATGTTGACGGACTCTCCAGTCAGGTTGTGAAAATTGGTGAACAGTCCTCTCAAACCAGCGGCGAGGTGATTGCAAAAATCCATCCCCACCCTATTGGTGGACGCAAAGCCGCAACGCTCTATGTCCGCAACCTTCCTGTTCTAACCTTCACGAGTTCTGTAAAAGCTGCCCAGAGGGCGTAAAGGTCGGAACTCAAGCCAAGCATTCTTCCACAAACGTTCCATCTGCCCAAACGAAATCCCTCCCGAAGGCAGATACGACATCAAACCACACGCTCCCTACGCTCCTCCAATCCTCCAAAACACTCACCAACTCGTACTCATCCCAGCTTGATCCAGCTAGTTTAGACGTGGATCCTGCGGCTAACGACCCCGTTTGGAGAGCAACAGTGATTGCGGCCAGAATCAACCAGCTACATCGTGATGGTGTGAATGGTGACAAAATCACTGTTAGTTGGGAGGGTCAAAAGAATTCTGGAGCTGGGCACGATCGCTACCTGATTAAGGCAGACAGTATCACGCTTGCGATCGTAGATGCCAGCACCACGTTTGCAAATTCCACTCGTAATTTAGAAAGCGATGCGCTGCAGGCCACCAATCGCCTCAGAAGGCTATTGGGCAACGCCGCTCCGTTACGAAGCGTTGCTGGCAAGCCAACCTGGAGAGATCAGCAAATCTCGTTTGGCCCAATTCAGATTAGGCTAACCGGATTCGCATCCTGGTATGGCCCTGGTTTTCACGGCAACCCCAGTGCGAGTGGGGAGCGATTCAATCAACATGCGATGACAGCTGCTCATCGCACGCTTCCGTTTGGAACACAAGTGCTGGTAACCAATCTGGATAATGGTCAGTCTGTCGTTGTGCGGATCAATGACCGGGGTCCGTACCATGGAAATCGAATCATCGACTTGTCCACTGCGGCCGCTCGGATTTTGGGTCTGGTTCAATCTGGAATTGCGCCAGTGCGTCTCGAAGTTCTAGCTCCAAGGAACGCAAACGCAGCAACTGCCAGATGACACCTGGAACGCAAATCCTACAGGATTTGCGTTCGATAAACCCATTGCCTTCAACTTAACGCAAACGAAAACTGCTATAAACCTTGTCCACGTCCAGTCCTGGAGTTTTTCTTGAGGGAAAGCTACAGATTCCGAGCTGGATGCGGTGTATTCTCTCGAAATCTCTTAAGGCAGAAATTCGTAAGCACCTCAGTGTTTTTCCGTCTTAAGGTAGAGGATCTCGAAATCAATTTATACCTGCAGAACGAAGTCTATCTCCGTGCTTTTATTGTCTAATGTAAACAAATGAACGGTTATTCTCAGTAGACAATCTTACATTAAGGGGGATGAAATGCCACGACTAATCGGCAAGCAGTCAAATAGTGGTCAGTATGTGGGTGCGTTGTTGATTGTTGCGATCGCTACTGCTGGGTGTGTTGAATATTTCGGTGTTATTGATTTCGTTCCAAATTTTGGTAAATCAGGCGCATACATCAGCAACGCGCAAAATGTGAGTCACCGTTAGATCTTGATTTTTGCCCATCGGTCATGCCCCTCTAAACACACGACCAAAGCCAGCATTGATGCATCTGTCTAATCGAGCAACAACCGATAAAAACTAAGGAGAGCAAACAGAATGCGCAAGGGTAGTGACGTGATTGGCAAGCCAGTGGTTTCATACGACACGGGCGATCGGTTTGCCAGAGTGAAGGACGTGATCTTTGACCAGAACACCGATCAAGTGGTGGCATTTTTAATAGAAGAATCTGGTTTTTGAGTAGTGCTTGGGTGGTGCCGTTTCAGCAGGTCAAGGCAATTGGTACAGATGCGATGATTGTGCCATCTAGAAGTAGCGTCGTGAGAGCCAGAGAGCTGCCTGAAGTGCAGCAAATCTTGCAGCGTCACAACATCTTGAAGGGCACCTATATTTTGACAACCGGTGGGCAGCATTTGGGCAAAATGCTCGACCTTTACTTTGACGATCGCACCGGAGTGATTGAAGGGTACGAGGTCTCTGGTGGGCTGTTTGCAGATGTTTACACGGGTCGCTCCTTTGTTCCGGCTCACCAGACCTTGAAAATTGGTGAGGACTTCGCATTTGTGCCCCCTGAAACCGTTGAGCTGATGGAAGAGCAGGTGGGTGGCGTGCGAGGAGCAATGCTGGCAGCCGGGGAAAAGATACAAGAAGCTGCTCAAACAACGACGGCAACCCTGCAAGCCGCAGGTGAAAAGGTGAGTGAAACGGTGCAGGAGGCAGCCCAAACCACCGGTGAAGCCTTGCAGTCCGCGACTGAAGACGTAAAGTATCGATTGCAAGAGACCCAACAGGCTGCGATCGCCTCAGCTACAAATCTCGTGGTAGACCCAACCGAACAGAAAGCGTTTGCGATCGGCAAACCGGTTCAGGAAACGGTTACGGCTCCAGACGGCACCCTGATTGCAACGGCTGGTCAGGTCGTCACCCTCGAAATTGCCGTTACCGCTGAACAATCGGGAATTCTTGATCAGTTGTATCGAGCAACTGGAGGTCGCCTATCGGATGACATTGCCCAAAAAGCGTCCGGAGCCGTTGCCGGGTATGTTGTTGAGCAAGCACTGGGTCGTCGGGTGCAGCGAATGGTGCGCACGCGTGAGGGCAACATTATTGCCGCTCCAGGACAGATTGTGACTGAGCGGGTGATTGAACAGACCAAGCATTATCGCAAAGAGTATGAACTGCTGGATGCAGTTGGCTTATCAACTGGGGAAGCGGCACGCTACAGCGCTACCGATAGGATGGCGATCGCAGGCAACCGCGTTGACACCGCCACTCAAGCCTTGGGTGAGCAGCTTCAGCGCGGAACCGAACAGGTCAAGATTGAAGCCCGTAACCTGTGGCAACAGCTTCGAGAAACCAGCCGTATTCTTCAGGAACGGAGTACCAGAACCGTCGAAGAACGTCGGATTCGAGAGGCACTGGGGCGTCCAGTCACGCGCGTCATCCTCGACAATCAGGACAACGTCATTCTCAACACGGGTGATCTGATTACCCACCAGGCGATCGCAGCCGCTCGTGAGGTCGGAGTTCTGGATATTCTGCTCGGTTCGGTTTACCACCAAACTCCCAGAATTTCAGAACGCGAACTGCGCGCCCCTGAACCGGGTGAAGCCTCACTCGGAGTCGCTAGCTAATGCGGTTTAGGCCCTAGAACGTTTGGCAAAGACGTTGGCGATCGCCAACGTCTTTGCTGCTAGGGTACGAGGGGAGCATGACCTTTACACAAAACCCGATGGTCAAAGTTGTCACCATTAATATCCTGTTTGACCTGGATACCTGGATGCAGCGGCGTGATTTACTCGTTGCCGGATTAGCCGCAGAGCAACCCGATTTAATTGGCATTCAAGAAGCCAACCTGGACGAGAATACTGACTCCTGGCTGGCTGAACAGCTCACCATGCCCTACGTTTATCGAGTTCCGTTTACAGAGCGTGCTCATAAGCTGGGGCCAAATTTGGAATCGCCATCCTCAGCCGTCATCCGTTTACACACCACGCCCAACTCGGTTTGCAAAGTCAGGGACGCTTTGCCCAGTATGTGCAAGTAGAGATTAATCAGCGTCCATTCGTGTTTTGCAATGGACATTATTACTGGAAAATCGGATCAAGTCCTGAACGCATGAAACAGTTTCAGGTATTGCTGGACTGGCTGGCTGAACTGCCACCTGAACTGCCGGTGATTGCCGTGGGAGATTTTAATGCCACACCGGATATGCCAGAGATTATGATCATGCGCGATCGCTTCACCTCAGCCTATCCCATTATTCACGGACATGAACCCGAATACACCTGTCCCACCCCCTTAATCAAGCCAAAACGAAGGTTGTGGAAGACCATTGCAGGACGATTGATCAGCACTTGGGTAAACCGCACCTTCAAACCCTGGCGCGGCACACTCGACTACATCTTCATCAGCCATGATTGGACTGTTCGCAATTGCCAGCTCATTCTGGCAGATCCTGCACCAAACAATCAAAAAATTTATCCATCTGATCACGTTGGCATTGCGGCTGAACTAGATTAGATTTTCTACGAAATCATTGCTGCAATCCAGAATGGCTTTTCACAGGTTGGGGGAGTGATCAACTCAATTCAATTATCTAAAAACTAATTTAAAATCGGTAGCGGATAGGATTACAGTACTGGCTGTATGGATATGAGTCATTCTCTGTCACACCTGGCACGCAGCGGAGTCGCGATCGCACTTGTGGTGCTAACATCTGCCTGCGATGTGCTGCGATCAATGACCGAAACTACAGCGCCTGCACCCGTTCAGCCAAGTCCAGCTATTCGTCGTTCAGCTCCGCCATCTTCAACACCAACCGCTCCACCAATCATTGTCGGCAACCCGTTTGAACGAGCAGTCAGTAAGGCGGCTAGCGCCACGGATCGCACCCGGTCTGCAGTCACTCGCGAGGATTGGGATTTGATTATTCTGCTCTGGCAGCAAGCGATCGCGCTCCTAAACCAGGTTCCTCGTTCCAGCCCCAACTGGGCAGTGGCTCAGAAGCTATTGCCGGAGTATCAGCAAGGGTTGCAGAATGCCAGACAGCTAGCAAAGCGCGGTATTCCGTCAACTCCGATCGCGGTCAACAAGCAGGCCCAAAATGACACTCTACTGATTGTGGGTAGCGAACCATCCCCCAAACCCAGCGCTGCTCCTCAAGACGCCGCCAGCAGCATCACCACTCTAAACCAGCAGCAAACGGCTTTTTTTGCCAAACAAAAGCGCTTTGCCGTCAACCTGGCAGAATTGCGCAGTAATCTTGCTGCCGATACGCCAACCTACGTTTACAACACAACAACCCTGCAACCTAACCAGGCCATTTCAACCGCCGTTGCCAAGCAAGATGGACTCGTTAGCTATACCGGAGCCGTTTTTGTCATCAAGAATGAGAAAAATCAGGAAATAACCGTAGCAGCGATTTGCGTAACCCAAAAACCCTCCAAGAACCCTCCAGCCGTGCCCCAACTGAAGGGCAAAGACATCCAGTGTCCCACTGGAATGGATTTAGTTAAGACTTGAAACCTTACAAAGTGGTTGATTTTAGACAAGCATAACTATCTTGACTATTTGCCCACAGGTATCCCTGATAGCGCCTTTGTACTAGATGCAAGGGTTCGCCAAGTTCTAGGGCAATGGCAACAGGTGACGCCCTGGTTGTAGGCAGGAATGCTCTACTGTCTCAGTCCGCTTTCATTCAAGAAATCCTCAAGCTCTCGTAGGGCAACGCTAGAGCCAAGTTGCCAACCACGATCGCAGTATTGCGGGAGCAACGTCTTCACGTCAAGGGTCGGAAATTGTAGGCTGGTTTGAGTGTCCTGATACTGCTGCCCATCAAACCCATAAATCAGCAGCTCACTGCTCCGATAAATCCAAAGTTCTGGAACAGCGATCGCTGCATAGTCCTCTGGATAGGTTATTGAAGTAATATCCACCTCAATTGCCAGATCCGGTGGCGGATCAATCGAAAGACCAATCCGCTCTTTTCCTAAAATGCGATTGCGGTTTTGAATGTAAAAACAATAGTCGGGTTCAATTCCTTGAATGCCCATTTGCTTGAGTGTAACGGGCATGAAACTTTGCCAATCCTTCCCTTGATACCGCAGAATGGCTTTCACCAGATCCGCTAATAAGTCGCCCACATTCGCGTGTTTTGGCAAGGGTGACATGATTTTGATTTCTTGGGTGGCGCTGCTGTATTGAATTCTTAATCCTGCATTGTCTTTACGGCGCACCAGGAGATCTTCGTAGTCTTCCCAGGTGCGATGCCGCAAAATAATCTCGTCGCCTGGGTCGAGGCGATCGCATTTTCAGTAATCGTAGGCAGTCTCATGACTCTGGCAGCTTGTACTGACTCACAATTCGTTTAGCGTACTCCGGAACATGCGCTTCCAGCTTCTCTGGATAATTGCGCTTCGTGTAGAGGTAGTTGCGGGTGAAGTGAGAGTCGATGGAGAAGCGGGCGTATTCTAAGCCTTTGGGACCGATGCGTTCGATTACAACGCCCATTAGTTTGGCAGCCCACATCGGCAGGGTGACGCCTTGATCGTAGGCGGGGATGCTTTGCTGAACCGCTTGGTGGCGATCGCCTTGAGACATCACGGGCTGCGTCTCCAACTTGTCCATCACAAAGTTGAGCATTTCTTGCCCGCGATCGTTGCGGACGACAATCCACTGCCAGCCGAAGGGCGCACCCATGTAGCCAACGACTAAATCGGCCAGAGAGTTGACGTAATCAAAACAGCTCATACAGGAGGGGGCGAACACATCTTTGAGCTGGTTGGTTTTTAAGCCAAAGAAGGGAACGGTTTCGGTAGAGCCGTCTTCATGTTTGAAATGGACGCGGAAGTCCTGCATGAATTCGTAGTAGACGACGGTATCGGGCGATCGACTAGTAGTGTCCAAAAACTTTTGCAGTCCAGCACGGGTGACGTTGTCCACGCACGGGGTGCCCAGCACATACAGCTTTTCCAGACCCAGTTGCTTTTCAACCGCGCGCAGTGCCTGGATTTGGCAGCCAACCCCGATCGCCAGCAATCGCTTCATCCCCGACTGTTCCACCTGCTCCAGGATTGACAAATTGGGCGATAGAGTCGGTTTGTTTACCCGCGCGGCCAGAATTTCTTCCGGGGTGCGGGCAATCACCGGTTTGGGTTGAAAGCGATCTTCCTCGGTGTTCTGCACACAAACCACGCCTTCGACGATGCCGCGAGTCAGCATTTCAATCGCGATCGTGCTAACAATGCCCGTCCACTGCGCCCCTGGAATCGGTTCCTGCTTCCGCGCCGCCATCATCTCTTGATGGACACCAAAGTACCAGTCATCCTGATTGTCCAAATTCCGGCTGCGTCCGTGAGCTTCCTCCTCCAGTTCAGCAATCTGCTGGTTGAGAAAGGCACAGGCATCTTTCACGTAGTGAATGTAGTAGGTATCGCACAGCCCACACTCACTGCATAGTTCCTTGGCCGGACGACGGCTGGAGGGCTTCAGGGCTTTTGCTTTTTTATGGTTTGGATTGGGGAGAACGGAAGTCATTGGAAAAGTAGTTTTTTTAGGGAGTGGGGAGATGGGGAGTGGGGAATGACGAATTGCGAATGACGAATGAGGAGACGGGCAGGATCTCCAATCTGCCCTCCTCTCGCCTCTTGCCTCTTGCCTGTCAATCTCCAATCTAAAATCTGCAATCTAAAATCCAAAATCGGCAGTCTTTTCCCAACAATACCCCAGAGTGGCAACCAGATGTTGAGTAGGACTAGTGTTGAAGTTGAGCCAGCAGCCAGGCAACGACTTCACTCTGATTCATCTGGCGAGAGCGTTGGAAGGTTGAAGTGGAACCGAAAAACTGGACAGGGGGTTAAGCTCTGAACCACTCGAAACATGATAGGAGTAGTTCATGAGTAACAAACGCAAACAATACAGTCCGCAATTCAAAGCCAAAGTTGCGCTGGAAG
>JAAUSG010000188.1 GCA_012034055.1 Leptolyngbyaceae cyanobacterium RU_5_1 | reverse complement strand
TATTCGCACCCAATTCACCTGAACAAAATCCTGTGGAAGATGTTTGGCTGCAAGCCAAGAATTTCTTGAGAAAATTTTGGCTTCTGTGCCGCTCTTTCCCCGCCGTCAAATATCTATTTGAGTTTTTTGCAGGTCATCAAAAATTCGCTTTTTCTAAGATAGAACAATATTCGCCGTGTTCGTGACTCAATTGGGATTGCTATAGAATTAAGGCATTTGTAGAAAAACCACCCTTAAGGGTACTGTCAAGGCTTGGCTGTGCTACGTATACTAGCGGCGTAGCAGCTTTCATTTAGACGAGATAAGGCACTTACAAAACCTGAGTCAACTATGTTGGTAGACATTCAGAAGTTAAACCTTGGTTCGGATTCTGCTGAACGAGATATCACGGTAGGTTTGTCGGAATATTTCTATCAGAATTCGGCTTATCAAAAGTTCCTGAATAGTAGAAAGACAATTCTGGTTGGTAATCGCGGGGCTGGCAAAAGTGCAATCTTCAAATATATTGCATCGACAGAAGCGAAGAAGGGGAATTTAGTTTTAGAACTGTCTCCAGAAGAATACTCCTACGAATTGCTTTCGCAATATTTGAAGCGTGAAAATGAAGGATCGTGGGGAAAACAGAGTTCTTATTCAGTCGCGTGGCAGTATCTGCTGTATAACCTTATTTTCAATAAAATCGTTGAGAACAAGCGTGGATTGTTGCTGGGTCCTCAACGAGACATCTATAACTATGTTAATGCGAACTCCAATATGAAAGGGCTAAGTCCGATCGGCGTCCTCGTGAGTTACTTGAAGAAACTAGAAACTGTCAAGTTGGATGCCCACGAAAGCACTGTTAAGTCAAGAAACCTGCAAGCGCTCTACAGTTTAGAGGAGATCAAAAATTTGATTCCTAGCCTGAAGAGAGTTTTAGAAAAATCAAGAATGAAGGTCTTGATTGATGAACTTGACAAAGGCTGGGATGATTCTGAAGACGCTAAATACTTTATTGCTGGTTTATTTCAAGCCACTCAAAAAATCAACTTGGTCAGCCCTGGTCTGCGAGTGTACGTCTCAATTCGACAGGAACTATTTGATAATATTCCTCAAATCTATGATGATGCTCAAAAGATTAGAGAGGATGTTGAAGTCATCCGTTGGGGCAAAAATGAGCTACTAGAACTGATCGGTTTGCGGATTGCCCATTCGTTTCCAGAAACCTCTAACCTCGATACTCCGAATCGCTGGAAATCAGTTTTCGCGTCTAGATTAGACTCTAAATCTGAGGATTCCGCTGACTATATCATCAACAGAACGCAACTACGCCCCAGGGAACTTCTGCAATTTTGCAAACTTTGTGGAGAGTACTATTCGGGGAGTAAGAAAATAGACGAGTTTGCCATTATGGCGGCCGAGGAAATTTATTCAGAACAGAAAATAAAGGATTTGGCGTCGGAATACAGATTTCAATACCCTAACCTACTTGATGTTTTTGAAGCCTTCCGGGGAAAAAATTGCTGTTTTGAAAAAGACGATTTGGATTATTTATTACTCTCAATGGTCTGTGGCGAAGTTCATGTCGATCGCGCCGCAGAGTGGGTGTCCGAGATGGATTATCTAGAACTGAAGAAACTGCTGTGGCAAATCGGATTTTTGAAGGTGTGGGTGCCAGAGGTCGGGAGTGATTCTCTTAAAAAGAGGACTTATTTAGGGCACTACGAGTTACCCACTGTCAATCTAGAAAATATCAAGAAGTTTCAAGTTCACCCTGCATTTGTTACCTTCTTAAGCTTAAGAGATTGAAGTGATGAGCTGCGCAACAATTAAAAATTAAAGGTTAAAAATTAAAAATGTCTACTAGCAAGGGTTTCCAATTTCTAATTTTGCATTTTGAATTTTTAATTGTTCCCATGTGCAGATGAGAGAGAAACTAACCCAGCTAAAACACCAACTGGAACAAGCCATCCGGTCGATCCCAAGCTGGTTCGCGATCGCAGTGGCGGTTATCTTACTGGTGGCATTGGCGCTCTGGGTTGAAGATGGAATCAAAATCCATTCGGTTCAAGATATTTTTTCTCGCAAAACCATCAAAGTAATTTTTGCCCAAGCTCAATCCATTGCCGTGGTTGTCGCGGTCATTCTTTATCTCAAAGAAGCGCCCGATCGCAAAGCTCACAAGCACTATGAAGCGTGGCGGGTGATTGATAGTGCGGCGGCGGCCAATGTCTCAACCAGTTACGCTCGCCGGATTGCCCTTCAGGATCTCCACAAAGACAGCGTTTCGCTACGAGGATTGGACGCTCCCGGAGCAAACTTAGCCAGGATCGGACTGACCAGGGTTGATTTGCAGGAGGCAAATCTTGAAATGGTGAATCTGCAAGAAGCCAATCTGCAAGCGGCTGACCTATCCGGGGCAAATTTGGGTGGGGCAAACCTCCAAAAGGCAAACCTGCGCGGGGCAAACCTGCAGAAGACAAACCTGCAAGCGGCAAATTTGCGAGATGCTGACCTATCGGAGGCCAATCTGCGCGAGGCAAATTTGCAGAAGGCCAATCTGCGGGGAGCTGAATTATGGAGAGCTGCACTGTGGGACGCCAATTTACAGGATGCCGACCTGCGCTGGGCCGAGTTTCAGGGCCCTGAGTTGGACGGAGCTAAACTCTGCCGCACGACCATGCCAGATGGCACGGAGATGAGCCAGGACGGATGAATTGGGAATGCTTGATCGCCCAGATTAAAATGAGAGGGCAACCATTGAAACGAGGTCAAAGCCCATTGCGATCGCTTCAAAGTTCGTTACCCAGCGATACTTTGAGGTTAGAGAGGTGGCAGCAATTTACTGGCTCATCTTCCTTACCCCTTCATCCCTTTATCCTTTCATCCCTTCATCCGCTCATGCTCTCCACAGCCCTCGACGATCTCCGTACCATCCTGCGTCCAGGGCAACGAGAACTGGCAGACTGGCAGGGAGGGCCGATGGCCGTGTCGGCGGTGCCGGGAGCGGGTAAATCGACTGGAATGGCGATCGCGGCCGCGATCGCGATCGCCCGTCACCAACTGAACGCTCGTCGCCAATTGATTGTGGTCACGTTTACGCGATCGGCAGCGGCCAATATCAAAGCCAAGATTCGTAACTACTTGAACCAGCTATCCCTACCCCCCAGCGGCTTCTCGGTTTATACGTTGCATGGGTTAGCATGGGCGATCGCCCGCAGTCACCCGGAACTCTCCGAACTGAATGCCGATAGTGTACTGGTCACCCCGACCCAAAACCATCGGTTGATTCGCACCTGTGTAGAGCAGTGGATCGCCGCCAATCCCCGCCCGTATCAGGGGTTGCTGGAAGGACGCCAATTCGATGGCGAAGAAACCGAGCGCCTGCGCCGTCAGTCCGTGTTGCGCACCGAGGTGTTACCGGATCTGGCAAATACGATAATTCGTGAGGCCAAGAGTTCGGGGTTATTGCCAGAGGACTTGCGACGCTTGAGTCGAGACGCAGAATTGCGCGTTTCTACTCCAGAACCAGCCGTGGATTATGATGTGCTGGCGATCGCCGCCGGATTGTATGAGGTCTACCAACGGCAACTCCGCGATCGCAATTGGATAGACTACGACGAAATGATTCTGGCATCCTTGCGCGTGTTGCGAGACCCGTCTGTGCGCCACCATTGGCAGAATCAGGTGTTTGCCGTCTTTGAGGATGAAGCCCAGGACTCCACTCCCCTGCAAACTCAACTGCTAGAAATTCTGGCAGCCGATCCTGCCGATCCAGAGCATCCTAACACATTCAACTTGGTGCGGGTTGGCGATCCCAACCAGGCCATTAACTCCACCTTCACACCCGCAGACCCGATTTTCTTCCGCGAGTTTTGCGACACCTGCAAGGACAACAAGCGATTGGCAACGATGACCCAGGCAGGACGCAGCAATCGCCAGATTATGGACGCCGCGAACTTTGTGCTGCAGTGGACCAATGCCTCCAGGGTAGCCGGAACCGAACAGCCGTTTCGCCCCCAGAACATTCAACCCGTTGCGCCAACTGACCCCCAACCCAACCCATTGGCAGAAGGACGTGGACTTGAACTATACACGCCAGAGGATGTGTATCAAACCGTTGAGCTGATTGGGCAGCGGGTGCTTGACCTGTTCAGGAAGACTCCCCAGCGGAACGCTGCCGTATTGGTACGCACCAACGAGCAGGGACGGTTTGTTGCCAGGGAACTGCAGCGCTGGCATGGAGAAAAGATTTTGGTGTACGAGGTGGGGCAACACGATCGCCAATCCCATGTTCCGGCAGAGATGTTGACCCTGCTGCAGTTGTGCGATCGCCCCCACTCCCCCGACTATCTCAAAGCCGCTCTCAGCACCCTCGTGACCCGCAAACTCATTCCCACTCAAGACCTCAATGCCCTCGTTACCTTCCCCGAACAGTTTCTCTACCCCGGACCCCTCGACTCGCTGCTTCAGCCATCTCAAACCGAAAACACAGGGCCTGGTTCTGACCCAGTGCAACCCTCAGAATCCATGCTGCAAGCACGGCGCTATTGCACCAGCCTGCTGCGGGCCCGCCTGGAGCTGCCGCTCTATCAGCTCATTTCCTTCCTGGCCTACACCCTTAACTACGACCAGACCGAACTGGCCACAGCCGACAAACTGGCTGAACGGATCGCCCAACAAACTTACGGTGACAACACCTTACCGGCGATGCTGAGTGTCCTCAGCGAAATCGTTGGTTCCGAGCGCTTTGAGCCAGTCAACACCGATGATACGGACGATCGCTACACCCGTCCGGGGCAGCTCACCGTGATTACCATGCATAAAGCCAAGGGACTGGACTGGGACTACGTTTTCATCCCGTTCCTGCACGAAAATATGATTCCTGGAAATTCTCGCATTCCACCCCAAGCCCAATTTTTGGGAGATTTCACCCTGGCCGAAGTGACCCGTGCCCAAATTCGCGCCAGCTTGCATCACGAAGCACTGCTCCCCGACATTCCAACGGCCTGGGAAAAAGCCCAAAACCTGAAGACCGCCGAAGAGTTTCGCCTCCTCTATGTCGCTATGACTCGCGCCAAACGCCTGCTCTGGATGTCTGCCGCGCTCAAAGCTCCCTTCACCTGGAACAAACCCGAAAACCTGGACGATCGCAAACCTTGCCCAGCATTTCCTGCCCTACAACAGCAATTTCCAGAATCTGTAATTCGCTGATCGGCGTTACCAACTAAACAGGTGAACAGGCATGAGGTGTCAGGTGCTAGGGAAAGACTCAGTTCTGACACCTGGAACCTACTCTTCCAAAGCACTTGCACCAGTTCTAGTAACATTTGTTTAAAAATTCTGCCTTTCTTAGCTTTTTGCAATTCTTATTCTTCACCGAAGTTTTCCCCACAAATTCCACAGGCTCTCCACAGGCTTTCCACAAGCTTTCCACAGAATAACCTGTAGTTTTCCACAACCCTTTCAGGTTTTTCCACAAGGCGAAACAGCAGAATCGGAGTTTCAGGGAGTTTCGGAAACTCGTGATGGTTTTGCGAGTCCATGTTCAAACTTCCCAGAAATTGTTAGGAAATGTAACGGGGATCGGTTTCAAGTGCCGATTCTTTCGTGAACGGCTACCCTACCGAATGCCAGTACACGAGTTTTCATCACATTGACAAGTTGCTCCTAACCTGGACACAATGAGGCGACTTCCTCCACCGCACCCTCGACTACATTGAGTCAAAAATTAGGGCATTGCTGAATAACAGAATGGTTCGCCAGGCATCCAAGTTTCATCTCATTCCATCATTCAGTAAGACCGATCAGAATTGTTTTTGAGGGTACACGGAGAGCAGCAACGGCTCATGAACGCACCAATGTTCTGCCATTGCTGGAGGTTCTTCCTGTTGCTTTTAGGATACAATTCAAGTTTTTTATCCTTACTCCACTTCGTTTGCTTCAGCACTACCCCCGAGGTTCTCATGAATACGACTGTTAGTATCCTGGCTGAAATTCCCGAAGAGCTTCATGAGGCTTTGACGTGCTATTTAGAAGCCCACGCCGATTGGGACCAGGATCGCTTGTTTGCCGCCGCTTTGTCTCTCTTTTTGTTGCAGAATGGAGATCGTGATTTGTTGCAGAATGGAGGTTGCGATCGCCGCGCTGCAGTTGTTTACCTGGATAGCGTCTTCAAGCATCCGGCCTAGCGATTTTGGATTTTGGATTTTGGATTGGGGTCGAAAATCTAAAATCCAAAATCTAAAATCCAAAATTCAGAGGGGTTTAACATGGCGTACTACTGGTTTAAAGCGTTTCATCTGGTCGGAATTGTCTGCTGGTTCGCGGGCATGTTCTATCTGCCTCGGCTGTTTGTCTATCATGCTGAAGCGAATGAGCAACCAGAACCCACTCGTAGCATTCTGAAAGGCCAGTACCAAATTATGGAGAAGCGCCTTTACAGCATTATTATGACTCCGGCAATGCTGCTCACAGTGGCGATGGCGATCGGGCTATTGACCCTGGAACCCAGTGTATTAAAGGAACCGTGGATGCATGTCAAGCTGGGGCTGGTGGCAATTTTGCTGGGGTATCACCATTACTGCAAGCGGATTATGAAGCGACTGGCAGCCGACGAGTGCCAGATGACCGGTCAGCAGTTCCGCTGGTTCAATGAGTTTCCCACCGTCTTTTTTGTGATTGTGGTGATGCTGGCGGTGTTCAAGAACAATTTGCCCACGGATGCCACAACCTGGATTATTGCCATGATGATACTTGGCATGGCGATCGCGATTCAGCTCTATGCTCGTAAGCGCCGCTTAGACAAGGAACGACTGGCATCTGAATCGAGTGCGGAAGGGTCTACTTCGGGAGCAGGAGCCTGATCAATCAAAAGGCGTTGTAAGGGCGGGTTTAGCCACAGACTTTTCTTGCAGCCTCAGATTGACTACAAAACCCGCCCCTACAGCGATCGCCATGCTTAATTTTGGTTAAAACCTCCGAGGTTTGCGTAAGTCCTAGATTTTTAATACTGAGTAACAGATTTTCGGTGATTCACGGCTGTGACGCCTGTGGATTCCAGAACCTTACCATTCTCAACCGTCGCGTACAGTAGCCAGTGATCCCCACACTCCATCCGATCCTGCACCACACATTCCAGGTAGGAAAGGGCTTCGGTCAGAATCAAGCAACCATTGGCAGCAGGCTGGGTGTCTAAATCGGTGAGTGGGTTGTCACCCGTTGCTTTCAGAAAGTACCGCTGCAGGTTCTTGCCCTCTTTGAGGATATTCAGCACAAACTTCACACCGGGTTGCATCAGATACCCAGCTTCTCGGTCTTTAGCAACAGAAACGGTAATCGCGGGTGGGTTGAACCCGGCTTGTGATACCGAGGAGGTGAGAAAGCCAAAGTCGCTGTTGCCGCGCTTAGCCATCAGCACGCACAGAGAACTGGTTACCCGTCCCACGGCTTGTCCGGTGCGATCGCTTTGCGCCTCCACGACCGCCTGACGAGGGGGCCCGCGCCTTCCGAACTTTGTTCAACGTTCTAACAAACTCTGCACCCGCTGCCTCACACTGGCTCAGCGTTTCCTGAGTGGGCTTAAACTTGACGCGAATCGACTCAAATCCAAATGGATAACCCGCATCCTGCAGCTTACTCTCAACTAAATCGACTGCCTCACCACTCCAGCCATAGGAGCCAAATACCCCCGCGACTTTGGTTTGCGTTGCGGTTGATAAAATAATGCCTAAAGCGGTTTGAATCTGCGTCGGCGCATGACCGGCCAGCGTCGGCGTGCCAATGACGAACCCATCACAGTCCCTCACGCTTTGGGTAATCGTTTCCGGGTCAGTGAATTCACAATTAATGGTTTGCACGGCGACATCGGATGCTTGAATGCCTTTGGCGATCGCCTGCGCCAGGGTTGCCGTATTCCCATAGGCCGACGTGTACAGCAACGCCACATTCAAATCCTTGGTCTGCTGCTGCTCACACCAGCGGCGATAGTCTAGCATCAAGCAGCTCAAACTGTGCCGCACAATTGGGCCGTGTCGGGGGGCAATCATGCGGGCGGTAAACGGCTCCAGCTTGGCGATCGCGGCTTCCACCTGCGGTACTTGAGCAGCATGTAAACAATCGAAGTAATACTGACGGTCCGCATCCAGAGCCTTCCAGTGCTCATCAAAGACCGCATCATCACAAACGTGAGCGCCAAACAGTTTGTCAGTGTAAAGGATGCCCGTTGCCGAGTCGTAAATGCATAGTGCATCCGGGTGGCGTGGTGTGGGAACAAAGCGGAACTGCAGTTCGTGCCCATTACCTAAGTCCAACACCTCCTCATCCCGAACTGTATGCACTTTGAGCGTCTGATTATTGCCGTATTCCAGTCCCAAATCCTGCGCCTCATCCTCGCGTGGAGAGGGAATGGTCAGGGGCTGGTTGGCAAAGATCGATCGCAGCGTGTTGGCACCTGATTTAGAGCAGATTACCGTCACATAAGGTGCCAGCTCCAGCAACCGTCTCAATGTGGCAAACCGATCTGGATTGACATGGGTCAAAATCACATAGTTCAAGCGCTGGAAGTACTGGAGCTGCTGTAACTCATGCAAAAACAAGTCCGTAAATGACTCGCCAGGCGGATCAATCAACGCCGTTTCGCGGGCCTGAATCAAATACGTATTCACTGTCGTGCCCCGCTGACGGGCATATTCAATTTCAAATTTAAGCCGGTCCCAGGTGCGCGATCGCAACACCTGCGTGTTCTCCCAAATTTCAGCAACCTGAATATCACGAGGCTTAGAGGTGGGGTCGGACTCTGGAGGCTGGTTCGGGTCGTCGGATTCCGGGTCGTTAGAGGCGGAAGAAACCGATCGCGACGGTTGAACGCCTCTGAGCAAGATGGCGAGAAGCGCCACCAGTGCAAGACTCACGAACAGTCCATAGGTAAAGCTGGGAGGATGCATCGTTTGAAAACGCTTGTGAAAATGAATTGAAAATAGTTAGGAATGCGAATTGAATAAAACTGCAATCTTCTGTAAGGGCGGGTTTTGCCGATCACCGTTGGTTTCAGGGTTCAATCATCTGCTAAACCCGCCCCTACGCCAACTTAATAATGATTGCCCACCTTGCGGTGATGAACGGCGGTCAGGGCATCAAGTTTGGAAACGCGCCCGTCTGCAACCGTGCTGTAAACGATCCAGTGATCGCTACCTTCCAAACGGCTGACGACTTCACATTCCAGGTATGCCAACGCATCTGCCAGGATGGGACAGCCGTTGCTGGCGGGATAGAGCTTGATCCCGGCAAAGCGATCGCCACCGGGCGGGAAGCGCTTCAGAAAATGCCTCATCAGGGGCTGGTAATTGTCTGCTTCGAGGATGTTGAGCACAAAGCGATCGCCAACATGCATGAAGGACTCAATGGCTCGGTCTTTGGCAACCGCAATCGTGATGCCAACTGGATCAACGCTGGCTTGAGCAACCCAGGATGCCAGCATCGCACTGGAGGCTTCGCCTTTCTTAGCGGTGATGATGTATAGTCCGCCGCTGATCCGACCCAAGGCTTTATCCAAATCGCCATCAAGGGACTTCATCTGCTTAATACTGCGATCGCGGGTGAGCCACTGTCCCAGGTCAGTTCCAGCTTCCTCGCAAAGCTGATAGGTCATCTCCGTCGGTGTTTCCTTGATCAGAATCGGTGGGAAGGCTTCGGTTACCCCAATTTCCTGCAGCTTATTCCGCAACGGATACACCGACTCGTCATCGCCGCCCCCGACTTCAAACAGACCAAACGCCTGTTTCGCGTGAGTTGCCGCCAAAATTGTGCCCAACAATGCCTGAATTTGAGTCGTGTAAGCCCCCGAATGAGGTGGCATCCCAATCACAATTCCGGCAGCAATGTTCACTAACTCACGCACCTCCTGCGGATCGGCGTCGAGCAGATCCACCTGCTCAACCACAATACCCGTTTTGGAAATGCCCTGAGCAACGGACTGCGCGAGGCGATCGCCATAGCCATACTCAGAGACGTAGAACAGTGCCACTGTAGTAGCTGCTTTTGCCTGCGCTTTGCTCCACTCGCGATATCGTCCCACCAGTTCCGCAACGTGATGCTGCAACAGCGGACCATGCCCAGTGGCGATCATGGAAATCGGGGGCAGATCACCCATGCGTTTGAGAGCCGCCAACACGGAACGCGCATTCGGCCCCATCAAGCAGTCGTAGTAGGTTTTGTAGTCGGCATCCAGCAGCGCCAGATCCTGATCGTAGGTCTGGTCGTCGCAATAGTGCATCCCGAATACATCGCAGGTAAACAGAGTCTGCGTCTTGTGGTCGTAGGTGAGAATCGTATCGGGCCAGTGCAGATTGGGGGCAGAAACAAACTCCAGCTCGTGTCCGTTGCCCAAGTCAAGGCGATCGCCGCTCTTCACCAGCTTGCGTTTGTAAGGCTGATGCACCAGCTCATCCAAAAACTGCATCGCCACCTTTGCGCCGACGACAGTGATATCTGGGTTCAACTGCAGAACGTCCTTCACCAAGCCGCTGTGATCGGGTTCCGTGTGGCTGATCACCAAATAATCAATCTGTTTAGGGTCAATCAGCCCAGTCAGTGTGTCCAGATAAAGTTGGCGAAACTTCTCGTGGGAGGTATCTACCAGGGCGATCTTCTCACCCCGAATCAAGAAAGAGTTATAGGTGGTGCCATTTTCTAAGGCAAACTCAATATCGAAGCGATCGCGATCCCAATCCAGCGATCGCATGGCGGTGGTATCGGGAGCAATCTCGACCGTTTGCATGGTGAGCCGAGATGTCACTCTCTCCGTAACTGCGACCATGAACAACCTCCCTGAACGCAACGTTGCATTTCTTTACACTATCTATTATCGCTCGATTGCTCCATCCTGTGCGTTTTTTTAGGCAAACATACTTATCACTTAACCTTATCGATCGCACCCAACGTTCCGACAAGCTGAACGAATTCTGTAATGTGATCAGCTTCCATCTACTCAGGTGCTGGATGCGATCGGTTCGTTCTAATTTCAACGCTATCCATTTCCTTCAGATAGTGACGGATAACACCCTAATTTCTGGAGTTATCCTGCAACTATGCTGTCTAAGTCCTGAAAAGTTGGGTGTTATCCAGCAGATCTGACACTAAATACATAGTTAGCAATCCAAGCGCTGTCGCACTTCAGGGTGGAAGACACTAAATCGTTGAAATTTTGGAAACCATCCATCATTTTTGGGCTGGATTAGATTTAGTTTCTTAGTGGACTGGCTGAGTCAGTGGCGAATATACCGAAAGAGTCCTGATAACAGCGGTCATAATGTGTTAGAGGATGTTTGAAAAGGTGTGGTCTGTGATGTTAAGCACTCAGCGATCCCCCCCTAGCCCCCCCTTAATAAGGGGGGGAAATTAGCTCAAAGTCTCCCTTATTAAGGGGGATTTAGGGGGATCTTGCACGCTTTGCTAC
>JAAUSG010000187.1 GCA_012034055.1 Leptolyngbyaceae cyanobacterium RU_5_1 | reverse complement strand
CCCTCCCTGTCCTGCGGATTCGGTCAGACAACCCGCCAAAACTCACGCGTCTTTCATCCCGACGCTCACCTTTCAGGTAGAGCGCGGGGCTTCCCGTCTAAGAGCTAAAGAGCTTGCAGACTGTTTGCCAGGGCTGCGATCGCGCCCGGTACTTGGTCTGCACCTGCCTGAGTGGCGGCAATTAGCAGCAGCAGAATGTTTTGAGCGGAGGGACGAACGAGAATCATGCCACCAACAGGTTGGGAGGAGCCAGCAATGGTTAGAGTGCCGGTCCAGTCGATCACAGCTCCGCCACCGGCTTCGGGACGAGGAATCCCCGGTTGGAATCCTTCCCCGCGCTGAAATACGGAGGTTGCTACTTTTGCCAGACTGTCGCTGTTGTCATAGCCAGCGATTAGCCCAATCGGCTTGCCCAACGGCTGGGATTGAGGCACCACGGTGTATGCCAAATTCCCGTCTGGCGCTTCGATTAATACTGAACCTGCCAGCGGACTGACTTTGTAATCCTTCAATACACCCACTTTGAAGCGGCGACCGGGGTCCTGATAGTCGCTGCTTATGGGGAGTGGAGGATCTGTGGAGGCAGGAGGTGCGGGGGGTGTGGGGATGATAGAAGGAGCAACTGGGACTTCAGGAATTGTGGAAGGGGCAGTCGGTAACGGTGAGGGAGAAGCAGAAGTTTCAGGGTTTGGCGTTGTTGGGGCGATAGTCGATGGGGACAGCGATCGCGGATTTGGAGATGTTTGAGGAGATGCCGGAGCAGACTGTGCCAGGACAGAAGGCAAAACGCTTGCCCAACCTGCTATGAAAAAATGCTCAGTGTAACTTGCCAACCCAACCGCGATCGCGCTCAACACTCCCAGTCCTAACAACCACACTCGGTTCAATCTCATAGGATTTTGGATTTTGGATTTTAGATTGAGTTGGTTATTTGTCATTCGTCATTCACTCCTCTCTCCCTACCTCCCTATAATCCCCGGATTCCCCGTGTCATACAACCCCGCCACGCAGCCAATCATCAATGTGGCCAGGGTTGCTGCCCAGAGTGCTTTCCAGCTCAGTTCGGTAATGTCTTTGCGGCGCGAGGGGGCCAGACTGACTAAACCACCCACAAAAATTCCGACTGAGGACAGGTGAGCAAATCCACACAGCGCGTAACTGACCACAAGTAACGCCCGCTGGCTGAGGACTCCCTGACTGGCAAGAACTGCCAACTGCTCATAGGAGTAAACTTCCGTGAGCAGCAATCGTTGACCAATCAGCACAGAGGATTGCCATAGCTCTTGCCACTTGAGTGAAACCCCAGTCAGGAAGGTGAGGGGTAAAAATAGCGCTCCGAGAATGTTTTCCAGCGTGACAATCTTGAATACGTTACCAATGGATTGAATGAAGGGTTGCGAACTGGCTGACAGCGATGCCAGATTGCCGAAGAATAGCTTCACCAGTGCAACCAGTCCTAATACGGCAATCAAAAGGGCTGCGATCGCGGCTGCCAGTTTGACCCCATCCAGTGCCCCAACCACGATCGCCTCCATTGGACTCAGGGGTAGTTGATTGATAATCGGTTCTCTGGATTCCACAACAGGCTCAGGAATGGCCGTGAATGGAGCCGTTGCTTTCGGTACATCATCTGTAGGTTGCTGAACTGTTTCGGAAGATGCGATCGCGGTCTCCTGCTCAGACGGCGCGTCTGGTGGATAGGTTGTCGGCGATCGCTCAGGAGCCTTGTCCCGCAACCCGGATTCTGCTGCGACGACTCGGCTCTCTTCTACGGCTCTGCCCATCGTCTCTGGGATTTCCGTTTCCGGTACTAGAATCTTAGAGATCACGAAGCAGGCTGGAATCGCCATGATTGATGCTGAAATCAGATGCCCAGTAATGTTGGGAAAAACCGGGCGCAGAAAGCCAACATAGAGCGCCAGCACCGTGGAAGCAATGCTACCAAAGCAGGATGTCAGGATGGCACACAGTTCGCTGCGGGTCATCCGCTCCAGATAAGGGCGCACTACCAAGGTTGCCTCAACCCCGACAAAGATATTGGCAGCACCACTGAGTGCTTCGGCTCCGCTGAGGTTCATGGAGCGGCGAAAGATTCGAGCAAACAAGTTTACAATCGGCTGGATCAGTCCCAGCGCATACAGCAGTGCCATCAGCGCCGAGAAAAAGATCACAGCAGGCAGCGCCCGAAAGGCAAAGATGTAGCCCAGGTCAAGCAAGTTAGTGCTGAGGCGATCGCCCGCTACCGGTACATAGGGGGGTGTAATTGCACGAGCAATCCAACGCCCCGCCAATACTGGCCCTGGTACGCTGCTGGAATCGGGCACCAACTGTGAACCGAAGATAAAACGAGCGCCCTCTTGAGCTGCATCCAGCACCGAGTTGACCGCATTGCTAATTACTTCCAAAAGGCTGCGCGTTAACGGCACCAGGAAGATGAATAGCCCCAGGATTAGCTGCAGTCCAATTCCCCAGGCGATCGTTCTCCAGGGAATCACACGTCGATTCTCTGAGGTCAGCCACGCAATTCCACAAAGCGCGAAAATTCCAATAAAGGAAAGTAGGTTTAACCCGGACATTCACGAGTTCTTCACAGGAACAAGAGAATTATAGGCATAACCTGTGCTCTGTCCATAGCGGAAATGGGTGAACAAGAAAGCGCAGGATGCTACACACCTGGGCAATGCACGCCTGAATCCCAAGCCCCTAACCCGTTTGGCTGAGGAGCGCTCACCACGAAACCCTAATCTCTAATCTCTATAGCAGTTTGCATCTCAATGAAGCCCACCCCGACACCTGACACCTGATACCTTTCACAACGAGAATGTACCTCACTCAGTTGAAAATCGCTATAATCCTAATCCCAAGCCCCTTTCACAGCCAGGCTATATTGCACTCAATTAAAAATTGCTGTAATTCCGCCTTAGCTTTGTCCAGGTATTCAACAACTCCGGTTTAGACGGTTGTCCATGCTGCATCAGGATTACGCCATCTTCTAGCCCCTGAATACCATAGGTTTTCTGGTCAATAAGTTGATCAATTAGCGGGACCAGTTGTGCCAGTGCTCCTCGTTCGTCCTTAAAGGCGACTCGATACTGCTGCATTTGCCCGAGGTCTGCGATCAGGTACTCCACCTCAGCCACCTGATTCTGGTCATTACGAAATTGCAGGAAGGGGATGCGCAGAACTTCGCGGCGGCTGGACAGGTGCGGAATAATGTAGGTCGTGGCAGAAACGCTGGCAGTGGGGGGAATTTGGTAAAGCAGCGATCGCACATGGCCCGCGTGTTCCCATTGTCGAGTCAGCGGCACATGCACCCAGGGCTGAAACGAGTCTGGCACCAGAAAATAAAACACGCGATGTGGACTTTTGAGCACCACAATCAGCAGCGACAGAATTAAGAAGCCTTTCCAAAACTGGCGAAACCGAGGTCTAAATCGATCCTGATGCACGGACCACCAGAGAATCGCCCCGTAAAACAAACCTGGCACCAGTGTAATTGCATAGCGAATATAGATGGAGAAACGAGATTCCCCCCCTTGCAACAAAAGCTGCGCCAAGGGCGCACTGATCAATGCCCACGCACTAGGTGAAATCAGCGGCACAAAGGCGAGTGGCAATGTTTGCGCCAGCATGTAAAGCACCTTTTGATCCAGCGATTTCAGCAGATGCCCGATCAGCCGAATGGGATTACTGATCATCCCCCACAAAATTTCCAGCGTGGAGGCTTCACTCCCCGTCGCAAAGTGTCCAAACCGCTCGATCATAAATCGCTGTGAGACATCTCTAGAAAACATCGGCATGAACACATTCGTTGCGGCCATCACATAGCCAAAGCCGATCGCACACAGCACCAGCCCCACTCTGGGAAAGCGACGGCTCAACACCAGATAAACCCCAATCCCAAACAGCAGCACTCCGGTGTCTTCTCGTGCCAGCAACGTCAACGCTGCCATCAGCCAAAACAACCACCACCAGCGCTTCTCCAGTGCCAGAAACAACGTGAACAGGAATAGCGGAATCTGGCTCAGGTCGTGAAAGTTGGAAAAAGTGGGACCAATCACCGCAACGGCTGCATAGTAGCCGGCCGTAATCATCAGCGCGATCGCAGGTTTGAGATACTGCCGTGCCAGGGCATACAACACCAGTCCACCTGCCGTCACCAAAACCACCTGCAGAACGACCAGCGTTGCGGCATTAGGAAATAGCGCATAGACGGGATGCCAGAGCAGCAATACCGGGTCAAAATGCTGTCCTAAGCGGTGATAAAAGACGGCAGGCACCTGCTGATCATGGACAACGGCACCCGACAGCACTGATGAGAGCGAGCTTTGGAAGAACCGTCCGTGGATGCCATTCCAGAAAAGCTGATTGAAAATGCCCTGGTCGTAAGAGGCGTAAAACGTGAAGTAGCGGTGCAATCCAAAGGTCAACGTCACCGCAAAAACACCGCTGCTAGCAGCAATACGGGCTTCAGCTCGTCCCGGTGCTTCTCCCACAGAGATTTGAGCAAACCAACTAGGTGCGATCGCGTCATGAATCAGGGTCAAGGGTCAGGTGTCAGAGACACCATATCATGCATCCCAATCATGCATCCCATAGTAGGCAGTTATGATGATCGGTGTAAGGGCAACTGGGACAAAGCAAGATGACACCGATAGAAGCAGGTCAGGCACAGGAGCAATTCTCTGAGTTGATTCGCCGCGTGGGAGAGCAGCAGGAACGGATTGTAATCGAGCATCGTGGGCAGATGGTAGCGGCAGTCATCAGTTATGCGGATTTGAAGCGCTTAGAGGCGATCGAGGATGCTAGAGATGCTGCTGCACTGAGACAGGCAATGGCAGAGGCCAAAGAAGAAGGCTTTGTGACCTTAGAGGAGGTGGTTGAGGGCTACAATGCTTTGCACGGGACAACCATCACGCTAGACGAGTTGAAGAGTGATGGCTGAACAATACGCTTTACGCCTAACGAAATCGGCACAGAAGTTTTTGTACAAACTGCAAGCCAAGCAATTCAAGCAAGTTGCCACGAAGATTTTCTCACTCCCAGCCAATCCCTTTCCTCAAGATTGCAAGTCGCTTCAAGGAATTGAAGGTTACCGAGTAGATCAAGGTGAGTTTCGGATTCTCTACACGGTCAGTGAGACAGACGTTGAGGTGTTTCGGATTGGCAAACGCAACGATGATGAAGTTTACGAGAATCTGTAATCAGAAGTATGAGTCACAAGCTGTTGGGTCTTCAATCGTTTTTAGATTGGAGGTGTTGGATGCGATCGCTCACCCGTTCTTCCCAGTTTGGGTCACTGGGGTCGATCGTAATCATACGTCCGGCAGCTTTGGAGCGATCAATAACCACGCCCCATTGCCCGTGATAGGCTGAAACTATCGAACGGTAAACAGCACCTTATGCAGTTGCGGGAATACATTACTGCGATCGTCTATCCCGGTGAGCAAAGTGGTTATGTAGCAGAGTGCCAGGAAATTTCTGTTGTGACTCAGGCAGAGAGTTTAGACGAGATTGCTCAAAATTTACGTGAGGCAGTTGCCTTACATCTCGACGGTGAAAATCTGGCTGAATTTGGACTAGATGAACACTTCTCGATCCTCACGAATCAGGTCGGCACTATTGCTAAATAGTTGTCCAGCTTATCGCGCGTGCGATCGCGCGATCGCACTTGCCTTGTCTCCGCCGGTGTGATGGTAGCGCAGTTGAGGTTGAACCGCTTGCTGTAAAAGATATTGCACCTGTTCCTGGAGCGATCGCCCTTCCCTGCCTGGCTAGCTCTTCCTGTTGAGTCAGCAAGGTGGGATCCAGGTTTTCTAGGAGCAGTTGTGCCATTGAAATTATTGATGTAGGCGAGATTGAATGAATCCATAGCGTTCACCCCCTCATCCCCTCATCTCCCCCATCCCCCATCTACCGCTCCCTCCGCAACACCCGAAACGCCCCTACAGAGGGTAAATTTTTCTCAGAGTCGCCTAAGATTCCTTCCGCCTTGCCTTGCGTTTTTGCTTGATCTTTTGGCGAACCAACGCAGGGTCAACTGAAAATCCCACGATGGGAATGACTTGATACTTACGCTCTTCTTCAAGCTGCTTCAGTTCGACGTAGTTGACCCAGTGAATGCAATCGACGGGACAGGTATCGATCGCCTCCTGAATCAGCGCCTCTGAATCACCATCCTGGCGAACGACGCGCGATCGACCGTAGTCAGGCTCAATGTAAAACGTGTTGCGGGCAACGTGAGCACAGTGCTTACAGCCAATGCAAGTAATCTCATCGACATAGACACCGTTCTGGCGCAAAGCTCCACCCAGTTCTGGCTCTAATCCTGAACGTTCTGATTCATCCCTGAGAAAACCACCCAGTTCTGGTTCCAGACCTGTACGATTCAAGTCTTCCTGGGACGCAGAAACAGGATTAGTAAGAGAGTCCGCCATAGTCACCCGCAGAGAAATTGAAAATTGAAAGTTAAAAATTAAAAATGGAGTCCCGATCCGGAGTCCATTTTTAATTTTGCATTTTGAATTTTTAATTGCCTCAACCGCTCCAGCGCTGTAGAACTAGCCGAATTGAGCCGTCTTCGTTCTGCTGCTGCTCAGTCATTTGGAATCCACGCTGAGTTGTTTCGCTCAAGACAGTTTGGTAGGCATAACGCTGGGTCACCTTGCTGAGAAAGCGCTCAACCGTCAGAGGCTGATTCCAAAATTGCAAATCGGCAATTAGTTCGTACTCACTGCCGTTCCAGCTAAAACCAAGGTCGTAACCGTTGCTTTGCTGAATAGCAACATCTGCAGTACGAGTTTGTCCCCGGTAGCCGCGAACGTCTTGAGGACCTGGCTTCCAATCAATTTCAAGATCAGTCAAAGCCGACTTCAGGGAAGCAAGATTACGAATCTGAGTTTTGATTTGGCTAAAGTGTGACATAGCGATTCTCAACGAAAATAAGGTTAGATAAACGTTTGAAAAACCTACCACTCACTAAATGTGGCGTGGTTGGTTGCCACAGTTGATTGCTGAATCTTCTGGGCAAAATATTCAGATGTCATTTCCTGGTTCACAACTAGACCCAATTGAGCCTCGATAGCTGCAGTAACTTCAGCGCAGGAAGCGCCAACGATACCTGTTACCTTCTCTTGCACCCGACCATCGGGATAAATGATGAATTCTAAAGTTTCCATACTGTTGACCTGTAGTGTGACCCGCTTCGTGCCGCACTGAACCCTAAGCTAGTTGCGGAGTGAAGAGAAGCGATTAAGCAGCTAACCGACCCACTTGCTGATACCCACTTGTTGATAAAGTTACAAGGAGGTTTTGTTTCTGAGTCGAAATTCAATCAAACTTAACAAGACGTATAGATCGTGTAGGTGGAGACTCAGTTATTTGACAGTCTCCCTTAACTTTGAATTGCCGTCAAGGTAAAGCCGGAGGAGAACTTAACTTAATAAAAGTTTACGATCTTGATGCTTGTGCTTTCTTGTACCTCCAGAAATAACCGTAAGAAACAGATAGATAATGAGGGTCTGTTTTAGTTGGATACCAGACGAAAGATGGTTCAGGAATATGCTACGAAGCCGATGGGTAGTTTAGTAGGTACTTATCTGACGGCACCAATTCAAGTTGGGGTGCTTGGATTTGGCGGTTTGGGGCAGACAGCATGTCGAGTGTTAACGCCCAAGCAGGAGATGCGTTGGGTTGCAGCAGCAGATCAAAAAGGTTATGTCTACAATCCAAACGGTCTGGATCCAGAGGCTTGCATGGTTGCCTACCAGTCACAGGGATCTTTGGGATACCTGGAACCCAATGGCACCCTCAGCAATGACAGCATTCGTGAGCTAATTGAGTGGGCTAACCCCGTTGATGGCTATTTCCTGGCATTGCCCAATCTGCCAAATACCTTTATGGCGTCGATCGCGCAGCAGTTCATTGCATCCGGCTGGCGGGGTGTGCTAGTTGATGCGATTAAGCGCACCAGTGCTGTTGAGCAGTTGCTGGCGTTGTCAAACCAGTTGCAGTTAGCGGGAATCACGTATATGACGGGGTGTGGAGCGACACCAGGATTGTTGACGGCAGCAGCAGCTCTGGCAGCCCAAAGCTACAGCGAAGTTCACAGCGTCAAGATTACCTTTGGCGTCGGAATTGCAAATTGGGAAGCGTATCGAGCGACGATTCGAGAAGATATTGCCCATCTGCCAGGCTACAGTGTGGAAACAGCTAGAGCAATGACAGATGCTGAAATTACAGCGTTATTGGATCAAACGAATGGACTGCTGACGCTGGAGAATATGGAACATGCTGATGATGTGATGCTGGAGCTAGCCGGGATTTGTGGGCGCGATCGCGTTACGGTTGGTGGCGTCGTCGATACCCGCAATCCCAAAAAACCATTGAGCACCAATGTCCAGGTTACGGGTCGAACGTTTGAAGGCAAACTCTCAACCCACACCTTCACACTCGGCGATGAAACCAGCATGGCAGCCAATGTTTGCGGTCCTGCCTTTGGTTACCTGAAAGCCGCCGTTGGACTGCACCGTCGTGGCATGTATGGCGTTTTCACCGCTGCTGAGGTGATGCCTCAGTTTGTTCGATAGCGTTGTTGTTGGAACTGGCAGCACTGCAGCACCTGTCAGACAAATTTGCCAATCAGAGCGTCCTTCGATGATGCCTCCAGAGATGTCACTTGTTTCAAGTAGCAAAGCTGGGGCAATTCAATGCTCATCGGGATCTCAACCCATCTATAGCCAACCGTAATACCATTTTGGTTCTTTGGTCGTCAGCAAGGGGCTATCCTAGCCAGCATCTCATCATCCCTCAACAACGGCGATCGCCCATGAATGATTTCTTCTCCACCTATGGCTTTCTGATCGTTTCCATGCTGCTCGGCGCGATGTTGGGATTGTCTCTGTATCTGCCGCTCATGGCAGGGCAGTTGTCATTAGCAAGTCCAGGATTTTATGCACTGGGAGGCTATATTGCCGCCATTTTGTCTACTCAAGTCTTTAAGACTGAGGGTAGTCTATTTCCGATTCCCCTGCTGCTATTGGAGATACTGATTGCGGGAGGGGTATCGGGATTGCTGGGGGTGATCGTTGGCATTCCAGCGCTGCGATTGCGTGGAATCTATTTGGCGATCGCCACCATTGCCTTTGTCGAAATTCTGCGCATCCTCTGTCTCAATCTAGACATTACCGGTGGCCCAGTCGGCATCTTTGGCATTCCTCAACCCTTTTCAGAACCCATTGGCTACCTGTGGATTGTGCTACCCATGCTTCTGATTAGCATGGTGTTTCTGTTTCGGCTGGAGAACATTCGCGTTGGGCGAGCATTCACGGCCATCCGAGAAGATGAACTGGCCGCCGATGCAATGGGAATCAATCCAACCTACTTCAAAGTGCTGGCATTTACGCTGGGAGCAGTTTTAGCAGGCACCGTTGGTGCGGTGAGTGCCCACTTTCTCAACACCTGGAATACCCGCCAGGGTACGTTTGACGCCAGCATTAACTATCTGACGTTTGTGCTAATTGGTGGGTCTAGAACATTTTGGGGTCCGGTACTGGGAGGGATGGTGTTCACGGCGCTGCCAGAGATGTTGCGGGCAGTTGCAGATACGCCTGGACTGCCACTTTGGTTCGCTCAATTCCTGCGCGATGGTCGGCTGATCATCTTTGGCTTGTTGATTGTGATTGGCACCATCTTTTTTCCGCAGGGATTGGTGACTCCAGACCTGTTTAAACCGCGTCGCAGTCGTTAAGCATCATGCAGAAACCTTGACGCGATCGTGCCCAGTTGCGCATGATGGTCGTTTGCTGTTGGAATTCCTAACACAAGATCTTTCGGTCATTTGCGTAAGTCCTGAGAGTATTGAAACGCATGGAAGGTTAACCGAAATTACATGGAAACACATACAGAAGCGGATTCACTGAAACGAGTGTTTGGATTGACGACGCTGGTGATTTACGGAGTCGGTGATATTCTTGGTGCGGGAATCTATGCGGTGATCGGAAAAATTGCTGGACTTTCCGGCACGTTGGTTTGGGCGTCTTTCCTGACAGCCATGACCGTTGCGGCACTAACGGCCGTCAGTTATGCCGAACTTGGCAGTCGCTTTCCGCAAAGTGGCGGAGTTGCCTATTTTATCCACAAAGCATTTCGCACGGATTGGCTTTCGACACTGGTCGGTTGGCTGATGTTTTGTACCTGCCTGGTTTCAATGGCCACGCTCTCGATCGCATTTGCAGGCTACCTGACTACGTTTGCACCGATTATTCCCACCTGGCTAATCGTCCTCGCCCTCTTCTCTGTGCTGGCGTTTGTGAATTTCAGAGGAATGCAAGAGTCCTCTGCCCTGAATATTTTTTGTACAACGCTCGAAGTGTCAGGTCTACTGATCGTCATCCTGGTCTCAATCCTGTTTCTGACTGGCGGCGGAGTGAGTGCGGGAAGTCCCGCCGCCAACGTTCCAGCCCAGAGCGTAGCGGCAATTGGATGGACGGCAATCCTTCAGGGAGCGGCACTGGCGTTCTACGCCTTCATTGGATTTGAAGACATCGTGAATGTGGCCGAGGAGGTGAAAAATCCGGAGCGAAATGTACCCAGAGCGATTCTACTCGCCCTGGGAATTGCCGGTGTAGTCTACATCCTGGTCTCCTGGTTGGCCACAAATGTGCTAAGTCCAGCGGAACTGGCTGCCTCAAAGGCTCCACTTTTGGATGTTGTTCGTCAAGCACAGCCGAATTTTCCACAGGTGATCTTTACCCTGATCGCTCTGTTCGCAGTTCTCAACACGGCTCTACTGAACTTTGTCACCGCATCACGATTGCTATTTGGAATGTCACGCGAAGGGCTACTGCCAGCCTGGTTGGGAAAACTGCACGCCGGGCGCTCAACGCCCTATCGAACGATTCTGGTCATTCTGCCGATCGCCATCTTTCTGGCGCTTTCTGGGACCCTGCAATTCCTGGCTGGAACAACCGCAACCTTGATTATGGCCATGTTCTGTCTGGTCAACCTTTCGCTGTTGGTAATTAAGCGTCAAGAACCCCGAACTGGGGGGTTTCGGGTTCCAGCTCTGATTCCGGCTTTAGCGCTAATCTCCAATATTGTTCTAATTACCTTTGCCTCCAAAGAGAGCCACATCCTGGCACTAGCGTTCACAGGGATAGGGCTGCTTCTGATCCTGATCCGCAATGCTTTTAGCAAAACGCGATCGCTCAGCTCCTAACCAATCCAGAAGTCGGATTCCTTCTGGTTTATTTAAGCCGATTTCATTCTCAACTGCCTTAACCTAAACCCATTCGACCGCAAGCATTATTCAATCTACAATCTAAGAGGATGTTTTAAAAGTCCTCCTGTTTGTAGCAAAGCGTGCAAGATCCCCCTAAATCCCCCTTAATAAGGGGGACTTTGAGCTAATTTCCCCCCTTATTAAGGGGGGCTAGGGGGGATCGC
>JAAUSG010000186.1 GCA_012034055.1 Leptolyngbyaceae cyanobacterium RU_5_1 | reverse complement strand
CCCTAAACCCCCTGCCGAAAGCCGAGGCTTTGACAATCTGAGCAAAGCGATCGCGCCCATCCTCTAGATTTGCCGGAACCCCATTTGGGTATTGTGCTGTAATCGCTTGCTGTAACCGACTGAGGCGATTGTCGGGGTTAGGATGGGTGCTGAAGAATTCGGGGGGTGTGCCTCCCTGACGAGCCGACCCCAAAACTTTCATCAGTTCAAGAAGCCCTCTGGGGTCGTAGCCTGCCTCAGTCATAAAGCGCAGCCCCAGTTCGTCGCTTTCTAGCTCATCGTCCCGTCCATAGCGCAGGCTGACGAGTTGGTTTACGGCGGCCGCGATCGCCGCTGCCTGCTGACCGCCACCTTCACCATCACTACCGGCTACTCCTACGGCTGTGACCAGTGTTTGCCCCAATTGCTGCTTTGCCAAATGTTCTGCCCCGTGTCGCCCAATCACATGCCCCACTTCATGGCCCAGAACCCCTGCTAATTGAGACTCCGCAGACAACTGTTTGAGCAACCCGGCTGTGATAAACACCTGCCCTCCTGGTAAGGCAAAGGCATTAATCGTGCGTGGGTCGCGCAGCAAGTGAAATTCAAACGGGTAGCCCGACTTTCCGGCGACAGACTTTTGCACAATCCGCCCACCAACCTGATCGACATACTGCTGCAAGGTCTGGTTCTGATACAGTCCACCATGTTGAGCGGACATTTGATCACGAGCCTGTAACCCCAGTGCAACTTCCTGCCTGGCGCTCAACTGAACTCGCTGTTTCTCCCCAGTAATCGGATTTTCAGCCGTATTACTACAGTAGGTAACCACCCCAAACAGCATAATCAACAGTGCAATTCCTAACCGAACGAGCGATCGCATCCCTGGTCTCCTTGGTTCGATTGAGCGGATAATACCACGGGGCAGGGTGTAGGGTGTAGAAAAGAGACATCAATGGGACAAAGCAAATGGCATACAGCGATTTTACACTGGCTAAAGCAAAAACTACTCTCGGCTTAACCCTGGACGAAACTCGCAATTTGTTTCGCGCAATTCCAGGAGTGCCTCCTTCAAACTTGTTAGAGGAGGTTCTAGAGGAAAACTTGGCGTTAGCGACCGCCATTAACAGCGAAAAAGCGCGTTCTGAGTTTCTGATCGCTCCCGTTCTGTCTGAGGTGAGGAGAAAGCTGGCTTATCGCATTAGTCTATTTTCAGGTACTGAATTCAACGTCGATTTGGCTCAAGGGTTGATTGGATTCTGTGACTTTATTCTCAGTGCTTCTCAAGAGCAATTCTTTATTAGTGCTCCAGTGGTAATAGTGGTTGAGGCAAAAAACGAGAATATCATTGCAGGACTAGGGCAGTGTGTAGCGACAATGGTGGCAGCTCAAACGTTTAACCAACGGGCTGGAAATGAGATTGAAACAATCTATGGTGTAGTTACAAGTGGAACAGGCTGGAAGTTTCTAACTTTAAAGCAGACCACAGTCTTTATTGATTTAACTGAGTACTACATTAACCAGGTCGATAAAATCCTGGCAATCTTATTGCAGCCCTTTCAAGAAGCGCCTACTCAGAATCCAGTTCAAATCAGTTAGTCATTGGATTAGGCTCTAGCACTCTCGTCACTTCCGTGGTGAACTGTTTTCACCCACTTGAGCCGTTTGGGGCGCACGGAGATGCGGGCCGTTGTACTGGCAACCACTGGCAGCCAATGGAGCATGTACAAGGTTCCGTACAATGCCCGTAGTGCCATCAAGAAAAAGGTAACCGGTGAGTTCCTGGACTCTGCCCCATTCAGCCTGACAACAGAACCTTCAGTACGGCGAGTTTGCCGGAGCCCTAGCATCATCCCCAAAAACGACAGCATCACAGAAAGACTCGCCAACGGACTCAATAGTAACGGATGATGGCGTAAGACGGACATCAACGTGTCTGGCACGGTGGCACTGGGGAGAACGTATTGAAGCACCCAGAACATACAGAGGTCAATTGTCTTGCGGGTGCCCATCCGGTTGCGCAGAATGGGTCGCCAGTAGTCCAGGTAGCGCTGATAGCCCCCTTCTGCCCAGCGGTTGCGTTGATGCCAAAGGGCGATCGCACGGGTCACCCCTTCTTCCTGCACCGCTGGATAGAGCGTAAAATCAACGTCCCATTGCTTTAAGTGCAAGCGGAAGGTCAAATCCAGGTCATCGGTAATGGTCTCCTCATTCCAACCGCCGCACTGCTCCAACGCCGATCGCCGCACAAATTGACCATTGCCGCGTAGTTCGCCAATCCCACCGATCGCAATCCGCTGTTGCTGCCAAAACGAATCCAGCGCCATTTCGGCAATCTGTCCACGAATCCAGCCATTGCTGGAAACATTGGCAATTTGCTTACGCACCTGAACGGCTCCCAGTTCGGATCGTTCAAATAGCGGCAGCACCCGGCAGAACAGGTCTGGCGTAACTTGAGCATCCGCATCGAAGACGGCAATAATTTCACCCTTAGTCAGCGGGAGAACCTGATTCAGCGCCCCTGATTTGCCGCCAGCAGATCCAACTGGACGACGAAAGACCCGCAGTTGATCGTATTGGGCAGACAGTTGTTCCAAAAGCGCGGGCATCCCATCAGTGCTGTTATCGTCTATCACCCACAACTCATAGCGACAACTGGGGTAATTCAGACTGCACAGGGTTTTCACCAATCTACCAATCACCGCTTCCTCATTCTTTGCTGCCACCATCACCGACACAAACGGCAATGCATCAGGATCAGCATCATCCAGCGAGATCGGCAATGGAAGTGGGCGGGCGAACAAAATGCGCACGGCGTGAATACCCATCAGTGTTGTTAAACCCAGGATGAGCCAATAGCCCCAGGTAAAAAAGTGGAGAGCGATCGTGCCACTCCAGATAACAACTAACGCAACGGCTGCCCGCCGCCGCCGGTTGCCTGTCCGAAAGGTATTCGGATCGGGTTCGTCGTCGTCAGACAAATCAAAATCAGCTAGCAGAGCGCTGATCGGCTGCAGTTCGCTGAAGGAATCGTTTTCGGGCCAGGAACTCTCCGGCATAAGTCACTTGATTTAACCACCAATACTTGTCTAATCCCTTGAAGAAACTGGGAATAAGGTAGCACCAGACGGTACATCCTTCACAGACGGACAGCTTACCCTGCGACTGTCGATAGCTCTCGACCTCTTCTGACTGCTTGTACAGTTCATAGAGGCGGCCGTTGATCGGAACTCCAGTTTGAGCAAAGTGATAGCAGGGAAGCAGAAGTTCATCGTGCGGTGAAATTGCAATCACTGCATCGACCGCTTTGCAGCGAGGATTGCTGGTGTCATTTCCGCCCGCTTCAATAAACACAAGCGCAGCCTTATTGTAACCAACATTGTTGTACTGTCGGGCAGCGGTTTCGATCGCTGTCACCATCTCCGGCGTCGGATTTTTCTTAGAGTTATAGTTGCTGTGGGCAGTGAACGCAGGATTCAACCAGACTCGCACATTTAGACGTTGACCCAGTTCGGCAACCTCTGGAATGCGGTGGTAGTTCTGTGCCGTCACGGTGTGGTTGAGAACGGGATACTCGCCCAGCGACAGAGCAATCTGCACCGATTCAACCAGCGTATCGAAGATCTTTACTCCCCGCGACTGATTATGGGTTTCAGCATCGGGGCCATCCAATGAAAAATTCAGGAAATCGACCAACCCGTGGATTTCATGTGCCCGTTTGGGATAAAGGATGGTGTTGGTAGTCATGCTGGTCGAAAAGCCTTGCCGCTTTGCTTCAGTATAGATTTCACCCACGTCTGCTCGGAGCAGGGGTTCTCCACCCGTGAAGTCTACATATTTAACGCCTAACCGACGTAAGTCCTGCAAGTTCCGGAAAATTGTTTCAAAATTCGCCTCTTGACGCGGCTGCAATGCCCAGATGTCACAGAAATGACATCGCGCATTGCAGCGATAGGTGAGATAGTAGTTTGCAACCAGAGGTGCCATAAGTCCTAACGGTAATCGTCTCTGTTGGGAACAACAATTGAAGATAACAATAAGTCTTAAGGGGGAAGTAAAACAAGCACTTTACGATCAGTTTTCCTGAGTGAATCGGTGACATCGTGCCTTTTCGAGTAATTTTCGGGAATACTAGTGTTAGATGTTCAGCGATCGCTCCCCCAAACCACCTGTCTGGGTCAATGGCTTGCTGAGTTTTGAATTGTTTCGATGACTATTAGTAGCGTTAAGGACGTTGAGTATGGCGATCGACAAACTTCAGCCTGTACCCAGTCAGCAGGTCGGGGTTTACCTCCCCTACTATCCTCAGCCAGGCAAGCGCTCCATCCTGCCTTATGCCATTAGCCTGTACCAAAAGGGGGCCTTTGAGGGGGAACGAAAGATTGAGGGGGGAGAAAGCATCCCGTTCATCGCAACCTGGAATATTTCCTCGCTACCCGCTGATTTGACCCGTTGCCGGATTCAGTTTGATGGAAACTCCGAGTTGAGCTACGAACTGACGCTGGCAAACTTTGAATTCATAGATTATTTGATTGAGGTGATTTTGAACTTCAAACGTGCTCGTTTGGCAGACTTCTCGCAAACCTTCTACCGCAAACTAATGCGCTACGATGAATAGCCGGGCAGGAGATTAATTAAAAATTCAAAGTTAAAAATTAAAAATGTCTGCTAGCAAGGGTTCCTCATTTTTAATTTTGCATTTTTAATTTTGCATTGTCCCAAGGGGCGATCGCACTAGGAGCTTGTCGGAGAAATGGCTTTGATCCCCCCTAACCCCCCTTAACAAGGGGGGAACTCTCCGGAAGTTCCCCTTATTAAGGGGGATTTAGGGGGATCTCCGACAGGCTGCTAGGGCAACCAACTCTCTGTCAACACATCGGCTTCAGCAAAGGGACATTGTTCGGGAAAGGTGGCGATCGCCAGACCCGTTTCATCCGCCGCCTCTTTCATGGCTTTGACATAGCAGCCAGCATAATTTTCACTCAGGTAATTTCTCAAGCTAGGGCTATCTTCCAAGATGAGAATAATCTGCCGTCGCTGCTCAACGATGGTTGAAATCCAGCTTGTGCTGCGATTTTCAGGCTGATAGGCATACTTGAGCAGATGCGATAGCAGCTTAATCAGTCGGCTCCGGATTTCCCGTTTGTCACTGCGAACCAATGATTCAACTTCCTCAATCAAATTCTCAAGGTCAAGCTCTGCAAATTGTCGCTCTTTGAGCAACTGAACTGTCTTGTCTATCCACTTAGCAAAATCAGCGTCATACAGCGTAGCAAGGTTTTGAGCGGTATTTTTAATATTCATAAGCTTTACTCATAGCGACAACTGTCCGGTGTGTAATTCATCTATAGCGATCGCAGTAAGTAGATGGTCACAAATAAACGTAACTTCTCGTAGGATGGGTTAGCGATAGCGTAACCCATGCTCTCAAAGGGTTTTGATGCGTCACGGCTCATTTACGATCTGGCAATCCTACTACGGCACCCTGCTAATCACCTCCGTCTTACTTGCTCTGTAATTCCTGTCTTACCCAAGCTCGGAGAGCGTTGCAAGCCTCAATCTCATCGTCCCAACATTGCTCCAGAAACTCATACAGACGAGATTTCTGCAGCTCAGGAAAGGTCGGACTGGTTTCCACCTCAATGTACTCTCCGTTTTGGAGCTGGTAGATGCGGAGAGTTTTGCCATTGAAACGCAGAATTCTGGAACTCCAATCCTGGCATAAAACCGATTTTTATTGATGTCAGTGTGGCTGATATCGATTTCTACAACCAGGTCAGGAGGAGGATCTGCTGCAAAATCCACCGTTCTACCGGCAACTCTGGGCTGATTCTGGATATAGAATGCTTCGTCTGCCTCTGATCCTTTCTTGAGTGCAGGATAGTTCATCGTTGTTGAACCGATGGTCTTAATCTTGAAGCCAAATTCCTCAACCAGAATTCGGATGAAGAGTCCAATCATGCGACTGAAAAAATCATGGGCTTCAGATGGCATCGTAAGTTCTAATGTCCCCTGGTCATAAATCAATCGTGCGCGACGCTTTTGAGGCAACGCCACCAAAATTTGCTGATAGGATTGCCAATCTAGTTCATAAATAACCACTCGCTGCTCACCAGTGAGCGCAAGGTTAGAAATGACGCATTGAGGAGCAGTGCTGACCATGCGATCGCCTCCAGTGAGGACAGGACTATACTCCAATGGTAACGGGTGCGGGAATTTCGACCTGTTTCAAGTCCAGGCCATGCTCAAAAATTTCGTCGATCGCCCGCATCTGACCGTCGCTGGTCATGAATTGGTGGTCTGGCGTAGCGCGGAGGGTGGTGCCATCGTCGAGCTGGTATTCAAACAGTTCCTGACTGCCGCGATCGTGCCATTGGGCGATCGCTTGGGTGTATACATAGCCGTTCTGATCAACACTGTAGATGGTGCAGGGGAGTCTGCGCTGGACAATTTCACCGATCGGCATTAGCCCGTATTCAACCGTGAGCAGCTCAGTATCGGCGCTCAGGCAGTACTCGGCAAACATCACCATTTGCTCGAATAGATCTGTCGCAATTTTGGTCGGGACTCCACGCTCTTTTGCCCCATTGACAAACAGCTCCTGGTGTTTTTCCATTTCGGATTTCTTCTTTTTGCCCATCGCCCGTCGCAGCAGGTCGGCTTGTCCCAGGGAGTAACCGGCCATGTCCTGGGCAATTTTCATGATCTGCTCCTGATAGACCATGATTCCGTAGGTTTCGTTCAGGATCGGCTGCAGAACTTCGTGGGCGTAGTCAATCTTTTCGCGTCCGTGCTTGCGGTTGATGAATTTGGGAATCAGTCCGGCATCGAGGGGACCAGGACGGTAGAGGGCTAGCACGGAGGAGATGTCTTCCAGTCCAGAGGGACGCAGATCGCGGACAATTTGGCGCATCCCCGATGATTCAAGCTGGAAGATGCCTTCCAGGTCGCCGCTTGCTAGGAGGTCGTAGGTTTTGCGATCGTCGAGGGTGAGGTTGTCCAGATCCACAGCGGGTTTGCCGGTTTGCCCAATCAGCTCCATCGTTTTCTGGATCATAGTCAGGTTTTTCAGCCCCAGGAAGTCCATTTTCAGCAGTCCCAGGGATTCAATATCCTCCATGAAGTATTGGGTGAACACGGCTCCACTATCGCCGTTGCGCTGCAGCGGCACGATTTCATCCAGCGGTTGGGCGGAGATCACCACTCCAGCGGCATGAATGCCAACGCTCTTGTTGGTGCCCTCGATCCGCATCGCCATGTCAATCCAGCGGCGGTAAGGGACGGGTGGCTCGGTACCAGGAACGGTCAAGTCCTTTTCGTACTTCTCTTTGAATTCTGGTGCCGGGGTCTCGTCCGAAATCATCACCTTCAGCTTGGTCGGCTTGCCGCGCACGACTGGAATTAGCTTCGTCATCCGGTCTGACTCGCCATAGGGGACGTTCAGCACCCGCGCCACGTCCTTGAGCACGGCTTTGGAAGTCATGCGGTTGTAGGTGATGATTTGGGCAACGCGATCGCTGCCATATTTCTCGGTCACGTACTGAATCACTTCGTCGCGGCGATCGATGCAGAAGTCGGTGTCAATATCGGGCATGGACTTGCGTTCGGGATTCAAGAAGCGCTCGAACAGCAAGCCGTGGTGAACTGGATCAATGTTGGTGATGCCGAGGGCATAGGCAACCAGCGACCCGGCCGCCGATCCACGTCCGGGACCAACGGGAATGCCGCGATCGCGGGCGAATTTGATGTAGTCCCAGACGACCAGAAAGTAGGTGGAAAACCCCATCTGCTGCATCATTTTCAGCTCGTAGACGAGGCGATCGCCATACTCAGCCCCCACCTGCTGACGCGATTGACAGTGTCGCCGCTGCAGCAGTCCAGCCCAGGTTACTTCTTCAAGATAGGTATCGGCGGTGTAACCCGGCGGCACGGGATAGTCAGGAATGCGGGGTTCACCGAGAATATCGTCAGCATAGGATTCAATTTTTGCGGCAACGGTGAGGGTGTTGGCGATCGCTTCCTCAATCACCTCATCTGGCAGGTGATCGCGGAACAGGTGGCGCATCTCTTCCGCCGATTTCAGATACTCGGTGCCGCTGTAGCGTAGCCGTTTATCTTCGGTGATTAACTTGTTGGTTTGAATACAGAGCAGCGCATCGTGAGCCTCGACGTCAAAGCAGGAAATGTAGTGAGAGTCGTTGGTACAAATAATCTGAATGTCCAGTTCGCGGGCAATCTTGACCAGTTCAACGTTGACGATTCGGTCTTCCACAGACCCGTGGTCCTGAATTTCCAGATAATAGTCTTCGCCGAACAAGTCTTTGTACCACTGGGCGACGCGACGAGCAATTTCCAGCCGGCCCTGCAAAATCGCTTGCGGCACTTCCCCACCCAAACAAGCAGAAGTGACGATCAAGCCATCGTGATACTGCTCCAGCAAGTCTTTGTTGATGCAGGGACGGGCGAAGATGCCCTTGCCTTGATAGCCCTTCAGATTCGAGAGTGTCGTTAGCTTGACCAGGTTTTTGTAGCCTTGCCTGTTCTTAGCCAGCACCACCTGATGGTAGCGAGGACGGCGCTCCTGCTTGGTAATATCGCCGTTGATCACATACATCTCGTTGCCAACGATCGGCTTGATGCCTTTGGCTTTGCAGACCTTGAGCAGCTCGATCGCCCCATACATGACGCCGTGATCCGTCAGCGCGATCGCGGGCATCCCCAACTCCACAACGCGATCGATCAGGGCTGGAAGCTGACTCGCCCCATCCAGCAAACTGTAGTCACTGTGAATATGCAAACCGACAAAGGACATACGCTCTCAAACCACACAACGGCTGAGACATAGGGTACACCATATCTAGAGTTCTGTTCTAAGAGTGTCTCCTAAATATGGGTTCTAGAATTTATAATTCCTTAGTACTAAGGTATCAATTTTATACCGTGCGCAGGCTGCTTATTCCAAGTGATAGCCCTGTTCACTTTCTAAGACCACTACTTTTGGTTTCGGTTAGGCTGGCAAGAAAAACAGCGAATACAAAGCATCACCATGTATCTCCGTTAGGACTTACGCATTGACAGAAATGGCGCAATGTGTAGTTAACCCGATACAGAATTCGTGAGGTTTTCCAAAATGAACTGTCGGATCACAGGAATGAACAACTGCCTAGAGACCTCGTAGAGGTTCTCAATTAATCCTTCAACGCGCATAGTTTGCAATCGACAAAAGGCTTGCAAGGCGCAAAAGAAATGATTGCGAATCGCTTGCTCATCCCTGACATAGAAACGCTCAAGGTTGCAAACCTGCTTGATCACTCTGTGAAAGCTTTCAATTTGCCAGTGTTGATCATGAACTTGCTTGAAGGTTTGGCGTGTTAGGTGTTTGAGGGACTCTTGTGGTTTGAGGTTCTCTAACTCTGGCAGCATCATGATGTAATAGCGGGCTTCGTGTTTGAAGTCCTGGCGAAATACTTTGACCCAGCCAAACTCTTTGAGGTAAACCACTAACCCCTGTTGGGGAATTTCCAAGGTTTGCACGGGGACTTCCTTGCCACGTTCGAGCGAAACTTTGCGATTGTGGGCGACTCCAAACAGAAAACCCACCTCCTCGTTTCTGAGGAACTTCAGGTTCTCCAGGCTCGCATACCAACTATCCCCGCTCACCCAGTCGGGCTTGAGACCCCACTGTTTGATCTCACGCACCATGTCCAGAAAATAATCGTTCTTGGTTTTGCCCTCCCGTTGGTCATAAATGCGAAAGTTGACCGGGTAAGAATTGCCAGCCACATCACTGTAGTACAACGTGATCAGGTTGACCCCTTTGACGCTACGCTTGTGCTTGCCAGACCAAAAGTAACCGACAAACGCGCTCTTACTGGGGTCTCGGTAGGGTTTATCCACCACGCTGTCATCGACGCTAGCGGTTCCACCCGCAAAAATCAGTTCTCCTTTCACCGCCTCAAACCGATCTTGGGGCGTGTAGTTCTCGCGTAACAAAAAGCGATTCACACTATCATGCTCAAACTGCTCTAGAACCCCAGACAGACGAACACAACTCACATACTGCGGTTCCGCTAACAGAAACAATGTATAGAGGTTGCCGTTGCACCGGGCTGTCGAAGGTTTGGACAGTTCTCTCACAACTGGATACCGTTGAGTATGAGGTTAGCTTAAACTCAACATACTTTCCCTATCCTGTCAAGGCGTAACTCCTATAGGCGAGAATTGTTTTCAGTGGCATCCCCTTCCCAGTCTCCAAGTAGCGATGCTCCTTCTGGAAATTCATCTGAGTAGCCGTAGGCATAAAGAGTATGACCAGCACTAAACTCCACCCCTAAATAAACGCAAGGTGGATCTGGTGAGCTGGATGGCTCAAATCGCAAGAGGGCTAGATCATAGATGGATAGCGATCGCTCCACCACGGCTTCCAGTTCTCGTTTCTGCCAGTGCACCTGAATGGGTTGCCCATTGGTCTCCTGCACCAGATGTGCACAGGTCAGAATCGCACCAGGAGCGACAAAGAACCCCGTGCCCCAATCCATTCGACCGGGCAGGGTAGCTTCACCGTACACTGTTGCAGTAGCTCCTCTAGCTGGCTCATCGCTTACTCTTTCGGTGGCGCTTCCCATTCCAGCGTGATTTCCAGATTGGCTTTGCCAGAGCCTTTGACAATCACTGCTGTCAACTGCCCCGACTCGATCGCCAGTTCCATGCCAAACTTCACCGTTGCTTTCTTCGGTCTCACCTTTTGAATCGGTGCCGCAATCATCTGCACCACACCCTCTGATCGCCTCCGCTACAGGCTGAAACTGCTTCGGGTCAAAACTGACATCCTCCCGTCCGGTCTGCGTCACCTCAAATTTGGCGATCGCCCCATTGGGAAGCTGAACCGGAACAGTGTCACTACGAGACTCGGCAAAACTCATTCCATTCCTCTCCTCGATTACTTGCCCTATGTCTGAGGTGGACATTCTGTCGTCAAAACTGGGTTACCCTATAGAACAACTATAATCTGGCTTTTCTGGCTTTGGTAGGATTCGCCTTTCTACCAGGATTTGATGACGGTTCTGCTTCTTTCATCCAGCCTGAAGTATTAAAAAATCAGGTGCTTTTGAGGATTGCAGATTGTAGATTGTAGATTGCAGATTAAAATCATCAATCTAAAATCGCCAATCTAAAATCGCCAATCTAAAATCACCATGTCACAGCCTACGATCGAATCCATCCTGCACGAAGACCGCTTATTCAGCCCGCCTGCAGAGTTTTCTCAGACCGCACGGATTAAAAGCCTGGCGGAGTACCAGCAGCTCTACGAAAAGGCAAAAGCGAATCCGGAGGCGTTTTGGGCAGAACTGGCAGAAACGGAGCTGCACTGGTTCCAGACGTGGGACACGGTGCTGGACTGGCAACCGCCCTTTGCAAAGTGGTTTGTGAACGGCAAAATCAATATTTCCTACAACTGCCTGGATCGCCATTTGACGACCTGGCGCAAGAATAAGGCAGCCCTGATTTGGGAGG
>JAAUSG010000016.1 GCA_012034055.1 Leptolyngbyaceae cyanobacterium RU_5_1 | reverse complement strand
GACGATGGTGTCGATGAAGGGCATCGTCTTGCCGCAATCGTTCAGGAAGCCGGCGGCCTTGTCTTCCGCCGAGCCTTCGCAGGGATACGGCTCGCCGCGGAAGTTCGGGTTGCGCTTCATCACGTGGCGGCGGTCCTGCACGTACTCGGTCATCATGTACGGCCCCGTGCCCAGCGGCCACTGGTTCAGCGACAGGCTGTTTTCGGACATGCCCTGCTGCGCGTAGAACGCGTGTCCGCCGACCGCCCAGAGAAGAAGGGGCGCGATCAGCAGCAACAGTCCGCGGTTAGCGACGCGCATAGACGAACCCCAACACGAACCCCAGCGTGGTCAGCGGCAGCACCTCAGATAGGCTCAGATGGGCGATCGCAAAAATCAGGCTGCTGAGGGCGATCGCGCCCCAGACTGGAAAGTAGCGCGTCAAAGAGGGCAGCAGGAAGCCCCGGAACAGGATTTCTTCAAAGATGGGAGCCGCGATCGCAGCCGTGATGAAGAACAGGATGAGCGCGATCGTATCCTTACTTTCTAAAACGATCGGCAAAATGGGGTTACTTCCCCCTTGCCCCTGCCAGATTTTTTGGTTGAGAAACGCCACCAAAATGACCAGGGGTTGAGCTGTAAAATAGCCTCCCAGCCCCCACCAGAGCCAATTGCCGTTTAGCTTCACGCGAAACCAGCCCTCTGGCAGCGGCAGAAATGGCTTCAGGATCAGGTACAGCACGCCCAATCCTCCAGCCGCCATCAAGAGATATTGCAAAAGACTGTAAGCGGCCGCAGCACGATCGCTAAGGGCGATCGCGCCAGGACTCAATACCGACTGCACAACCACTACGGCAAACGGAACCAGGAGCTTACCAACTACTTGCCCAACCAGGAAGAAGCCCAGAATCATCACCTGCCAGATGATTTCGCCATCCCAGGGCGTTGACCAGGCGGCCATACTCGCCGCAGACAGCAGTGCCTGCTTGCGTTGAATAAGCCATTGCCCCCCCAAAAACAGGAGGATTCCACCCCCAACCAGGCACGCCAACACTGGAATTCCCCCAACTACCGCCAGGCTATTGAATGCTTGTTCGGCAGCTTGTTGTTCCTCTGTTTGCAGCACACTCAGGGCATCTTGCCGTTGCTGCAGTTGGTAGAGCTGCGATAGAGCACGGTAGCGAAACCAGCCGTCCAAATTCTGCTTAATCTGCGGTTCTGCATTTGGATAGATCTGCGGTGGATTACTCCACAAGCCTGATAGCACTCCAGTCGTCTTGTTAATCGGATCAAGCGCGGGTTTAGAGCTACTTTGCTGGACTAAATCAGTCCAGGTTGCTTGAGCCTGACTGATTTTTTTCTGCTCAATGTGAAGAATACCCAGCCTCAAATCCAGTTCTGCAATCAAGCGCTCTAGTTTTAAGACACTTGCCTTCGGTGATTCGCTTTTCGCAGCTGGAGAGTTAGACAGAGCTTTTAGCTGCTTCAAACTCTTCTGGGCAGATTGGCGTAGCTCTTGATAAGCCTCGATCGCTGCCTCAGCCGGTTGATTACCTGTTAAGGCTTTCCGAGCCAGTCGGGAGTTTGGATCATTCCCGTTCCACTCGGTTGCTTGCAGAACGAGATTGGTTTGGTAGAGTTCTAGCCGACTTTGAACTTGGGGCTGCCCCCAGCTTTCCCACAAATCGAAGCCAATGGTGGCGATCGCCAACGCCGTTACTACTACCAGAATCATCCGCTTAATTGTCATGAACCCCTCAGCTAGCTCTAGATCAAGGGTACAGGGAAAAGGAGTGAGGAGTGAGGAGTGACGAATGAGGAATGACGAATTACAAGTGAGGGGTTTGGTGAGAGCAGCACCGAAGAAAAGCCGTTGACAGGTTAGAATGCTTCTGGCAATTCAGATTGGTGATTTTAGATTTACGAATCCAATCTGCAATCTAAAATCTACAATCCAAAATCTAAAATCCCCATTCCCCTATGGTTACTCGCGTCATCCTCGTGCGTCACGGTGAGAGCAGTTTCAACGTTGAGCGCCGTGTTCAAGGATACACTGATGAGTCTACGTTGACTGAGGCAGGGCGTTCAGCCGCCTGCCAGGTTGGTGAAGCCCTGAGTGAATTAAGGTTTGATTCAGTCTACAGCAGCCCTTTGAGGCGGGCGAAAGATACAGCAGAAATCGTCCTTTCCTGCCTGAAAAATCAACCGGTTCAACCGGTTCAGACCCTCGATAACCTGAAGGAAATCAACCTGGCGCTCTGGGAAGGATTGCTGTTCAAAGTGATTGAAGAGAAGTATCCAGAGGAGTATGGGTGTTGGCAGGATCATCCCCATCAGCTTCGCATGGTAGTACCAGGACCGGATGGACCAATGGACTACTTTCCAGTGCTAGAGCTGTATGAACGGGCAAAGCGGTTCTGGCAGGAGTTCCTGCCCAACCATGCTGGTCAAACTGTTTTACTGATTGCCCACAGTGGGATCAATCGCGCTCTGATTAGTACGGCTATCGGACTGGAACCCGATCGCTACCAGGCGGTTCATCAGTCTAATTGTGGAATCAGCGTCCTCAACTTTGCAGGGGTTTGGGGTGATCTGGTTCAGATTGAGTCTCTCAATCAAACTACTCATCTCGGAGAGCCGCTTCCCCATATTAAGAAGGGCTATCACGGCCCCCGCTTGCTGCTAGTACGCCACGGTGAAACAGATTGGAACCGCCAAAAGCGCTTTCAAGGACAAATTGATGTTCCACTCAACGACACGGGGCGGGTACAGTCCCAGCAAGCCACCGAGTTCCTCAAATCAGTTCCGATTCACTATGCGGTGAGCAGTCCCATGCTGCGTCCCAAAGAAACAGCAGAGATTATCCTGAAAGATCATCCGGATGTGTTGTTAGAGCTGGAGGATAATCTACAGGAGATTAGCCACGGGCTTTGGGAAGGCAAACTGGAAGCTGAAATTGAGCAGGATTTTCCAGGTGAACTGCACCAGTGGCAGCGATCGCCTGAAACCGTGCAGATGCCAGAGGGTGAGAACCTGCAGCAAGTCTGGGCCCGAGCGATCGCCGCCTGGGATGCGATCGTCCAATCCGCGACCAGCCGACCTGAAACCGGTACAACCCTGGTTGTTGCCCACGACGCCATTAACAAAGCGATTCTCTGCTACGTCCTGGGTTTGGAACCAGAGCACTTCTGGAGCTTCAAACAAGGAAACGGTGCCGTCAGTGTGATCGATTATCAGGGAGCCAACAGCCAACCTGTGCTAACCGCCATGAACATCACCGCTCACCTGGATGGAGGTGTGCTGGACACAACGGCTGCAGGCGCACTGTAGAGGGTGGAGGGTAGAGAGTAGCGGGTGGAGAGTAAAGGGACGCGAGGAAGAATCCCTTTCCATCGCTCCATATAGTTCTTACCCTCTACCCCTTACCAGGGTGGTTTCATTGTGACCAAAGACATTAAAGATGATACTCCGTTGTTGCATTGACGCTGGGGCTTCCCCCCAGACCCCCGCTGCGTGGGGTCCTAACTCCCCCACACCCCCCGCAAGGGATTGAGTTGAATGGGCAAAAACTGGGGTGCAGCTTCCCAGCTTAGGTGTACCAACGTCTTTTGTACCAAACCGATCGCCCCTTTTGGAGGGGGTTCGGGGGACGCAACCGTCCCCTGAGTACGGGAGGTTTGGGGGGGCTGCCACCCAAGCATTGGGTTTTGCAACCACAGTTTTCTTTCACGACCTTGAAACCACACTGCTTACCCTTTACCCCTTACCCCTATGAAAGAGTTGCTTCAACAGGTTCGAGTCCTTGATCCCTTATCCCAAACCGATCAAGCCGCAGATGTCCTGATTGAAGACGGTGTAATCACAGTTATTTCTGACTCGTTGGCAAACTATCCTGACGACACAGTGGTTTATGACAGCCGTGGGCTGATTCTGGGGCCTGGACTCGTCGATCTCTACAGCCACTCTGGTGAACCAGGCTTTGAAGAGCGAGAGACCCTGGATTCCCTAATGCAAGCCGCCTCCGCTGGTGGATTCACTCGTGTTGCCATCCTGCCAAACACGGTTCCTGCAATGGACAATCCTGCCAGCATTGCCTGGCTGCATGACAAGTGGAAGCGATCGCAGGGGACAGGGAACAGGGCAAAGAGGACGCAGGGACGCGGGGACGCGGAAACACAGAAGTAATTCAAAATACCCTTCGGGAAGGGCACAGCCCTACAAAATTCAAAATTCAAAATTCAAAATCTCCCCATCTCTCCTCCTGGGCAGCCCTCACCCTGGGTGCTCAGGGGCAACAGATGGCCGAATTGGCAGAGTTGGCAACAGCTGGCGCTGTTGGGTTTGCAGATGGAAAACCGTTGCAGAATTTACTGCTGGTGCGTCACCTGCTCGACTATCTCCGCCCTTTGGAGCAACCTGTCGCCTTGTGGGCGTGTGACCTTACCCTGACTGGTAGCGGTGTGATGCGGGAAGGGCAAGATGCAATTCTATTGGGCTTGCCGGGTGTGCCCGCGATCGCCGAAACAACCGCCCTGGCAGCCTTGATCGAGTGCGTTGAGGAAACGGGCACTCCGGTTCATTTCATGCGGATTTCGACGGCTCGGGGTGCCGAATTGATTCAGGCGGCTAAGGCGCGTAAGCTGCCAATTACCGCCAGCACCACCTGGATGCATCTGCTGCTCAACACGGAAATGGTTGGCAGCTACAACCCCCATCTGCGATTGTCCCCTCCTCTGGGCACTCCAACCGATCAGCAGGTGCTATTACAGGCAGTCCAGGAAGGCGTACTGGACGCGATCGCGATCGACCACAGCCCCTACACCTATGAAGAAAAAACCGTTGCCTTCGCAGAAGCACCCCCGGCGTGATCGGTCTTGAACTTGCCCTGCCGCTGCTTTGGCAAACACTCGTTGTGCCGGGTCAATGGTCAGCACTAGAGTTGTGGGCAGCTCTCAGCACTCGTCCAGCGCTCTGCCTGCAGCAAACACCTGCCGCGATCGCATCGGGTCAACCTGCTGAGATGGTACTGTTCAATCCCCAACAAACGTGGACTGTGGAGCCGCGATCGCTTAAGTCTCTCTCAGCCAATACCCCCTGGTTAGGGCAACCCATCATGGGGCAAGTCATAAAAGCCTGGTAAGCCTGCCCAGTTTTTGAGATTGCATGTTGAGATTGTCAAAGGAGCCTTTCAGATGTTAAGAAAGCATAATGAGTACAGGACAAAATCAACAAATTGAAATCTTTGATAAACATAAGATTTCTTTAAAATTAAACAGTTATCATAAGGCTGCTTAAAATAATGGCAGTTAAATAGTAGTAACAGGCACTCAATGTAAACACTAGTGCTTTGTCTTTAGAGCAGGACTTACGCAAATGACCGAAAGATCTCGTGTTTAGACTGGTAGTCGGTAGTGGGTAATTGGCTAAATGTCTGGTTACCCATTGCCAATTACCCATTACCTGCGTAAGCCCTATAGAGGTTTGTTTGTGGTTGAGTTAATGTTGAGCAATATTTGAGAGAGTTTTTGCAAAAGCTGGTTTTTGCACCGCAAAAATTACTTCTTCAATCCAGATCAACATTTTCGTAATGAGGTCTAGTATTGATTAGCAAACTCTGAAGTGCCAGATAGCTTATATTCAGGAATAGGTGAGTAGTACAGCATGAAAGAAACTAGTGTAGGAAATCAAAGACGACTATTGCTGATAGACGATGATCCTAACCTGATTCTGTTAGTCAAGGACTACCTGGAGTTTCGGGGCTACGAAGTAATCACTGCAGAAAATGGTCGAGAGGCACTGGAGATTTTGGAACAAGACACTCCGGACATGATCATTTGCGATGTCATGATGCCGGAGATGGACGGTTATTCACTCGTGCGCCATGTTCGTGAAGATCCACGCACTAGCTGGATTCCAGTCTTGTTCCTGTCTGCAAAGGGTCAGAGTCAAGATCGGGTTAAAGGGTTAAACACCGGGGCAGATGTCTACATGGTCAAGCCCTTTGAGCCTGAAGAACTCGTTGCCCAGGTAGAATCATCCCTCAAGCAAGCGGCTCGTATGTCCGAACGTCCGGGCAGAAGCAGCGACACCACTCCAAAGATTCAGGTACCGTTTGATGTGGAGCTGACCCCAACAGAACTGAAGGTGGTTCAGTTTGTGGCGCGGGGAATGGCAAACCGCGAGATTGCCGAGGAGCTAAACGTCAGCCAGCGCACGATTGAGAGCCATGTCAGCAATATGCTAGGTAAAACAGGGCTGCATAACCGTACCGAACTGGCTCGCTGGGCGATCGAAAACAATATGGCCTAAAGACTGAGGTTGTTGGGTGTTAAGTTTAGCGATCGGTTTTTGATCAGACAAACGTTCCAACAACCAACAACTGATCGCCTTCCCATCTCTACCAACCGTCATCCTCGGCATTGGCGTCATCTTGCCAAATCTCCAAATCCAATTCGTTGAGATAAAGCAAGGCACTGCGGATCTGTTCGCCAGTGCCTTCTAATTCAAGATCAAACCATCCATCATCTCTTGCATTGGGGCCCAGCAGCGCAGCCGCAATATTAACGGTGAGTTCATGCTGCGAAATTAATCGCGAGATGACAGGCTCTTTGTAGTAGGTTCTGGGAATCCGAAGTCGAATGCGGGTCTGAGTGCGGCGATGCTCCTCAATCAGAGTCACGGATTCGCCTCGATTGGTTTCATCAGCAGATTGCTCTGAGAAATTAGAGTGCTTCCGAACAGTCATCTAAGCCTCCTCACTAGCGTCCTTAATCCGAGTTTTACGTTCCAGGATTTCCTTCAACACCAGGGTCACTAATGCCAGCAGTGCCAGCAAAACAGCAGCAGAGTAGGCCGCTTCAGTCTGATACTGCTTATACGATTCTTCGACAAACAGTGGCAGGGTTTGAGTTTTGCCAATCACATTTCCCGAAACAACCGAAACGGCACCGAATTCGCCCATTGCTCTGGCATTCGTCAAAAGCACACCGTAGAGCAAGCCCCAACGAATACTGGGAGGGTAACACGCCAGAACGTCTGCAATCGAGACGCTCCCAAACTCCAGGCTGCCTCTTCCACATCTTTCTCCATCTCAGCCAACACCGGTTGAACGGTTCGCACAACAAAGGGCAGCGAAATGAGTAACATAGCGATGCCGACGCCTAACCGCGTGAACGCAATTTTGATCCCCAATAGGGCAAATAGAGATCCAATCCAGCCGTTGTCGCTATAGACCGTTGCCAAGGTCAATCCGGCAACCGAGGTTGGCAATGCAAACGGGAGATCAACAGCGGCGTCGATCAGCCGCTTGAGTGGGAAATTGTATCGGATCAGTACCCAAGCAACCAGGGTTCCAAATACTCCATTAATGAGGGCTGCAACTAACGCCGTGACAAAGGTAACCTCAGAGGCAGAGAGCGCTACTGGATCGGCTGCAATGCGCCAAAACTCGGATGGACTTTCGGTATTGGCTTTGGCGATGAGAGCCGTCGTTGGCAAAAACAGCATTATGGAAAGGTAGCCTACGGTAATTACCCAGAGCCAGGGAATCCGAGGTAGGGAGCGGGATGGTTTTGGTAGGGAAGCAGGAGAAAATGCGGTCATGAATTGAGGAGAAGTTAAGGGAATAGGAGGGGCTAGGGATTAAGGGGCTGAGGTTACCTGACTGGAGAGTGTAACAACCAGAGGATATTGAAACCACGCTAAATTGATAGGAATATCGTATTTAGAATACACGAATTTTCCTCTATTCTCTACTCTCACTCTTTGCTCTCCACTCACCATTGGCTGAATGGGTGCTTTGCTAAGTTGGAGTTGTAGTATCGAGGGTCGTGGGACACTTCTTCGCCGATCCAGGTGGGAAGGTCGATCGCTTGCTCCGAATCGGTTAACTCTACCTCTGCCAGAATTAATCCCCGGTTTTCTCCATCAAACTCGTCAACTTCCCAAACAAACCCTTCCCATTCAACGGTGTAACGAGTTTTTTCGATCCACGGTGGGACACAGAGAGTTTGCAGCATTTCTCTGGCGTCCTCAACTGGAATTGGATACTCATACTCAGAACGAGCGATACCGATCGTTGCTCCTTTAATGGTCAGGAAGCTCTGTTCACCTGCAATCCGAACTCGCACTGTTCGCCTCGCGTCAGCGGCAATATATCCTTGGCGATAGACTGTTCCTGGTGTGGACGATCGCGTAGCGTCTTTCCGAAAAGCTTGCCACTGGTTGGCTATAACCAGAAACTTCCGTTCAATTTCAGTAGACATTAGAGAAATTATGAATTTTGAGTTACGAATGTTGAATTGGACTCTCTAAATTCATAACTCAAAATTCAAAACCCAAAACCTCAAACCTTCTTGAGAAATGTTTCGACTTCGGCAGCCGTCGGTTGAGCGGCGATCGCGCCTGCTTTGGTGGTTGTCAATGCACCGACTGCACTGGCGTATCTAACCACATCACGGGCAACTTTTGGATTTTCGAGGCTTTGCAGCCCCTGCTGACAGAGCTGATGCAGAAATCCTGCCACGAAGCTGTCCCCCGCTCCTGTGGTATCCACTACCTGGGTTGAGAATGCCGGAAGTTTGCCTTCATTGCCACCCAAACAGTAGGCACAGCCCTTTTCACCGGCGGTTACCAACACCCCCTCGACACTACCCAAACGGTGGGCAATTACACCAGGATCGGTTGTTTCAAACAACCAGTCGGCTTCTTCATCCGAAAGTTTGATGAAGTCGGCATGATGGAGCATGTCACGAATGATCTGCGGCGCGATCTCCGGATCCGTCCAAAACACAGGCCGCCAGTTCACATCCAGCAGTACCTTGGCGTAGTACTGGTCAGCCAGGTCAAGGGCGTGTGCGATCGCCGCTCGGCTGTCAGGGTAGGCGAGTTCCAGGGTTCCCAGTACCAGGAAATCCGCACTTTCAAATAACTTCACGGGAAGCTGATCGGCTTGCAGATGGGTATCGGCAAATTCCGTAGTGTCATTGTCGCCAAACCCGGCAAAGGTGCGATCGCCCGCTTCCGACCGCACCACATAGACGCCCCGTGTCGGTGCAGTCCGATGACGTTGGACACCCGCTTCGTTTACACCAACATCCTGGAGTAACTTCACCAGTACGTCTCCCAAATCATCCTGCCCCACACACCCAATAAACCCGCTTGGCGTTCCCAGCTTCACGAGTGCGCAAGCCACATTAGCAGGAGCACCCCCCGGATAAGGCGTCCAAGACTTTACAGCTTCGTAGGGCAAACCGGACTGATCCGCCAAAAAGTCAAACAGAACTTCACCGAGACAAAGAACGCGAGGATAGGTCATTGGAATCAACGGTAAAAAATTAAGAATGGAACAATAGGGAATTGCTCAGGACTGACGCAAACCTCGGAGTTTTTAACCAAGAATCAAACATCATGACCCGCATAGGTGCTTAAAACTCCGAGGTTAGAAGTGTCCAGACGTGTGGTCTACCTTCGGTAGGGACGTTATATATAACGTCTCCTACGGATGAAAACAACATTTTTGAAACACGACTGTCCTGTTGCTGTTAGTTATGCTAATACGTCCACCATTCAACGCCTACTTCCTCACCTGACCTTCACCAAGTCACAAACTGTAAAGCTAGAGCGCCACCCCTCATCCCCTCCTCCCCCTCCTCCCCGTAGAGACGCGATTAAGAGTCCTGCGGACACGCTACGCGTTTTTTCGATGCCGAGGCTATACGCGTTTCTACCTCATCCTTCATCTTTTAGGATCACTTGATGGATTCGATCCAATAATTCTGTGATCGAAAGCGGCGGAGATAAAACTTGAGCCGCCAGTTGACTGACAGACTCCGGCAGCGGAGGGATAGCTGACTGGTCTGCGCGATCGTGGTAACGGTGATCTAGCACGATCACGGGTGGTTTTGTCTCCAACTGCCGCAGTGTCGATATCATGTTTAATACAGCTGAATCAGGATCGGCTCTCGTCCAACAGATGATCAACAGGTCAACACTCTGAGACTGAACTTGCTCCAGCACCTCCTGCCAGGAATGCCCAATCAGTCCTCTAAAACCAGCCGCTTGCAAGTACTGCATCAACGCCTGTAGCCACTCAGTTTCTTTAGGAAATTTATCCAATTCATGATCAGATGAACCTGGAACATTGTCTACATCGGCTGATATAGACAATGCTGACATATCCACTGCCAGAATTAATGGTCCCCAAACAAAGCCAGCCGCAATTTGAATCACTTGCAAAAGAGTGGCTATTTCTGACGTGCTATCAGCCGTTGGATTCGAGCTGGCTGCCGTAAGACAAGGAAACACCATGAGTCCAGGAATCTGGTTGGCGGCTTGAGTGATCTCCTGATTAAGAGTCACCAACGGAAGAGCGGATAAGAAGGTGTGGTAGTTTAGCTGCTGAAGGTAGGCCGTTGGATTTGGAATCGTTCCGTCTAGCAAGATCACATTTGGCTTCCAAACCCGTGCCAACAGCTCTGCCTGGTCGAGGTCGTCGGACTCTAAAATGCGACAGCGGTGCAACTGCAAAAGTTGATTCAAATTAGTGCCGGAGCCAGATTGCTCTCGATGGCTGTGTATAGCAGAGTAAAGATGCAGGATGGTGAGACTATTGGAGGGGCGGCTTCGAGATTCTAGCTCGTCTGTTTGATTCAGAAGTTGTTGAAGCGTTTGCTGCAGAATTTTTGTTTGAACTGGCAAACTCAGGAAGTCATTAGCAAGGCTGAGGCGGGCTAGTTCTTCGTCAACCTTGGTCGCTGTAACCACGATGGGAATATGTTGGGTTTCCTGATTTGACTTCAGCAGGGTCAACACATCCCACCCGGAGAGGAGCGGCAGTAAGGGGTTCAGGAAAATGATGCAGGGCTGAAGCCGACGGGCTTTTTCAAGGGCCTCAGTGCCAGAGCGAGCAATCACAACCCGGTATCCAAGCCCAGTTAGCTGATCGGTGAGGGCTTCAATCAGTTGGGGGATTGCTTCTACGATCAAAATCAGGCGGCTACGACGACTCGCTCCACTGACGATAGATGGAGTGCTGGATTGAAAAGAGGCTCCGATCGCGTCATGTTGGGAATACAGTGGCACCCGTCCACCTGGATAGGTCGCTGTCCAAGAGGCATCTTCGTCTCCCTGCTCTCCACCGCGAGTCAGTTGGGTTTTTTCAGGGGGGCTGGGGGGTAGCAAGACTGTGAACTGGCTGCCCTGTCCTTCTTTAGAAATGAAGGTGACATCTCCACCGTGGAGTCTGGTGAGCCGCCGTGTCAGGACGAGTCCCAAGCCAGCGCCTTCAAAACGGCGTGTGAGCGGATTTTCCAACTGTTGGAATTTCTGGAAAATCAAGTGCTGTTTTTCGGCCGCAATACCGATTCCGGTATCCCAAACGGTGAACGCTATCCAGCCGCCCCATCGATTCACTCTTAGCCCGATGGGATTGCTAATTTCAGTGAACTTGAGTGCGTTGGAGAGCAAATGAACAAGCATCTGACGCAGGCGTAGCTCATCCGCAACAATAGATTCTAAGCCTGGCTCGATTTCTAGGGAAAATTGGGACGTGAAATGCTCTTCTAGAGGGGCATCGTTGGATTTGTTCTCTAGAAGTCGCTGTTGCTTTGCCTGTTCAAAGGCACGGCTGCAGACAGTTGCAATGTTGATTGGCTCGTACAGCAGCTCCAGTTGCCCTGTCTCGATGCGAGTCAGATCCAGGATGTCGTTCACTACAGACATGAGGTGGCGGCTGCTCTGGTAGATCAACTGAGCGTAGTGAACCTGCCGCTGATTGAGCGCTCCCAGAGTTTGGTCTTTGAGCAAGCTGGATAAACCCAGAACAGCCGTTAACGGAGTTTTCAGTTCGTGGCTAATGCAGGCTAAAAATTCGTCTTTGAGACGGTTTAGCTGCACAAGGTCGGCGTTTTTGGCGGTTAATTCTCTAGCGAGCTGCTGTTGCTCGGTTACATCCTGTGCCAGGACTAGCCAAAGCATTTCAGGGGCGGGTTGTGGAGTGGGTTCTGGCGAGTGCGAGGGTGGGCGATCGCCCAGTTCCATCGATGCAGCGGACGACTCTACTTCGCTTGACGACCCATCACCCTCCCGTTTGAGAGTCAACGTCGCCAAGCGAAAGGGGTGGGATAGCGCTTGCAGATGACTTTCAGACGGCTGTTCGATTGATCGACCTGCATCGAGCGCAGATTCAAACCAATCCAGGTGCCAATTGGGTTGCAGCGTGCCAAAGGGAATTTTGACAAACTGCACAATCTGCTCACGTCCATCTTTCAGCGGACAAATGCAAATGCAGGTGCCTGGCGTAGATCCTAGATGACAAATACCTTGATTCGATGGCGTAGTGCTGCCTGGAATAGCGCTAAGGCGAGCTTGAACCGGATCGGGCGTTGATGGGTTGATTGAATCAGAGGATGATTCTGCAGAGGAGAAACTATGCCGCTCTGGAGTGTTGAAGGTTTTACGCTCCAGAGCGGCGGCTTCTAACTGGCTCCCATTCAGCCAAACTGCCGCCTCGCGCCTGACCCAGGATGGATCTAACAATTCTCCTATCTGCTCACGCCAAATTGAGTTTTGCCCCAGAACCTGACCACTGTTGGTTTGCAGCATGAGCGGCAGGGGTAATCGTTCCAGCAATTCCAGCAGCGAGTTGAATAGGGTTAAATCGGAAGATAGTGAAGTATCGGCTTTGGAGGTTTCCAGGGAAGTTAACAACTCTGGTTGCAGCAGAGCATTTTGACGCACTCTGAGATAGTTAATCTCCTCCTGCTGGGCCTTGATGCGTTGTTCCAGTTCAGACCTCTGGGCCAGGAGCTGCTGGGTGAGTTGAATAATTTGACGTTGCTGCTGGGACTGCTGAGTACCAAGTTCTCCTGCGATCGCTGCAATTGACAACTGGATTGGTTCCGGAGATTGAGCGGTCATTGCTGTGGATGGATGAGTGTTGAGTCCTGGGTCGGAGAGAGATTCAGCCAGACTATCTGCTAACGCCTGCAGCAGGCAATCAGTATCCAACAATCCCAAAAATCTACCCTCTCGATCAACCACGGCGTAGTTGAACTGGCTCTGGGGATTCAGGTTGCTCAAAAAATATCGTACCTGCCATTCATCGGGCACGACCACAAGAGGTTCAATGATCGCGGGTGTGATGGCTTGCAGCGAGGTGTGCAACGTGATCTCAGTATCAGGCGCGATCGCATCTACCGAGGATTGTGCCTGAACTAGACAAGGAAAAAGGCGCTGTAAATTCACCAATCCAGTTGGATGTTGCTGATCGTCCACGATCACCAGGCGCGTGTTCTGGCTATGGCTAAACAGCTCCAATGCCGTAATCAAGGCGGCTGTGTGTGAACAGACTGGGACAGCCTGGGTCAATTCTCTGAGGCGGATGTTTTGCAGGAGCATGGTCAAACTGCTGTGAGGAGGGACAAACACCTATCACGCTACTTTGCGGCGGGTTGCCCACATTGATTCAAATGGATGCTGCATTAAGCAGGTGGGCACAATTAACTATCGGATCAGGGTGGTCATTGGTCATTGGTTATTGGTTGTTCACAAATGACAGAGGACAAATGACGAGTGACAGTCTCATCCAACATTCATTTCCACCGACCTACTGATTAATTGCGACCAGACAGTTCTGAAAACGGATCTCAGCCCAGATTGGGTAGGGTTGTAAGGATATATCAAAAGGGTTTGCCAATATTATTCCAGCAGCAAGCCTCACACAAAGGCATTTTAATCGCTGTAACTCTGAGTTACCCCAAGAGTCCGGTTGGAATGAAGACTTGCGCGGATGTTAGATGCAGTCAAAAAAAAGAACGAGAGAACGAATCAAATCGGGAATCAAACTACAGCTCTAATTATGACGCCGGATACGAGATGACCGGGTCGCAATTATAATTAATTAAAGTTGACTTCTTAACAAAGAATTAAGCATTTTGTTGAACATTGTGAGATGCTAACTTCTGTATCCAAAACACCCTAACTTGCCGCTTTGCCTCCTCGATTGTCAATTTGCACCTTCCTGACCCTGGACACGCTGAATGAAACGATCGCAGAGGCGTTGAGCCGCGATCGCTACATTGTCACATCAGTGTGCTCCAACGAAGAGTTTTTCAAATTCATTGAACACGAAAAACAGCAGCTTGATTGCCTGATTCTACAGAGTAGTTCAGAGTTGCCTCAGATTGCCAACTGGCTTCATGGTCAGGCGACCCTTTTGCCTGCTGTCATCCTACATGAAGATTCTCAACACTCACAACAATCAGACGATGCCACTGCCGTCCGTACTACCATAACAACACCAATTCCTTCTGTGGATGAAACAAATCCTCACCCACAGGACTCATTGTTTACTTATCACACCGCAGAATTACACGTTACCACCTCACAGTTGAGAAAAATTGATCACAGTATCGATCAAGCGATCGCTCAATTTATTAACCTCTCTCCTGCCTGTCGGGTTAACAGTGCGACCTCTACAGCAGACGTTACCCAGGCTCTGACAACCCAAAACTTTCTCCTGCTGCAACAGCGGCGGTTAACTGAGAAACTAAAGGAACGGCTAGGATACTTGGGCGTGTACTACAAACGAGACCCCAAAAACTTCTTCCGGCACCTCCCTCCCGATCAAAAGCAGGAGCTTCTGGAGAAGCTAAGGTCAGACTATCGGGACATTGTTCTATGCTACTTTGCGGACGATAATACGCTGAATCAACGGATTGATGATTTTGTCAACACTACATTTTTTACCGACATTTCTGCATCACAAATTGTAGAGATTCATATGGAGCTGATGGATAGTTTCTCCAAACAGTTAAAATTGGAGGGCCGGAGTGAGGAAATTCTGCTAGATTATCGTTTGACATTGATTGATACAATCGCTCATTTATGTGAGATGTATCGACGTTCAATTCCTAGAGAAACTTAGGATCTAGTAGCCAGGCATTGGGATCAAGAAACCTAAAACAATGATATCTATGCTCTAGTCCCTAGCCTCTAGTTTCTAGCCTCTAATCCCCGAACTTCAATCGGCAAAAATAGATTTATGGGTTCTCTAAAGAAAACTTATGTCCTGAAGTTATACGTTGCGGGCAACACTCCTAACTCCATTCGTGCTCTCAAGACGCTTAACAACATTCTTGAAGAGGAGTTCCAGGGGGTTTATGCACTGAAAGTGATTGATGTTTTAAAGAATCCTCAGTTAGCTGAAGAAGACAAAATCTTAGCCACTCCAACGTTAGCGAAAATTCTTCCCCCTCCAGTTCGTAAAATTATTGGTGATCTCTCCGATCGCGAAAAAGTACTGATTGGTCTTGATTTACTCTACGAAGAACTTCGGGATGAAGCAGCTAATACAGAATAGCTCTTGTTAAGATTTCAATTTTTACCCATTTTACTGTGTAAAACTGACCCCTCAAACCACCTGTCAATATTTCATCAGCATGTCCTTACCACTCTACACTTGAGGTGCAAATTTTATGATAGACGTAGCATTAAAGCGCATTAGACAGCGGGTACTGGGCTTACTTCAAAAACACCTATGAATCAACCCAATCAAGAAACAGCAAATAGTGGACTAACCACATCAGGTGTAAGAAAAATTCGCACCATGATCGAGGGGTTTGATGATATCAGTCATGGTGGATTGCCAGTTGGTAGAACCACATTAGTGAGCGGGACATCGGGTACCGGAAAAACGTTACTCGCCGTCCAATTTCTGTATAACGGAATCACGTATTTTGATGAATCGGGTGTTTTTGTCACCTTTGAAGAATCTCCGGCTGATATTATCAAAAACGCATTCAGTTTTGGGTGGGATCTACAGAAACTCGTTGATGAGGGTAAGCTATTTATTCTAGATGCGTCGCCTGATCCAGAGGGGCAAGATGTAGTTGGGAGTTTTGATCTCTCGGCCTTAATTGAGCGAATTCAATATGCAATTCGTAAATATAAAGCGAAACGAGTTTCGATTGATTCGGTGACGGCCGTTTTTCAACAGTATGATGCGGCTTCGGTAGTGCGTCGTGAAATCTTTCGATTGGTGGCACGGTTAAAACAGGTGGGTGCGACGACGATCATGACCACTGAGCGAGTGGATGAATATGGCCCCGTGGCACGGTTTGGCGTTGAGGAATTCGTTTCTGATAATGTGGCGATCGTTCGGAATGTGCTGGAGGGAGAGCGCCGTCGCCGCACGATTGAGATTCTAAAACTGCGCGGCACCACGCATATGAAGGGTGAGTATCCGTTCACAATGACCAATCAAGGCATTAATATTTTCCCGTTAGGAGCGATGCGTTTGACGCAGCGATCGTCGAATGTGCGCGTCTCTGCTGGGGTCAAAACGTTGGACGACATGTGCGGCGGCGGATTTTTCAAGGACTCAATTATTCTGGCAACAGGGGCAACCGGCACGGGAAAAACGCTGTTAGTCAGCAAGTTTTTGCAGGAAGGCTGTGTCCGTAGTGAACGCGCCATTTTGTTTGCTTATGAAGAGTCTCGTGCTCAACTGTCCCGCAATGCTTATTCCTGGGGAATCGATTTTGAAGATTTGGAACAGAAGGGGTTGCTGAAGATTATTTGTGCGTATCCAGAGTCGGCTGGACTGGAAGATCACTTGCAGATTATCAAGTCAGAAATTGCTGAGTTTAAGCCGTCTCGGATCGCGATCGATTCTCTGTCGGCCCTGGCACGCGGAGTTAGCAATAACGCCTTTCGCCAGTTTGTGATTGGGGTAACAGGGTTCGCCAAGCAGGAGGAGATCACGGGGTTTTTTACCAATACGACCGATCAGTTCATGGGGTCCCATTCGATTACCGACTCCCACATTTCGACGATCACAGACACCATCTTGATGCTGCAGTACGTCGAGATTCGAGGAGAAATGTCGCGTGCGATCAACGTCTTTAAAATGCGCGGCTCCTGGCATGATAAAGGCATCCGTGAGTACACGATTAGTGAGCGTGGCCCCGAAATTAAAGACTCCTTCCGTAACTTTGAGCGGATTATTAGTGGCTCACCAACTCGAATTTCAGTGAATGAGAAATCAGAGCTGTCCAGGATTGTGCGAGGCGTGCAGCAAATGGATGGAGATGACTTAACTGGATGATGTGGATCAGTGGTTCGTGAACGACCATTGAATGTGCCATTGGAAATGGAGGCGTTGCTGAAAGGCAGTATGAATCGAAACGAAGTTTCGAGCATACAGCACCTATTTCATACCCAGAATCAGCAACGCCTTGGAAATAGAAATGTGGAGTATAAAAGCAGCAGTTGAACGATCAGTGAATGCCTTTCAAATGCTGCCAGATTTCTCCCGTCCGTTTCGCCAAGTCTCCTCGCGTCGTCGGTTTTTGCAAGCGGCTGGTGGTGTTGCTGCGACACTCCCTACCGTCCTAGCGGGTAGAGCTGAGGCAGCGACTTCTTTGAAGCCACCGGTGTTGCGATCGCGAGATACCGTGGGCATGGTCGCTCCAGCCAGCAACGCCTACGAGCCAGAGGAGATTTTGATCGCCAAAGAAACAATGGAGCAATACGGCTTCAAGGTGGAATTGGGGCGGCACATTAATGCCCAAAATGGCTATCTAGCCGGAACGGATGCGGAACGAGCGGCTGACATCAACGAGATGTTTGGCCGTCCCGAAATTCGTGGGATTGTTACCTTTTCCGGTGGCTACGGCTGCAGTCGAATCCTGCCATTGCTGGATTACGAGCTGATCCGGCGATCGCCCAAGGTCATCATTGGGCACAGCGATATCACTGCCCTCTTGATTGGCATTAACCGCAAAACTGGGCTAATCACCTTTCACGGTTCTTCTGGACTAACCGGCGTTGGCGACTATGCCAGGTCTCACTTCCGCCGCACGATCATGTCTACTGAAGCGATCGGCGACGTGGCCAAACCACCCCAAACGGATGCGGGAACGGTGGAGCGCAGTAATCGCCTGATCACTATCGTGCCCGGACGTGCTACCGGTCAATTGGTAGGCGGCAATCTCACCCTTGTGACTAATCTGATTGGCACCCCCTTTGAACCCGATACCAGAGGCAAGATTCTGTTTCTAGAAGAAATCGACGAAGAACCCTATCGTGTAGACCGGATGCTGACGCAGTTGTGGCTGGCTGGGAAATTACAGGATGCGGCTGGGATTGCCCTGGGGCACTTTGTTGATTGCTATCCCAAAGAATTTCGAGCCTCGTTTCCGCAAACGATCAGTTTGGAGAACGTGTTGCGCGATCGCTTCCAGCCGCTCAAAAAACCAACCCTCTACAATCTGATGTTTGGTCACGTTAGAGACAATGCAGTTCTACCCATTGGAGCCACGGCAACATTGGATGCCACGGCAAAAACCCTCGTCATTAACGAGAACGCGGTGCTGTAAATCGCGTTGTAAACCACGTCCAGCTCGGAATCTGTAGCTTTCCCTTAAGAAAAACTCCAGGTCTGGACGTGGACAAGGTTGAAATCGAATTTCTGTTCTGAAAGCATCGGCAGAAGGGACGAACGGCCGTCATTTGTTTCAACTTAAGCTAAAAGCATTGCCACGCTTGAACTTTAGCCCTCACGTCCCTACCAGGATTGTCTGGTAATTTTTCCCCTGGAAATCTTCTTAAAGAAACTCAGTTTCTGACGTTTGCGATCGACATTCTATCAACATTGCATATTTTTCTGCATAGCGACTGTATTTAAGAATAGGCCCTACGGATTGAGCTAAATGACCAGTCCATCGGGGAACTCATAGTTACTCAACTTACTTGCATCTCTTCCTAGCTTTAAAGAAATTACTATGTCTGCAAGCATTTCCGATTCCGCCCTCTCAACCTCTCTACTCAGCAATCCGTTTGACAGTTTGTTGAGCCGTTCTGGTGTCAGTGATTCTGGTCGTTCATCGGTATTTCTGAAGTGTCAATGTGCAGAGTGCAACTCATCTCTCCAATCACCCCCCATCCATTCTTCTCCTGAAAACTCCTCTGTAGTCCCCTCTGCTGCTTTAGACAACGGGATGAGTGGAATCAACTATATTGATGCACTGCTGGGTTTGAGTCGTTGGAATAGCACAATTGGCAGTTCGGTGGAAGTAACCTACAGTTTTCTGACCAGTGTACCTGGGGACTATGAGTTAGAAGCTGATGAGCGCAATAACTTTGTTGGACTCAATGCAACTCAAATTGATGCTGCCCGTCGAGCGTTGCAACTTTGGAGCGAGGTTGCCGGAATTCGATTTACGGAAGTGTCTGATCCGGACGGGGGGCAAATTCGATTTGGAACTGCCAACTTGGGTGTCAGGGCTGGAGCCTGGGCTTACTATCCAGGCGATGGTGTTGGCGGTGATGTTTGGCTTAACAATATCGATCCTGCCAACTTTACACAAACCGGTGGCTCCAAAGGATTTCAAAGGATGCTGCATGAAATTGGTCATGCATTGGGACTCAAGCACCCGTTTGATTACTTTCCCAGGTTGCCGAATTCGCAAGATAGTTACCAGTACACGGTGATGTCTTACACGCGGCATCCGGGAATGAGCTACGCTAGCGGACTGTCTAGCATTGGTGATTTTCCTGCAACCCCGATGCTATACGACATTGCGGCTATCCAATACCTTTATGGGGCAAACATGAATACCCGGACGGGGAATGATACCTATTCCTGGACAACGGGCAACGCCTTCGTTCAGGCAATTTGGGATGCTGGCGGCATCGACACCATCAGTGCTGTCAATCAAACCCTGGATGCCGCGATCGATCTAAATCCTGGTTCCTTCAGTTCGATTGGGCCAACGTCTAATGGCAGCAGCACCAGAGCCAACAACAATTTGGCGATCGCGTTCAACGTCACCCTCGAAAATGCCCAGGGTGGTTCAGGTAACGACACCATCACCGGCAATAGCGCCAACAATACCCTGACAGGCAATGACGGCAATGATTGGCTGAACGGGCTAAGCGGCAACGACAGTCTTTATGGGGGCAATGGCAATGATGTTCTCTATGGCGAGGGTGACGACGACTTATTAGAGGGCTGGGCTGGTAATGATACTGTCTATGGGGGCGACGGCAGCGATCGCCTGGAGGGGGGTGATGGTAACGACAGCCTGGAGGGGGGCGATGGCAATGACGAGATCTATGGGGGGACTGGCAATGACTTGCTGAACGGTGGAAAAGACGCTGATTCTCTGGTGGGCGGTTCTGGAACGGACACCCTAACCGGTGGATTGGGTAATGACTCCTTCATCTTCAGTTCTACAGCCGACGGTATTGATACGATCCTTGACTTCTCGGTTACAGATGACACACTCCAGGTTTCTCTGACTGGATTTGGGGGTGGGCTGTTTGCTGGAGCTGTGATTACGGTAGAACAGTTTTTTACCGGTTCAGCCGCCAGTGATGACAGCGATCGCTTCATCTACAATCAATCCACTGGAGCCTTGTTTTTCGACATCGACGGTATTGGAGCCGGTAGTCAAATTCAGATTGCCAATCTATCAACTGGCTTGTCCTTAACCCACAACGACATCTTTGTAACGGCTTAATTCCGATTGGACTTGAGAAACCATCGTAGAGACCCGAAGCTTCGCGTCTCTACTGGTTGATTCTTGACTCCCTTGATTCCTTGACGATTAGCTTACAAGCGTGTTCAGAGATGGAGCCGTCAACCCTGTATTGGCGCTGTTCGTTCCTCCAATTGAGAGTGGGGTGTTGGTTGGTAAGGATGCCGGATTGAGGATAGAACTGCCTGCAGTACTGAGTCCTCCGGCTGAAATTGTTGAATTGGGAGTTGGACGAGAGGCTACATCATCATTGCGGATCATGCCCAATCCTCGACTGTCTTGAATGGTGGCGTTGCTGGGGCGACTCAAGTTGACAATGAAAGTCTCGTTTGGTTCAACTATGGTGTTACCGATGATTGGAATATTGATTTTTTTGCTGGTTTCACTGGGTTTGAATGTTAGCGTTTCAGAACGAGCTGTGTAGTCGGAATCTGCGATCGCGGTTCCATTCGCCGTTGCATAGTCCACACTCACCGTTTGATTGCTCGTTGAGGATAGATTGACAGTGAACACGGCGTTTTGAGTGCCACTGTTTCCTTCGGTAAGGGAAACATCGTTGATTAAAACAGAGACTGAATTGGGGTTTGGATTGCTGGCACCAAATTCATAGGCTCCACTATCCGCTGCACCCACCCGCGCTGCACCGCGCTCATCGGTTGTAGGAGCACCCGCAACGGCGGCATCGATCGCCGGAGAACCTGGCAGTAGGGGATAGACCCAGAGATTGCCAACCTGTTGCAACTCGCCCAGTTTGGTATCGGCGATCGTGACTTTGTCCGTTACGTTATCGCTGCTGTCCGCGCCCGCCAACCACTGGAAGTTTCCACCCTGGTCATTAAACGGACGACTAGAGTGTTGCCCCACGTTCCAGGGATTGCCGCCATTGTCTGCTGTGTTTTTGGAGAAAATCGTGTTCTTGAGGTTGACCTGAACGCCATCTTCGGCAGAAATGCCGCCACCAACCCAGCCAGCCCGGTTGTACGCCAGCGTCGAGTTGAGAATATTTGCTGTGCTGGTGCCGCTGAACACAATGCCGCCCCCGTTGTTGACGAAATCGCTGCCAAACACCCGGTTCTGGGCAAACGTGGTATTCGTAATCGATGTGTTTGCGTTCCGTTCGCGCATCCCACCGCCCTGTCCGGCGGCTTCGTTGCCTACAAAGGACACATTCGTGAGGCTTAAGGAGCCAGTGCCCAATGAGTTGCGCTGATGCTCCACTCCACCGCCGTTGCCCCCCTCACCATTGGGCATTCCCGTGGCTTTGTTGTTGCGGAAACTGGTGTTGGAAATGGTGACGACATCTTCGGGATCGTTGAACAGGTAGCACGCTCCGCCAGCCGATTTGGCAATATTGCCATCAAACACGCAGTTCTGGATCGTGGCAGAATCTTTGGCGCGATCGGTGAAGATTGCCCCTCCATAACCGCGCAGAAAATTGTTGCCATTCGGATCGTTAGTGGCGACCGTTGCGGCTGATACATCGTTGTTGAGGAACTGGCAGTCCTGAACGGTCAGCTTAGTGTTGAGCGTGTTAATTGCCGCACCATTAATTCCCTTGTTGCCAAAGAACAGGCTATCGCGCACCGTCACCTCAGTGGCGTCTACAGCCGTAATTCCGGCAGATCCGCGCTCATCGTTGCCAGCCGTCGCCTGGTTGTTCAGGAATTGGCTGTTGTTGACTGAAACACTGCCACGGTTGGTAAACACGGAAGCTCCGCCCTTGTTGGCAACGTTATTGCTGAAGGTAACACCGTCAAAGCTCAGTTGAGCCTGGTCTGTGGAATACACCGCGCCGCCCGGCTCGGCTGTGGAGGCAGAAGACAGGGTGAGGTTTTTGACTGTGAACTGCGTCAAACTCACGAACGTTGAGTTGACATAGAAAATACGTGAGCTGTTGTTGCCGCTAATTGTTAATCCAGCCGCTCCGGAGCCATCAATCGTCAAGTTTTTGCCATCGGCAATATTAAGCTGACCGCTGGTTAACCGAATCGTTTGATTAGCAAGCGAGGACGAAAACTGAATAGTGTCACCGGATTTGGCGGCCGCGATCGCGTCTCTCAGCGATCCTGCTCCATTGTCATTAGCATTGGTGACCGTAATGATAGGCATCTGCAACTCCTCCAAAAGCGCTCAACGAACCGTTGGGCGTGGTTTATCAATTTGGTGGAGCACCCTTTGCAAGCAATTCTCTATTGTGTGCGATATATCCCGGTTAGGGCGGGGAGTGGGGAGTAGGAAGTGGGGAGGTGGGGTGGATTATAAATTCATGTGGCGGTAGAAGCACTATACAATCGTTAGAAAGTGTAAGTCGAGAGGAGCACAGTCGCTTTGTTCAAAATGGACAGTTTCTAGTTCGTCTACTTCGTTACTATCCACCATCCACCATCCACTCAATCCCTCTCCGCCGCCTCTAGAGCACGTTCCATGAGAATGTTCTGAGCACTGCGATCGCGTTCTCCTTCAGCCGGATGGCGCTGAATGTATTGACCATCTGACTGCAGCTCCCAGGCTTGACGATTATCGGCTAATGAAATATCTAGAATGGCTTTCAATTCGCTGATTAGTTTGGGGTCTTCAACGGGCGTCACGGCTTCCACTCGGCGATCGAGGTTGCGGGTCATCCAATCGGCGCTGCCAATGAACAGTTCTTCCTGCCCCTTGTTGTGGAAACAGAAGATGCGCGAGTGTTCCAGATAGCGTCCAACGATGCTAATCACGCGAATCGTCTCGCTAACATCTGGTAGTCCGGGACGCAGGCAGCACATCCCGCGCACGATCAAATCGATTTGTACACCCGCCTGTGACGCTTCATAGAGCGTCCTGATTACGGCTGGATCAACGAGGGCATTCATTTTGGCGGTAATTTGACCGGGGTTGCCGTTGCGGACGTGTTCAATCTCGCGGCGAATCAGAGCGATCATGCGATCGCGCAAATTCACTGGCGCAACCAGCAGCTTGCGGTACGATTGTTGCCGCGAATAGCCCGTTAAGTAATTGAACAAATCCGTTAAATCAGCTCCCAATTCGTCACGGCAACTCAGTAAGCCCAGATCTGTGTAAAGTCCAGCCGTCTTGGGATTGTAGTTCCCTGTGCCAATGTGAACATAGCGACGCAGATGTCCCTCCTCCTGTCGCACTACCAGCACAATTTTGGTATGCGTTTTCAGCCCCACGACCCCATACACTACGTTGATTCCAGCAGCTTCTAGTCGGCGTGCCCAGGTGATATTGTTGGCTTCGTCAAACCGGGCTTTTAGCTCAATCAGCACACCCACCTGTTTGCCGTTTTCGGCGGCTGTAATCAGTGCTCTGACAATAGGTGAGTCACCTGACGTGCGATACAGTGTCATCTTAATTGCCAAGACTTTTGGGTCGTGTGCGGCTTGGGTAATGAACCGTTGAACGGAGGACGTAAACGACTCATAGGGATGATGAACCAGCAAATCTCCCTCACGGATAACGGAGAAGATATTTTCAACGGCTTCATGGTTTTGGAAGGTTTCTTCGGTGTTGTATTTGTTGACCCGCTTCAAACGGGCTGGGATCACGGGTGTCCAAGGAGGATCTTTCAATTCAGACAACGGCAACGATAGGAATGAAAATAAATCCTTGAGATTCAGCAGCCCTTCGACTTCATAAACATCGTTGTCGGTCAGTTCAAACTCTTCAACCAACGGAGTTCGCAGCGATTCAGGCATTGAGGCTTGCAATTCCAACCGGACCGCAGAGCCACCTAAACGGCGTTTGCGTAGTTCTTGCTCGATCGCCAGCAACAAATCATCTGCTTCGTACTCCTGCACTTCTAAATCCGCATCCCGTGTAATCCGGAAGAAGCTATATTCCTGAACCGCCATGCCTGGAAACAGTGCCTCTAGATTGTGCGCAAGCACTTGTTCCAACGGCACACCCGTCCACACAGCCGACTTGCCATTGTGTTGGCGTAATGCTTCAGGCAACACTACAAATCGCGGCAGACTGTTGGGGACTTTGACTCTGGCAAAGTGCTCCTTGCCCGTCACCGGATCTTTCACACTCACCGCTAAGTTCAAGCTCAGATTCGACATATGCGGGAACGGATGACTGGGATCGATCGCCAATGGCGTCAAAATTGGGAAGACATGTTCCTCAAAGTAATGCTGCAGGTGAAGACGCTGCTCCTTACTCAGGTCAATGTAGTTCAGTAGATAAACGCTATGTTCGGCTAAGTGCGATCGCAGCTCCCGCTCAAACAACTGATGCTGTTGAGTCACCATTGGATGCAGACGCTTGCTGATTTCCTCCAATTGCTGTTGGGGGATGCGGCCATCGGGTGTGGGTTGATTCACCTCAGCCTCGACCTGCTCCTTCAGCGTCGCAACCCGCACCATAAAAAATTCATCCAGATTGGCGCTAAAGATCGCCGTAAACTTCAACCGCTCCAACAGCGGAGTGCGAGTATCCAGCGCCTCGTGTAGGACTCGACGATTAAACTCCAGCCAACTTAACTCTCGACTGAAGTAATAGTGAGAGTCCGCCAGATTAATCTTGGGTGCCGTTTCTTTCGCTTTAGCCATCGTGTTGCCGTATGCACAGGTGCTAAAGATATTCCCAGAAAGACTTAGAAATGAAAAGTCCCACAGACTACATCGTTACTTCGCATTTTATACCTCGCACTTCCCACTTCGCACTGAGGTGTACCCCATCATCTAGACAATTTTCGTAAAACTTTAAGATAGAATCTCGCTAGAGTTGATTTGTTCTTATCTTGTTTGTTTTACTACATCTTGACCACCTCACTTACGGAAATGAACAGCGGCTGGAACTTGATAATTTAACGCTTGATGTAACCGCTGGTGATTGTAAAACTCAAAGTATTTCCCCAAACTTTGAACGGCAGCAGCGACCGTTGAATAATCCTTGATGTAGACCTCCTCATATTTTACACTTCGCCACAAGCGTTCAACGAAAATGTGGTCAAATGCTCGTCCCTTTCCATCTTGAGAAATCTGAATACTCTGCTTTTCCAAGTAGCTCGTAAATGCCTCGCTGGTAAACTGGGAACCTTGATCAGAGTTGAGAATCTGGGGTTGCCCCTGCCGGAATGCTGCCTCTAAAGCACTCAAGCAGAAATGAACATCCATTGTGTTAGACACCTCCCAAGACAACACATATCGACTGAACCAATCCATCACCGCGACTAAGGAGATGAATCCACCGGGAAGCCGCAGATAGGGTTGAGTAGACCGGGGGAGTTTCACCCCCAGTCCCTCCGAGAACCGGACGTGAACCTCTCAGCTCATCCGGCTCCTATCACTCAAACCACTCGGAAATACTCCCAGTTCCCAGGGTACGAAAAGGTGCGAGTTCGCTCGTGCAAAGCGGTCTAAATACTGCTTTGCACGTCGCTTATGGTTGGAGAATCGTTTGAACTTTCTCCGAACCCACCGCACTCAATACCTATTCACATTGCGCCAAATTTGACGGAGTTCTGAGGGGTAGAAGCGCCCCTAGTAGTTGAGCCAACCCCGCAGAATGGGATTGAACATTCTGGAGAGATCCTCCAGGGTTTTGTCGTTCTGAAGTTGGAGATGCCAGCTCCGAACTGTCCGGTTGATTCCCTTCCTGGCGGCTTGACTCATTGCGGGCAGAAAGTTGGGATGAACGTTGCCCCCTCGGTCTACACAGCGCCGAGGTCGAAACGTAAAGCCGATCAAATCAAAGCTGACTTCCTCATGCGCTTCCCGCCGATTCCTGTCCTTGCAATAAACGATGGTTGACTTGTCTGGATTGATCTCCAAACCACACTCTCGAAATCGCTCGATGAGTTGTGCCATCACGTATTCGGCTTGACGACGACTGCGACAATGCAGCAGTCCATCATCCGCATAACGGCAGAACGGAACTCTCGGCATTTCTCTTCTGACCCATGCATCAAAGGCGTAGTGCAGAAACAGATTTGCCAGTATCGGACTCACAACACCCCCTGTGGGGTTCCTTGGTTTCGTTCGCTCCGTGTACCATCGGGTTCTTGCCGAGGTGCCTTCAACCAACGCTCTACATACAACAGCACCCACCGACTCTGACAATGATGCCTCAGGGCTTTCATCAGCAGGTCGTGATTGATGTTGTCAAAGAGTCCCCGGATGTCGCACTCGACAACCCAGTCATACTGCCAGCAACGCTTGCGCGTGACGGCAATGGCATCATGGGCTGAACGTCCTGGTCTGTACCCGTAGGAATCTTCGTCAAACACTGGTTCCACTATCGGCTCAAGCACCGGCTTCACCACCGTTTGAGCGATTCTATCGCCCACGGTAGGCACTCCCAGGACTCTCGTACCACCGCTTTTCTTCGGGATTAGCACGGTTTTCACTGGGGGTGGAAAGTAGGTTCCTGAACTCATGCGGTTCCAGATGCAATAGAGATTCCCTTTCAGGTCTTGCTCGAACGCCTCCAATGATTGTTCATCAACTCCCGCTGCACCTCCTTTCGATTTGACTTCCAAATAGGCTTGCCATACCTCTGTTTTGGGTATTTCAAACGGTTTTGTTGCACTCATTGACTCCTCCTGTTGTTCAGTTGGTCGAACAGTTGCAACCAAGTGACCAAGCCCCTTCGCTCTGCCACCATTACAGTGGCTTCATCACTACTACGAGCTTGTCCGTCCCTGAGGGATGCTTCGATACTATTAGCCTCGCAGGGTCTCTGCTTGTGCCGTTCTCTTGTCATCATCTCCTCAGGTTCCCGCAATTCAACGTGAAAGCCCAGACCAGCTCACGCCACCTCTATGCCGGGTGCCGTTTGACCAGTAACCAGGTTCCCGCCACTTGTCCTGCGGCAACATCACCTCCCCAGTTTTGACACCATCTAGTACTTTCGACACTTGTGCAGTGGTTCACTTGTGTTCGTCTTCTTGATCTACACCTGACATCTTGTCGATGCCTTTTCCATAACGCTCACGACCTTGACTATTCACCAAAGCCGCTTATGGTGGTTTGTAATCTGCTCCTGTAAGCCGATTGCGGGAGGTCTTCTCCCATCTCTCACGCCGCTGTTGCGGCACACTGATGTCGGTACTCCAAACTAAATTCGGGGCGTCAATCACCAATCCCTTGAGCAAATAAGGATAGCGACGAACGTTATCAGCTGGACGACTGGTGTGGGGACGGGGATAAATTGCCTCAATCCCCATTTGTCGCATTAAGCGGGCAACCCGTTTATGATTGACCCGTTCTCCTTGATTTTTCAACCAAGCACTCATGCGGCGAATGCCATAAAACGGAGTCGCGGTGTATTGTTGGTCAATCAGATTCATCAGATGTAACTCGTAGGGGTCTACGGCAACGGGTTTGTAGTACAACGTTGAGCGGGCTAAATCCAAAAGTTCACACTGGCGAGACACACTAATGTCTGCATGTTCTGGTTCAACCAACCCTCGTTGATCTGCGATCGAGTTGTCCAGATTTTTTTTCAACCAGTCCAACTCCACTTTGAGTTGCCCAATTTGTTGATACAAACTTGCTGTTAAATTCTCCTGTTCCTTCTGATTTTGAGAACGCCGCGATGAAAAAATTCCAGGAAATTCGTCGAGTGCTTGTTTTTTCCACTGGTTAATTTGAGTGGAATGTACCCCATACTCACTGGACAATTCGTTGATTGTCTTGAGTCCTTTAATTGCCTCAAGCGCAACTTTGGCTTTGAATTCGGCACTGTGGTGTTTGCGCTGCATAGTCTTCCTATCTCCGTACTATTACCAGGTCTATTGGCAGCGACTCTATCTTATTCCTCTGTCCAGTTTTCGGGGTACATCATACACTTCGCACTTCCCACTTCGCACTTCCCACTTCGCACTTCCCACTTCGCACTTCGCACTTATTCCTCCAATCGCGGTTCCTCTGAACTCAGCGGAAGCTGCACATGGAACGTTGTCCCGACATTCTCCTGACTTGTAAATGTGATTTGACCTTGATGCAGTTCTACGCATTGTTTCACGATCGCCAATCCCAATCCCGTACCTCGAACCGTATCTGTATTCCTGGCCCGGTGAAATAACGCGAATAGCATGGATTGATCTTCTAAAGGAATCCCAATGCCCTGGTCTTGAATTTCAAATTCGATCGCTTGATCAAGACAGGCAAGCTCAAATCTGACTGCACTGCCTCGGGGTGAATATTTGATCGCATTGGATAGTAAGTTAATCAGGATTGATCTCAGAAGTCTTGGGTCAAGACACGCCTGCTGACAATCTCCTTGATTGATAAACGTGATGACGTGATTGGTGCCAACTCCCAGCCGAATTTCCTCAAGAATTTCATGGCAAAATTCCTCTAGATCCAGCCAGGTCGGATGGAATTCTGGTTTTCCTGCTTCCGCTTTACCAATCGTCAAAACATCTTCCATCAGCTGATTAATGTTCTGAAGTGCGGTCCGAATGCGCTGAAAATATTCACGCTTCTTCTCCTCACTCGCTGCATCACCAAAACGCTCCAGAATCTCGATCGCGGTTCTGATCGCCGTTAGCGGGGTACGAAACTCATGGGACGCCATCGAAACAAAGCGGGATTTAAGTTCGTTGAGTTCTTTTTCTTCTTGTAAAGCACGGCGCATTTCGTCTTCTGCCTGTTTGCCTTCCCGAATTAAGCACTCACGGGTGCGAATACTATCAATCATCACCTCAAATACTTGGGCCAGCGTATTCATTTCATCTGGAAACCAACGCTGATGCGCAAACGACAACGTCTGGTCATAGTGCCCTGTAGCAATCAGTTCAGCCGATTCAGTTAACTCAGTCAGATGCCTGGTTAGAACCCCTGAGACGATATAAACCAGGATAAATAGAACGGCATAGGTTGAGATAAAGGAAATCCAGACCTTGTCGCGGATTGCCTTCTGCACGCTGAGCACGTAGTCCGCCTGAACATCAATGCCTAGAACGGCGACAACCTTACCACTCGCATCTTTAAGCGGAGCAAAGGCAGAGAGCCAGGTTCCCCACTTATCTTTGTAAATATCTGGTGCTTCGACGATCGCTCCTTGCTTAACAACCTGATAGGTTACTGCGGCTGGGACACCTGCTTCAAGAAACCGAACCGACTTGGCTGGATTGTAGTTTGCCCAAAGATCGACCAGATAAATGATTTCTAACTGATTGGGAGCAACCGCCGACTTACCAATTCGTCGATTGTTTTTTGCGTTTCCAACCGTGTAAGTGTAGAGCCATGCCTGCGGTCTTATACTGTGAACGGTTTCAAACCAGGCTAACTGATGCCGAAACCGAGGATCGTCTGAAAAACCGGCTGAATTCCGTTTTCCAGTGGTATAGAGAGCCATTAATTCGGTTACATTTATCCCTTTAGCTGCGCCAGCTAAGGTAGATTTCATTTCTGCTCTCAGTCGAGAGACAGCCTTTTCGGTTGTAAATGTATAGAACCAGTAGAACGCTCCAGCAAAAACAACGCTAAATACCATGCTGAAACCAAGCAATAGCTTTAGTCGCAGACCAACAAACGTGCGCTGATTTTGATCAGCATGCCCTATCGTTGTTTGCTGATTTCGTTTAGGTTGATTATGCAGTAAACCCACTTTTTGCAACCCTCGATTAATGTTTCCCACTGAGGACAAACCTTTTTGTAAGCGTCTAAACAAGCTCGAAAGCCAGGACTTTCGGAAGAAATTTTCAATTTCAACAGAGTAAAACAGGGAGCTTAGCAAAGGAACGGTTGTCTTACCTTTATAGACAACTACAATAGGGATTCTACAGAATTAGAACTGTTCAATGTGTGAGCCACAGCAGTAGGATTCCCTAAATAACCGCTAATTGAACAGAACACTTGAGGATTAATGGGTGCTATAGAACTGACGGGAGTCGAACCCGCAGCGTCCGCCATTATCAGGCGGTGCTCTACCCAATTGAGCTACAGTCCATCAAAAGAGTCATTTTCAGTCTGGCGATCGCAGGTGATTGGTCGAACCTGGTAGTCCACTACAGTAGGCTTGAGGAGTTGCCAAACCCCGAAAAAGGGTAGTGGGTGAAAGGCAAAGGGTGAGGGTAAGAACAAGTGAGCCACACTTGCTCTGAAGTCGCCTCACCCTTTAATTCTCGTATTTCAAGCGCTCAAGCCAAGCAAAGATACCCGTAAGTCCCTGATGAAGTTCCTTGCACAAAGTCATGTCTGATTTTCAGTCCAAAAATTGGAGTTTCCCAACGGGAATGACCTCTAAAAGAAGTTCGTTAGTAGCAAGTTGCGGACCTACATTTGGGTGGTGGTGGCTGCTTAGAAAAAGCAGGATTTGAGTCGATGGAGACGGTGCCCACCAGCGCGATCGCGATCGCAATTGCCGTTTTTTTGAAGAGAGTAGTCATGTTTTCTTTCCTGCTTTTCTCAGTGAATTGATGTTTCCCTGTCCGTATATTCAAGAGGGATTGACTGAACAACGAGTGTCATATTTATCACTCCTCACCCTGTTGTTATTCCGAAAGTAATTCTTTTCCTTTAGACAGACCAGTCTTTTACGGACGCCTAATCAAAACAATATTTTCAAGTGTTCAGTAGTTTAACGGGCAGCTTCATCTGAAGAGCCTAATTCAAGGGGGATTGGGCAAAATCTCTTCTGACATGCCCCCTTAAAGCAAATGCAAATAAAAGCGGATTTAATCAACCAGAATGAAGACAAACTAATCCGTCTGGATGAGGGTAGCTCCCTCCTATCTGGAGGATGACAACGTTCTCTTATCTACTGCGGGCTAGCTAATTCGTTAAAACAATCGAGTTGTGGGTTGAGGGAATTCAAGTACTGCATACGGATCAAGTAGGGACGTAGCATTTGGGCAAGAATTTTCGGGTTAAGTCAGGAATTTTTCACCCAATGCTACGCCCCTATGCTAGGTCAACATAAACTGAGTGATTGCGTAGGGTGTATTAGGCAACGCCGTAACGCACCAATTATCCTTGCTGCGGTGCGTTACGCTATCGCTTTTCTTGAATGGCGAAGCCTATACAGCACCCTACGGTAATGCCAGGTCTTTTGTTGCCAGGTTAATAGGTCAACATAAACTGAGTTAGAACCAGCTTTAAGGCAGGTAGGACAATCGCAGCGGAGATTTACATGTCTGTGATTAGTACATGCAAGTGCGTTTGCTAAAACGTTGCTCCTCAACGATTTCCAAAAGAGCAATTGTTTTTAGTTTTATCGTTTCGTGGCAATCCGTTGGAAAGTTGTATCAGTTTGAGAATCTAGGAATAGAATTTATGAAATACAACTTGAATTGATGGTGATAGAAATGGCAACAGCAGCAACTAAGCGACCCAAAGCGTCAGTGGTTAAGCAGGCGGCGATCGAGCATACGAGCACTTTTCTACAAGCGTTGCCAGAGAAGCCTAAAGAAGATTTGTCGCTAAAAGAAGCGATCGGGCAACTCCAGGATCCTATCAGAGCGGCACTTGCTAAAGGATATACATACCAAGAGTTAGCAGCGCTATTGTCTGAAAAAGGGATCAGAATCAGTGCCTTTACACTGAAGAACTATGTGCCGTCTGGCCGCCGAAAGCCCAAAGACCCTAATGCAAAGACTGGAACTCGCAAAGGTGGAAGAACCAAAGCAGATAAAGTGGTTGCTGCAGAACCATCTGTTCAAGCACCTGAGCCTGTTGCGGCAAAGACCGATACATTACCTGGCAAAGCATCACGATCTGAGTCAACTCGTGAAAAGGCTGCAGAGGTAGCAGAGGCTCCTGCGAAGCCTGGAGGACGGAAAACGGCTGCTAAGAAAACGGGGAGTGAGGCAACTGTACAACAAACGGCTACTCGACGACGCACAACGGCCGCAAAGGAATCTGCGCCTGCAAAGTCTTCGCATGAAAAAGCGGCTAAATCTACGACTCGATCAGCGTCCACGGGAAGACGCCGAAAAGCTGGCGCGTAGCTTTGAGGCATAGATTTTTACGCTAATCTTAAGTCTGCAATCTCAAATTCAGATTACGCATCCCATTGACTGATCAATCCATCCCCCTTTACCCGTAGCCGTCGTCCGCGCCAGTACACACTTTGTCCATAGCCACCGATCGCCCAAATTACAAAACTGAGCACATCTCGCAATGGCAATGCCCAGAGCCAGTGAATTAATTTGGAACACTTCAGGCTGCTGATTGAAACTAATACTTGCAGGTAGCGGATGAGAAGGGTTGTAGTAGTGAGTGCGATCGCCCAGCCTGCAAAACCTGACAGCAGCAGCAACGGAATGCCGTAAATCCAGCCGAAGCAAAACACCATCGTGTAATACTGCGGGCCGCGATTGAAGCGAATCGTGCGAGACCAGCGCAGTTCTCGTTGAAACACATCGCTAATGCCTTCAGTTCCAGTGTTCGACTCGAGCACATAGCGAGACAGTTCAACCCGATAGCCTGCTTGGGCTGCGCGTTTGCCAATGTTGTAGTCGGAACCAATTCGGTTCAGGTGCAGTCCGCCATAGTTGATGAGTGCCTCTCGACGGGTGGCGATCGTTGTGCCTACCGCACACTTCAAGCCGCCATCGATCGCTCGTGCAATCAGCAAACTGGGAATGAAATCGAAGCACCGCCCAAAGGACGCGATCGCCGCTCCCAGAGATTGGGGGGTGTAGCCAATGTACGCACACGTCACCATGCCCACCGTTTTATCGGCAAGCGGAGCTGTGACTGTGTGAATGTAGTCTGACGGCACCCGAATATCGCTGTCCACAAAGATGATCAGATCATGTTTCGCATCTTCTAGCAAATAGCTGAGGCTGCTGTCTTTGTGGTTAATTCCGCGTGGCTCTAGTCCTACAAACAGTCGGACTTTGTTGGGAAACGCGATCGCCAATTCTTTCAACACAGGCACGGCCAGATCATTCGGATCGACCACACCAAACAGTACCTCGTAATCTGGATAATTCTGAGTACAAAGGGATGACCAGTTTTCCCAAGCGCCAGCGTCTAGGCCGCAGACAGGGGCGAGGATGGAGACGGAGGAGGGGGGAGAGGGGGAGAGGACGGAGGATGAAGGAGGGAGGATGAAGGAGGGAGAGATCGAGGGACTATCCTCTATCCCCTGTTCCCTATTCCCTGTCACCTGTTTCCACTCTGTATCAGCAAAAAATCGGTGAGTAAAAAACGCACAAGCGAGGTAGAAGGCAATTCCGCCAGCAATTAAAACGACTAATACAATTTCCAAAATAGTAATCATCGCATTCACAAGCGTTTTTTCTTATTCAGATTCCATCACAGTTTGAGGGTGGACGATCGCAATCCCTTCGGTTGCTGCAAAATCATCAGTATTGAATGTCAGTAAATGGGTTATTCCATGAGTCAGCATAACGGCAACTAACCTTGCATCGTGAACTCGCTTGCCTATGATATTGTTGGCAATCACGTAATCCAACCAGTAAGTAAATATTTGCGGGGTTTCCTGAAGCAATTGGAATTGACTCAGTAGTTGCTCTACCTCTATACGTGTCTGTTGATGACTCCATCCCAAACCGTTGACTGTAACCGGACGAGTGGCAACTGCCCAGAATTCAATAATGTTTTGACTTGTAATGTGAACTTGATGTCTCTGTTGAACAAGTTTTGCAGATGCTCTGCTTGCAAGCAGGTGAACGGGAGAATTACTGTCGCTCATGCGCAGCAGGATGTTGGTATCCAAAAGATAACTGGCCATCAATCGTACATGTTCTCTCGACGTAAAGCCTCATCGGGTAGATTTGGTCCATCTTTGTGACTCTGTGCCCACTGCATTAAACGTTCAGCTCGTTCTTCGGGAGTAGCGGTTGCCCAGAAGGGGAGGGGTTGGGTTTGATCTTCTGGATGCAGAACGAGTTTTTCCTGGCTAACTTCGACGACAAAGCGCTTGTTGGGTTTAATGGCAGCCAGGATTTCAGGGGGCAGATGGAATGTCCCGTCTTCGCTAATTTCAACGATCGCCTTCATAATCTGAACCTACCTTTTCAGTTGAACAATGCAAAATTAAAAATGCAAAATTAAAAATGAGAAGCGGTTGCTAAAAACATTTTTAATTTTTAATTCTTGCGTTTATCGTATTCAATTTTTCCGTAGTCGAGTTTGATGATGCGATCGGCTAAGCGGAAATAGTGGTCGTCGTGGCTGATGCAGAGGATCGTTCTGCCCTGGTCACGCAGTTGCGGTAGTAGTGTGGTATAGAACACCTCTTTGAATACGGGATCCTGGTCAGCAGCCCACTCGTCAAACAGGAAAATGGGGCGGTTTTCTAGATAAGCGGTGAGCAGGGTAAGGCGTTTGCGCTGTCCTTGAGAGAGGGATGTGGTGGAGAGTTTGCCGTTGTGGACGGTGACTTTATGATCGAGCTGCAATCGGCGCAGGTATTCCTGGGCTTCGGTATCCAGGTCAGAGCGATCGAGTCCAAGCAGGCGATCGAACAGATAAAAGTCCGCAAACACAACCGCAAAGTGTTGGCGATACCACTCGCGGTTTTGAGCGCTAATCGGGACGCCATCAAAGGAAATCTGTCCCATTTCTGGGATGTAAAGCCCGGTGAGCAGCTTTGCCAACGTGGATTTACCGCTGCCGTTACCGCCCACAATGAAGACCAGTTCGCCCGGACGCAGCGTCAGGTCGATCGGACCGACGACAAAGGAGGTATCTTCTTGCTCCGTCTGGTAGGTATGGGTAACCTGCTTCAGCCGCAATTCTTGCCACTGCTGGCGAATCGCATCGGGTGTGGTGGTGGTTTCTGCCCGATTTGCCAGCGAAATTCCCAGGGACTGAATTTTGCGCAACGCCACGGCTGCCCGACTCAAAATCGGCAGGCAGTTGACGAGGTTATCCATGGGCAGCATCAGGTAGGTGAAGGTGAGCACATATCCTGCTAGCGTCTGAGGACTGAGGGTAATCAACCTGGGGAGGGCAAACAGCACAAAGCCGATCGCGAAGAAGAAAATCAGCTTGCCCCAACTGGAGGTCATGGAAAATAGGGTCAGTCCACGCACGTTATAGCGACGAAAGGCGGCGGCAGATGTCTGCAAATCTTCTTTCAAAAAGGCTTGGCGGCGTTGGTAGTGCAGCTTTAGTTCCTTGGTGCCATCGGTGACGGTTCGGAAGTGTTTGAAGAGCTGATCTTGCTCTTCCCGTGCCCGTGCCAGCCATGTCTGCCCTCGTTTCAGCAGCCAACGACAGCTCCCCAACGCAACGACAGTGAGCAGACAGACCAGGGCAAACACCTTCCAGGACAGCCAGATGATGTATAGCAAGCAGCCAACGACGATCGCCATGTCGATGCACAGAAACGGCACCAAGCGCACGGCATCGGAAACCGCCTGCACGTCGTCGGTGAGGGTAGCTAGCAGGCGCGGGGCACCCAGCTTTTCCAGGTGAGCCAGTTCGGAGGAGAGAATCTGACGGCTGAGGCTAAGGCGGAGTTGAAACACGGCTTGTTGGGCTAGGCGAACCAGCATCACCTGAGAGATGACGCTGGAGGTAAGCGCTAGGAACACCAGTCCACCAAAGCCGACCGCGATCGCATCCAGCGATTGCGTCATCCCCTGGCTAATCGCACGGCTAATCAACGCAATCAGGCTGGCACTGCTGCCTCCACTCAAAAAACCCGTGAAAATTGCGATCGCCACCATCTTCCAGGACGATCGCAATAGAAAATAAATCAAATGCATTGCCGTTTATCTTAGCCCCCTTCGATGCGGGTTTCCTGATGAAAGTAGAAGAGCATCACAGCATAATTAAATAGTTTCTCATTCAAATCCAAATTTGCGTTGAAGACGTGATTAAACCCTACGGATCAATCAGTTCGGCTACCTCACCAGAAGCCTAAAATCACCAATCTAAAATCACCAATCTAAAATCACCAATCGGTATGAGGAGATAGTATCCAGATGACAGCGACGCTTAATTCACCTGAACAGTTGCTTGGTTCCATCACCCCCCAATCTGTCCCCAGTTGCCACAGAACCACCTATGTGCCCCGCAACCAGCGGCGGATTTTGTGTGTGTTCCCCAAGTACAGCCGCTCGTTTGGAACCTTTCACCATGCCTATCCATTGATGCGAGGCGTGAAAGCGTTTATGCCACCCCAGGGAATTTTGGTGGCGGCGGCGTATCTACCGGAACAATGGGAGGTGCGTTTTGTGGATGAAAACATTCGTCCGGCAACGCTGCAAGGACTACCAGTGGGCAGATGTGGTGATTACCAGCGGAATGCACATTCAGCGTCCACGAATTAACCAAATCAATGAACTGGCACACAAGGCTGGCAAGCTGACGGTGGTGGGCGGCCCGTCGGTATCTGGCTGCCCAGAATACTACCCTGATTTCGACGTTCTGCATGTGGGGGAACTGGGCGACGCCATGGATCAGATGATTGAGTATTTGGATACTTTCCGCGATCGCCCCACCCAACAAATCCGCTTCGAGACCAGAGACCGGTTGCCGCTGGATCAGTTTCCGATTCCAGCCTATAACCTGCTGAATTTGAATCAGTACTTCATTGGCAGCGTCCAGTTTTCCAGTGGCTGTCCCTATCGCTGCGAGTTCTGCGACATTCCCGAACTCTACGGGCAGAATCCCCGCTTGAAAACGCCGCAACAGGTGCTAGCCGAGCTGGACACGATCATGGAGTCCGGCAATCCCGGCGGCATTTATTTTGTAGACGATAACTTTGTCGGCAATCGCCGTGCTGTGACTGAGCTGTTACCTCACCTGGTTGACTGGCAGAAGGTGAATGGCTACCCGGTGCAGTTTGCCTGCGAAGCAACGCTGAACTTGGCCCAAAGTCCCAAACTGCTGGAACTGATGCGAGAAGCCTACTTTGGCACCGTCTTCTGCGGCATTGAAACCCCTGATCCTGACGCCCTCAAGTTCATTTCCAAAGACCAGAACCTGAGTATGCCGATTTTGGACGCGATCAAGACGCTAAACCGCTACGGATTGGAAGTCGTATCTGGAATCATCATTGGTTTGGATACGGATACGCCAGAGACCTGCGATCGCATCCTGGACTTCATCCGCCTCTCCAATATTCCCATGCTCACCATTAATCTGCTCTATGCACTGCCCAAAACGCCCCTCTGGCGCAGACTAGAAGCCGAAGGACGAATCAATTTTGACGACGGGCGCGAATCTAACGTGGAATTTTTGATGCCCTACGAAGAGGTGCTGGAAATGTGGCGACGCTGCATCACCACCGCCTATGAGCCAGAATTCCTCTACGATCGCTTCGCCTACCAATGTCAACACACCTATCCCAATCGGATTAAACTGCCCAAGAGCGAGGCGCGGGTTAACAAAGAAAACATCCGTCGCGGACTGACGATGATGGCTAACCTGTTCCTGCGGGTGGGCGTATTCAGCAGCTACCGCAAAACGTTTTGGGACATGGCCAACCTGCTCTAGAAAAGGGCAAAATTGAGCAACTGATCGGCATCGCACTTCGCGCCCACCACCTGATTGAGTTCACGAAAGAGTGCGCCAAAGGCATCGAAGCTGCGTCGTTCTACTCGCAACGGGTGAAGAAGCAGTAGGAGTGGGGAGAATGAGGGGATGAGGGGCAAAGGTGGGAGTGTCAGGATAAAAGGGTACCGACTTGAGGCTTTTTACTCCCTATCGTCTCCATATTCTGATCTCTTTCCCCCTATCCCCTAACCCTCACTCTTCTTGCTTCAGCACATGCGTAGGTGCTTCACGAATGCTCCTTACTTCTTGTCGTTTACCTAATTCGACGACTAGGTTTTGTCGTTGGGAGGCGTATTCTGCAGCTTTAACATAATCGCCTAAAGCATAGTAAGCGACTTTGAGACTACTCAAAACTTGCTCTTCAACCCATAGATCTTGCATCATACGGGCGATCAAGAGGCGCTGTTCGTAGTAATCAATGGCTTTAGCGTAGTTTCCCAAAGCATCATACGCAATGCCCATACTATCAAGCGCCTGCTCTTCCCCACGACGGTCACTGATTTCCCGAGCCACAGCTAATCGTTGCTGACCGCACTCAATAGATTGATCGTAGTCTCCTAAGGCATAGTAAGCATTGCCCAGAATTCTCAGAATTTGCGCTTCCAAGCGCCGATTATGAATTTGCCGTGCCAGGTCCAAGCGTTGTCTGTAATAGCCGATCGCCTTAGCGTAATCTCCGAGTGCGTAGCAAGCATTTCCCAGATTCTTGAGGATCTGTTCTTCAACTTGCTGATCTTGGACGGACTGGGCAATGGCTAAACTTTGCTCTTCGTAGGCGATCGCTTGCTCATACTTGCCAGCGGCTTTGTAGACTAAACCCAGATTATTCAATGCTGCCATTTCGCCCTGACAATCCCCAATCTCTTTGGCTAAGGCAAGGCTTTGTAGCTGGTATTCAATCGCCTTATCCTGGTCTTTCAAATGACGATAGGCATTGCCCAATGTGCTCAGAACCCTGACAGCACTATGTTGGTCATGCATCTGGTTCGCGAACACTAACGCCGACTGAGAATAATCAATTGCCTTGCTGTAGTGTTTCAAGCTATAGAATGCTAGCCCAATGCTACTCAAAGCCCGTCCTTGACCTTGCTCATCCTGAACTTCCTGGTAGAGCCGATACGCTTGTTTGAAGGACTCCAGGGCAACTTCACATCGGCCGGACTGATACTGAGCACATCCGAGGCTCAGCAACCGATCTGCAATCACCTGGGGCGTCTCAGCATTCAATTCCTTAGGTAGGTCGCGGTCTGGGTTTATTTCACCCTCAAACGGCCTGCCATCCCTGGGAATAATTGTTTCATGGGAAATGACGGGAACTTCCGAACTGACTACGGACACACCCTCTACTCGATCATTATCCTTGCTTAGATAAATAGAGCCGTTATCCATCAACCGTGCCTCTCATGTCGTAATGGCTTGAGGTTGCCTCGTAGATACTCCCCCAGTAACCAACACAAGAGTAACCGCTTTGCGTATCAGAGTATTCAGTAATCTTCCGGGCTTTACCAAAAATTGATTCCGTAGGAGCAAGTATAATCTGTGCACCCTTAAGAGAGGTTTATAGACTGTCAACCAGCTCACTAACCGCATTGAACGGGCCAACCAGGGAGACATAGGATGCAGTCAGGTATTTTTGAGCAACATGCTGTGCTAAATCTGCTGTAGTGGATGCTACCTGCTGCTGAAAGTGAGTGTCAAATTCAATGCCTAAGCCGAGGGTTTCGTACCAACCATAAGTTTGAGCAATTTGGGCATTGGTCTGCTTACCCAGGGCATATTGTCCTAGAATTTTGTTCTTTGCAGCTTGCAATTCTTCATCGGTCAGGGGTTCGTGTTTCAAGCGATCGATTTCAGTCTGTAGCCCGTCTAACGCGATCGCAGTATTCTCCGGTGCCGTTCCTAAATAGGCAACAAATTGGGCGGTATGAAGACGAGTCGTGTAAAACGCAGAAACTTCATAAGCCAGTCCCCGCTTTTCTCGGAGTTCTACGAACAGTCGGCTAGAAAGCCCATTGCCAAGATGGGTATTGAGCAGTTTGAGAACCGCGTAGTCTTCAGCCAGTGGCAATGGTTGGGATGACCCGGCAGAGGCTTGATCCTCCACAACGGGCGGAGCCAAATAGCCTAGCATGATGATGGACTGTTGGGTATCTTGAGCAGTCGCCTTACGCAGTGGGGTGGGCGTAACAGGCAACAGATGCAGCGTTGGCAGCGGAAGGTCTGGCGCTTGCCAGTCTCCCAACACTTGCTCAATCAGGGCGATCGCGGCATCTGGCTGGACTCGACCCGACACACTGATGACGATATTGTCGGGGCGAAAATGGGTGCGATGATAAGCCTGCAAATCTTCCCGACCCAGTTGCTGTACCGTGACTTCTGTTCCCAGTCCAGATAGGGCATAGGGGTGAACCCCATACATGATGTGTCGCAGTTGGTCAAAGGCAACAGTGAACGGCTGTTCCTGCTGAGAGCGAATGGCTTGCAGGGTCAACCGCCGCTCCAGTTCCAGTTCTTGCTCTGGAAACGTGGGCGATCGCAGTAATTCCCCGGTCAGCTTCAACATATCTTCAAAATCTGCCGACACGGATTTGAAGCTAGTCAAGAAATAATCGGTTGTTGCATCTGTGCTTAAGCTCGCTCCCACCGACTCCACACGCTCTGCAATTTCCAGCGAAGATAGGGTTTCCGTTCCCTTCGTCAACACAGCCGAGACCAGATGAGACAATCCGGCTTGATGAGGATGCTCCCACCGATTCCCTGCCCGAATAAAGATTCGAGCAGCAACAATATCAGCCGTTGGATTTTCAGCAACCAGCACCACAATGCCATTGCTCAAAACGGTGCGATGAATAATTTGAGACTGTTGAGAGGCGGTTAGATTAGAAGTCACAAAAAAATCCTTTTCAAACGTGGGCAGCTATAGGTAAGAGGTAGTGGGTAATATAGCGATTTTTGGTTAAGTGCGGTACGTTTTTGGTCTTGATAGGGGCTAGGGGTTAGGACTAGGGGCTAAGGGATGTATTTCACCTAAATTCAAGCCGCTATAGGGCGAAGAGGTGCGAGGTACGAGGTAAACGGTGACGAAGTGATTGAAACGGACTCTCCCTACCCCGAACTTTCTTCATCTCTTCATCTCTTCATCTCTTCACTCTTCTACACGGGTCTGACGATCGTAACGGCGTAGGTATAAGGAGAGAGATACTGGGAAGCAAGACGTTGTATATCAATGGGTTGAATTGCCTGAATCCGCTGTGGGTAGGTGGTTACGACGGCAGGTTGAGCAATGACACTGTAATAGCCATATAGTCCTGCCAGTTGACCGGGTGTTTCGGTTGAGAACGCATAGTCGCTGCAAAGTAGGCGTTTACAGCGGACTAGTTCTGCTTCTGATGCTGGAATAGCTGCTAATTCGGAGAGGCGATCGCAAATGATTGCCTCCACGCGCTCCAGGTTTTCTGGTTCCAGCCATGCTGTAATGGTGAACAGCCCCGAATCTCGCTGCAACGAGAAGCCACTACTGATCGCTTGTACCAGGTTGCGCTCTTCACGCAGTTCCCAAACCAGGCGTGAGGTTCGTCCTTCTGCCAACAATACTGAAATCAAATCAAATCCATAAGCAGCCTGCAATTGCTCGTCCAGACTTTGTATCCGGGGTAAGTCCATACCCGGTCCCAGCCTA
>JAAUSG010000185.1 GCA_012034055.1 Leptolyngbyaceae cyanobacterium RU_5_1 | reverse complement strand
TAGAGGATGTTTGAAAAGGTATGGTCTGTGATGTTAAAGCACTCAGCGATCCCCCCTAGCCCCCCTTAATAAGGGGGGGGGATTGGCTCAAAGTCCCCCTTATTAAGGGGGCTTAAAGCCCTTCGGGCATACAAGAAAAGGGGGATCTTGCACGCTTTGCTACAAACAGTAGGACTTTTAAAACATCCTCTTAGAAGAAATTTCAAATATGTAGGAGATTATGGTTGACCAGCATACTTCATTGTTTTGTGGAGAAAAATAGGCAGCCCTATTTGATGTGCCTTTGTTCAATTTGAACCTCTTTTACTTTAAAGGTGGCAGAATCAACAGATTCAACGCTCCAATTCCAATCAGTCCGCAAATGTTGAGCAGCAGCGTCCAGACGACAATAAAGTAAGACATAGCAGAAGTCACTTAATTCCTGATTACTACTTTATGACGCGACTCGTTAAACTATCTCTGAGGGCTATGCCTCATCCAATAGGGATTGATTTATCTCTGCAATAGATCACATAAGCTCACTATGACGGTGCAAAACTGGAACATTTGGGCGATCGCTAGCCTACTTCGCAGAGTCCGATGGTTAACGGGTGCGATCGCGATCGTGCTGATGTTGAGTGCCCTCTGTCTGTCGATGGATGCAAGTTGGGCGGCAACTTCTAAAAGTGGGAATTTGCAAGCTCAGTTGATCAGTGAGGTTAAGACGGTTCAATCGGGAACTCCATTTTGGGTCGCATTGCAGCTTAAGATTCGCCCAGGCTGGCACGTCTACTGGAAAAATCCAGGTGATTCAGGAGCCGCACCCATCATTCAATGGACACTGCCGAGTGGATTCAAAACGGGTGAATTGACGTTTCCGCATCCAGAGCGGATACCGGTCGGTCCGTTAATGAACTTTGGCTATGAGGGTGAGGTTTACTGGCTGACTGAAATGACCCCTGCCAGTCAGTTGTCCAGCGATCGCCCCGTCAACCTGCGTGCTCAGGCTGACATTTTAGTGTGTCAGGTGGAATGTATTCCAGAACAGATGAGCCTGTCCCTGACTGTACCTGTGGCGGCTCACCCTCCGGCGGTTGATCCAACCTGGGTAGAGGCGTTGACGCGCACTCGTCGGGCACTCCCGCAACTGTCACCGTGGGACGCCTCTTTCTTAGTGGATGAACAGAATTTAACCTTATCGGTCGATGCGGCGGGATTACAGGCAGAACAAGTTGAAGCGGTGCAGTTTTTCCCCGACCAGGATGGCGTGATTCAAAATGCCGCACCGCAAACCCTGACGGTTGACCCAAATGGGATCACGCTCAAGGTGGAACGGGGCTATCAGGAAACGCTGAATACAGTGGATGGCGTGCTCGTTGTACGGGAGAAGCTTGACCAGCAGACGACGACTCAATCCTTCACCATTCAGGCAACCCCCAAAGCTACAACCCCAAACGCAACTCCAGCGGCTGATGTTCAGCAATCAGGCATTCCCCTCTGGCAAACGCTGCTGCTGGCGTTGGCTGGCGGGATGATTCTCAATTTGATGCCGTGTGTATTTCCGGTGCTGTCGCTGAAAGTATTGAACATTGCTCAACAGGCGCAGCAGAGTCCAAAACAAGCGCGATCGCATGGATTGGTGTTTACGGCAGGGGTGCTGGTCAGTTTTGCGCTGGTCGCAGGCGTGTTGCTGATTCTACGCGGGTTGGGGCAACACATTGGCTGGGGATTTCAGCTCCAATCGCCAGTCTTTGTGCTGCTGATGGCGGATGTCCTGTTTGCGGTTGGACTGAGCCTGTCTGGGGTGTTCACAATTGGAGCCTCAGTGATGGGATTGGGGCAGGGGTTAGCGACGCGATCGGGCTATGTCGGGGAGTTTTTTACCGGCGTGTTGGCCACGGTGATGGCAACGCCGTGTACAGCTCCGTTTATGGCAACAGCGGTGAGTGTGGCGTTGGTGCAGTCTGCTCCGGTGCGATCGCCATTTTATTGACCCTCGGATTGGGGTTGGCGCTTCCTTACCTGCTGATCAGTTTCACACCGGCTCTACGACGTGTGCTGCCCAAGCCAGGGGCATGGATGGAAACGTTTCAGCAACTGTTGGCCTTTCCGATGTACGCTGCCACCGCCTGGCTAGTTTGGGTGCTGGCGCAACAGGTTGGCAGCGATGGATTAGCGATCGCGCTGGGTGGCATGGTCTTGATCGGATTTGCGGCCTGGCTGCATCAAAAAACTCAATTGGCTCGTCCGGTCTGGCGACGGGTCGGATTGGTGGGTGCATTAGCCGCGATCGCGATCGTCCTGACACTAACGCCCCTGGTTCACACGGCTCTACCGTCAGCAGAATCCGCTAACCGTTCATCTACGAACCAATCCTCTTATCAACCCTCCGCATGGGAACCTTACACAGTGGAGCAGTTAGCCAATCTGCGCCAGTCCAGTCAACCCGTGTTCATTAACTTCACGGCCGCCTGGTGCATCACCTGTCTGGTGAACGAACGAGTTGCCCTCAGCCAGCCCACGGTAATGGCAGCGTTTCACGAGAAAGGCGTGACGCTGATCAAAGCCGATTGGACGAATCGAAATGCTGAGATTACCCAGGCACTCAGCAAATTTGGACGCAGTGGTGTACCGCTGTATCTTCTTTACCCAAACGGTCTGGATCAGGGTGAGCCTCTCATCTTGCCTCAGGTTCTCACGCCTGAGATTGTGCGGGAGGCGATCGCAAAAGTTTCTGTGTCATCGTAGTGGAGAAACGAGTCATGAAATTGAATTATTCGATGATGAAAAATCAGTTATTGGGAATCGTCGTTGTTGGTGTAACAGGGGTTGCCGCCGCATGTTCTGGTAGTGCTGAACACACCTCCCATCTATCTGACAACCATTCTCAAACCGCCAGCGCAACTCAAGCAACCTTAGCAACCCCTGTGGCTGCAGCACCGGTGCGAGTCGGTCAACCAGCACCCAGCTTTACAGCCGTTGACAGCAAGGGCAAGCGTCATCAATTAAGCAACTTCAAAGGCAAAACGGTGATTTTGGAATGGACCAACCATGAGTGTCCCTATGTCCGCAAGCACTATGAGTCGGGCAACATGCAAAAGCTGCAAAAACAAGCAACGGGTAAAGGAGTAGTCTGGCTATCGGTGGTTTCCTCCGCTCCAGGTCAGCAGGGACATGTGAATGGTCAGAAGGCGAATGAGCTTACCAAAAACCGTGGAGCGTCCCCAACGGCCATTCTGCTGGATGCAGATGGCAAAATTGGTCGTCTGTATAGTGCCCGTACAACCCCGCATATGTTTGTGGTTGCCCCCAATAGCACGCTGGCCTATATGGGCGCGATCGACAGCATTTCCTCCTTCAATAAGGCAGATGTAGCCAAAGCAACGAATTATGTCAGTGTGGCTCTAGATTCCGTATTGAAGGGGGAAAAAGTGGATACACCAGCCACTCAACCCTATGGTTGCACGGTTAAGTATGGTAGCTAGAGTGATGGGCGATCGCTGTAGGGGCAAGTTTTGTAGACGATCTGTGTATTTTAGCTAGATTTTTGGCTAAACCTGCCCCTACATCACCGAAAAATTTACAGCAAGCTATTGAAAATCTAACAAAAGATATTTCTGTATCGGCCCTCTAGAAGCAAGGTTTCTGGAGTACCCATCTGCTAAATCCGTTAGATATACTACTAATTAGATGCACAATTGACTTCTGATAACTAACGTCTTGTGCTAAGCGGTTCCTGCGGCTTGACAACACTAGTCGCTGCTTAGTGCTGATGGTTAGGGCGATAGAGATTTACTCGTCAATCGTTTAATGCACCTATCAAGTGTCAACCTCCACAGGCACTCGGTAGGACAAACCTATTTGGAGAAAATTGTCATGAAACACAATCAAGGAACGTTCCAGGGCTTTGGAGGACTCAATCTCTACTATCAAAGCTGGCATCCTGTAGAGCTAACGCAGGCTGTGGTTGTTGTGGTACATGGTCTTGGCGGGCATAGTGGTCTATTTGATCATGTTGTGCAATACCTGGTTCCGCAAGGCTATGAGGTCTATGCCTTTGATTTGCGTGGCCATGGACGTTCCCCTGGACAACGAGGGCATATCAATACCTGGACGGAGTTCCGGGGAGATTTGCGTGCGTTTTTACAATGGATTCGTGAACAGCGATCGCGGTGTCCCTGCTTTCTATGGGGACATAGTTTGGGCGGCACGATCGTCCTTGACTATGCGTTGCGGTTTCCAGATGATTTGCAGGGGTTAATTGTAACTGCACCGGCGTTGGGTAGGGTTTGCATTTCCCCCTGCAAACTGCTCTTGGGACGGCTACTCTCACGAGTGTTTCCCCGCTTTAGCTTGCGGTTAGGACTCAAGAATGATGTCTGCTCGCGCGATCCAAGTGTTTGTGAGGCTTTTCTGCTAGATCCGCTGCGACATGAGTACGGCAGCGCCCGGCTGGCAACAGAATTTTTTGCAACGGTGAGCTGGATTCAAACCCATACCTCTGATTTAAAAGTTCCGCTGTTGACTCTACATGGAGGCGCAGATCAGGTTACTTTGCCAGAGGCAAGCCGAGCGTTTTTTCAACAGGTCACATTTCCTGATAAAGAATACTACGAGTATCCAGAGCACTATCACGACCTCTATGTGGATCTAAATTACCAGACGGTATTTTCAGATTTTGGCAACTGGCTAGAGCGACATTTAGAGGGTTCTGCAACCTGCCATCCGTTATCGCTGTGTGAGCTATGGGTTGGCGAGTAGTCCCTTTAGGACTTACGCAAACCTCGGAGTTTTTAACCAAGAATCGAACACCATGACCCGCATCGTTGCTTAAAACTCCGAGGTTTTGGTCAAACATGACGTTATTTCTGCTTAACAAATCAATCTTCATTGTTCAAGAAATGTATAAATACCCACAAACTTATTCACTCATCAGTTAAACTAATTGACATATGAGGCTTCACTAATTGAAAGATAGTCAGGCATAGCAGTGCTAAAGTCTTAAACTGCACAACCTGCTGTTGGACACTGTCAAGTTAACAAGGAGAAACTGAAAGCAGATCAGGACGTAGATATCAGAAGTCAGCATCCAAAACACTTGATATTTCTATGTTCTGCTTTCTAAAGCACTTACTAAATAGCGCATTACTGGCTACGGCAAAGTCTGCGCTGAATGTTAATCAAAAAGAGATGTTCGATGCGTTGAATTGACCTGATTATTTCAACGTGTCTGCTGAATCTTTAGTTATTTCTGCTTTAGAAAACACTGCAAAATAGACTGTGAGGAGAAGAATTCTCTATTTTCTTGAAGCAATGGGTTGGTTTTCAAGACCAGGGAATTCCATACAGAGTGATTTGTGGAGTCGTATTAGTTACGTCTCTACTCCGTCATCAAAACACCTTGAGCACACTAGGAACATGTTAGGGGTTGATAAAACGTACCAGGCTCCCCCGAACTCCGGACAGGTCGTTCTGGGGCACACACTACCGTCACTTCTCGATCAGGCGTGCGATCGCGCTCCCAATACCCAGGCGTTTAACCAATTCACAGACGCTGGCTGGCAACCACTGTCTAATCAGGCATTTCGAGCAACTGCAGAAGCGATCGCTCTGGGACTTTTGAACTTAGGTCTGGAGCGAGGCGATCGCGTTGCTTTGTTGATGCACAGCGATGTTCAGTTCTGCCTCGTCGATATGGGTTGCTTGTTAGCAACTTTGGTTAATGTACCGATCGATCTCACCCAGACGCTTGAACAAATCATTTTCGTTCTGCAGCACAGCGAAGCCAAAGCATTGGTTATCTCTAATCTGGATTTACTGACACAACTTGAGCCGTACCTGTGGGATACGCCAGCTCTAAAGTATGCGATTGTGGCCGAAGTTTCCGCTGATTGGCCGCAGGCGCGATCGCAGCAGACACTCACACAATCCATCAGCTCAAGCAATGAAAAGTTGCCGTTGAACACCACAGAAATTCCTGAGTCTGCGTGTTTAACGATTCCAACCTTGCTTCATCCAGCCCGCTCAGACCATCCGGATTCGCCCATTCCACCCTGCATTCGACTGGTTTCGTTGGCGGAGGTTGAAAGTAGCGGACAAACTCAAATTTCAGACACCCAGCAACTCCGGGCATCGCTTGCACCTGATCAACTGGCAACGATTGTCTATATTCCTGATGACACAGGTCAACTCCAGGGCGTCATGCTGACCCATGAAAATCTCTCAGCCAATGCGATCGCTCCTTTTCGGGTATCCCTGGTTTGCAGCGCGGCAACCAGGAAGTTGTGCTCTCCTTTTTACCGCTCAACCATGTGCTGGCGCGTTCGATGCTCTATGGACACATGCACTATGGGCACAGCATCTATTTTTCAACCCCGAATCGGGTGATGAAACACCTGAAAGAAATTCAGCCAACGGTGCTGACAACGGTGCCGCTGCTGCTGGAGAAGGTTTATAGCAAGATTCTGGAAAAAGGCAGCAAATCAGCCATTCTAGGGCGACTTATCTTTCAATGGGCGTTGCAGCTTGCCAGCCGCTATCAGCTCGGACACCAACCCAATGGACTATACGCACTGCTGTTAAAGCTGGCAGATTGGCTGGTGCTTTCCAGATGGCGATCGCTGTTTGGCGGACGGCTCAAATACTTAATTTGTGGTGGTGCCGCACTCAAAGCCGAGTTGGTGAATGCATTTGCTGCCGCCGGGGTGCCGATTTTGCATGGCTATGGTCTCACTCAAGCCAGTGCGGTGGTGTGCTGTAATCGCGGTTCCTTGAATCGGGCGGGAACCGTGGGAGTGCCGATCGCGGGGACTGAAGTGGCGATCGCCCAGGACAGCGAAATTCTGGTTCGCGGGCCGTGTGTGACTCCAGGCTATTACAAAAACCTTGCAGCCACACGGGACTTAATCGATCCACAAGGCTGGCTACATACGGGCGATCTGGGGGCGTTTACTGATGACGGATTTTTGAGAATTACTGGAATTAAAAAAGCGCTATTCAAGCTGTCAACCGGGAAATACATTGTTCCGCAACCGATTGAAGATCAATTAAACCGATCGCCGTTTGTGGTGCAGGCAATCGTCGTGGGTGCTGAACGAAAATACTGTGCCATGCTGCTGATTCCAAATCTAGAAGCACTGCACAGCTATGCCTTAGCCGTTGGAATTAACTTATCGGGTGAGGCACTGTTGAAGCATCCCTGCATCATGACTCTCTACCGGGCACTCGTCAATCATGCAAATTGCCATTTACCGTACTGGGCGATCGTGAAACGGTTTCAGATTATCAACGCCACGTTGACCGTTGAAAATGGGCTACTGACTTCCACAGGACAATTGAATCGCGCCAACATCAACACAGTTTTTGCAACTGAAATCGATGCCCTATACCGAGATGCGGAGACAAGGAGAGGCGCGGGAGGTGAGAGAGGTAAGGGAGGTGAGGGAGGTGAGGAAGGTAATGTAGGAATATCTCCCCTATCTCCCCTATCTTCCTCACCCTCTCTCCCATCCCACTCTACCTACTTCGACATTTCTGCAGACGCCTGCCCGACTTACGCTCAATCTCTCAACCCACGATTAACCACTTAGAACAATGCAAAATGCAAAATGCAAAATTAAAAATGGGAAATCCTTAATCGCAACCATTTTTAATTTTTAACTTTTAACTTTTAATTCCTTAGCCAAATGGGAGAGTTTTAGAATGTTTAAGCCACTCCGAACAGCCGCTGTTCTTGGTGCTGGAGTCATGGGAACCCAGATTGCAGCTCACCTTGCCAATGCTGGACTGACGGTTCATTTACTCGAGTTGCCAGCCAAAACGGGCAACAAAAATGATTTGGTTGAGGCATCGTTCAAGAAAGCACTGAAGCAATCACCACCGATTTTTTTCACCGAAAAAACAGCTCGTCGGGTGATCCTTGGCAACTTTGATCAACACTTTCACCGAGTCGCTAATGTGGATTGGGTGATTGAGGCGATCGTGGAGAATTTGGAAGTCAAACAACAGTTGATGCAGCGATTGGAAGAGACTATTCGCGGGGATGCGATCGTTTCAACCAATACGAGTGGATTACCGATTCATGCGATCGCGCAAGCACGTTCTAACTCGTTCCGCAAACGGTTTTTAGGGACTCACTTTTTCAATCCACCCCGCTATCTCAAACTGCTGGAACTGATTCCGACGACACAAACCGATCCCGATGTTTTGGAACGAATGCAGGGGTTTGCTCAAATGCATCTGGGTAAAGGCGTTGTGATTGCGAAAGATACACCAAACTTCATTGCCAATCGGATTGGTATGTACGCCACGATGCTGGGAATGCGGGCGTGGACAGAGCAGGGGTACACGATTGAAGAGATTGACACGCTCACCGGAGCCCTGGTGGGTCGCCCCAAATCGGCGACGTTTCGCACAGCCGATTTAGTCGGGTTGGATACACTGATGTATGTGGCGAAGAATCTCTATCCGGCAATCTCCCAGGATGAAAGTCGGGAAACGTTCCGCGTTCCTGACGTGTTACACAAACTCGTTACAGCTAAATCATTGGGTGCGAAAACAGGTCAGGGGTTTTACAAAAAGCAGGATGGCCAAATTTTGTCGCTCAACCCGGAAACCCTTGCCTATGAACCTGCTCAACCGATGAAGTTGGGAGGGATTGAGGCTATTGGTAAGTTACCTGAGCTGCGCGATCGCCTGCAGGCACTCTACCAGGATCCCGGTCGTGCTGGAGACTTTTTCCGCCGAACGATGTTGGACTTGCTGGGTTACAGTGCTCGTCGGATTCCCGAAATTGCTGACAATCCTGCCGATATCGATCGCGCGATGCGCTGGGGATTTGGTTGGGAACTGGGGCCGTTTGAAATCTGGAATGCGATCGGATTTGAAACGGTGTTGGCAGATATGGAAGCAGGCGGTATTTCAGTGCCGGAGTGGGTTGAGGCTAGGAGATGGGGAGATGAGGGGATGGGGAGATGGGGAGATGAGGGAGTCAAAGAAGGTGATATTTTCTCTGCATCTCCTACTTCTATACCTATTCACCTTTTACACGCTACAAATCAAGCCGCCTCCGGCACCCCCTTAATAAGGGGGCAGGGGGGGAGTCAGTGACAAAGACTCTGTAGCAGACATTTCTCAAATTCGATACTACTACCTCTAACCTCGGACGAAATCGACTTAATCACAATCAAAGCCGATCCGCAGCGCACGCTCTGGCAAAACGCTGAGGCGGCGTTGCTGGATTTGGGGGATGGGGTGGTGCTGTATGAGTTTCGATCTAAAGGCAATACGTTGAGTTTGAAGGTGGTGGAGGGGTTGGCGGAAGTCCTGGATCTGTTGGAAACTCGCGACTTTAAGGGATTGGTGATCGGCAGCAGTAGCCCACACTTTTCGGGGGGTGCCAATCTGGCGGAAATGGGAATGATGGCGCAGTCGGGAAATTTTGACGCGATCGCCAATCTGATCGTGCAGTTCCAGTCGTTGTTACAACGCATTCATTACGCTCCTAAACCGATTGTGGCGGCGATTCAGGGACGAGTGCTGGGAGGGGGGTGTGAGTTGGTGATGGCCTGTCCACAGGTGGTCGCGGCGGCAGAAACCTACATTGGCTTAGTTGAGCTTGGAGTTGGGCTGATTCCGGGTGCCGGTGGAATTATGCGCACCGTGGCGCGAGTCGCTGAACGAGCTGCCACAGACTCTCCCAGCCAGATTCAGCCGTTTTTGCGATCGACATTTGAAACGATCGCCACCGCAAAGGTGTCAACCAGTGCCGATGAAGCCCAGGATCTCGGATTTCTGCCCTGTACTGCCCGGATTGTGATGGATGGCGATCGTCGTCTCGCCGTTGCCAAAGCTGAGGTGCTGCATTGCGATCGCATCGGCTACATACCACCTCCTGAACAAAACGCGATTATGGTGCTGGGCTGCCCTGCCAGAGGCATGTTGGATCATGCCGCCTACGTCTTCCAGCAGGGTGGCTTTGCCAGCGAGTACGATCGCTACCTGGCAAATCGCCTGGCCTACGTGATGACCGGCGGAGAACTCTCCGCACCAGCACTCGTACACGAAAATTACCTGCTGCAACTGGAACGGGAAACCTTTTTACCCCTGTTGAGCCAGCCCAAAACGCAAGAGCGAATCGCGCATATGTTGAAGACGAAGAAGCCGTTGAGGAACTAAACTATGAACGACACATACATTGTCAGCAGTGTGCGAACAGCGGTTGGGAAAGCGCCGCGTGGCACCCTTCGTAACCTGCGCCCTGATGATATGGGGGCGATCGCGGTGAAAGGGGCGATCGCTCAGGTGAAAGAACTCGACCCCAACCAGATTGATGACATCATCATAGGCTGCGCGTTCCCAGAGGCGGAACAGGGGTTCAACCTGGGACGGGTGATTGCGCAACGGGCAGGATTGCCGAATTCGGTGGCAGGTTGTACCGTGAACCGCTTTTGTGCATCTGGATTGCAGGCGATCGCGCTGGCCCATCAGGCGATCGCAACTGGACAGGCGGAGGTGATGGTTGCTGGAGGAGCGGAATCGATGAGTTTGATTCCAATGGGCGGTCATGGGATGGCTCCCAATCCAGCGCTCTTGGCAGAGGCACCCCAGGCTTACTGCACGATGGGACTGACGGCAGAGAATGTCGCTCAACAGTACCAGATTTCACGCCAGGATCAAGATACATTTGCGCTGCGATCGCACCATCGCGCCCTGGCTGCGATTCAGGCTGGACGGTTTAACGACGAAATCATTCCCATCCCGGTACGTGAAACGCTCTATATCGACGACCAGCCGCAAACGGTCGAGACAATCTTCCAAAACGACGAGGGGCCGCGCCCGGATACTAGCCTGGAAGCCTTAGCCAAATTGCCTGCGGTTTTTCGCGTCGGGGGCAGCGTCACGGCTGGCAACTCCTCGCAAATGTCGGATGGAGCCGCTGCAACCGTCGTCATGAGCAAACGCAGGGTTGATGAACTAAATGTTCAACCCTTAGGGCGGTTGTTAGGATTCGCCGTTGTCGGTGTTCCCCCCGAAATCATGGGGATTGGTCCCGCTGAAGCCGTGCCCAAGGTGCTCAAACAGGTCGGTCTAACCCTGGACGACATTGGTTTAATCGAGCTGAATGAAGCGTTTGCGGCTCAATCGCTAGCCGTGATTCGTAAGTTAGGTCTAAACGAAGAGATTACTAATGTCAACGGGGGTGCGATCGCGCTCGGACATCCATTAGGTATGACCGGTGCAAAACTGACTGCAACTCTACTCCACGAGATGAAGCGTCGCCGCATTCGCTATGGACTCGTCACCATGTGCGTTGGAGGTGGCATGGGTGCTGCGGGAGTGTTTGAGTGTTTAAGTATTTAGCTTCTAGCTGCCGCTAGGTAGGGAAGGTGAGGAGGGTGAGGAAGGTGAGGAGGGTGGGGAAGATGATAGGTTTCACTTAATGATCCAGCGATGGGATTTGTTAATGAGATGCACCAACCCACTTAGAACTTGATTGTAAGTAGCGTAAAGTTGTTTTCCTTGTTCCCGTTCTAGATACTGACATTTGACAGCAAACTTCAGCCATACTTGTGTTTCAGCCGCCTCCGCTTCACAATCACTTAACTTAGCCACAAAAGCAGCTTCATAACGTCGTTTTCTCCATGCTTCCGCTAAATTTGCACATACAGAATGAGACGATCTACGAAGCTGATCAGTTAGCGAATATCGCTCCTCCACAGGAAACTTTTTAGAGAGCTGAAAATCGTCATCGCTGCATCAAAAGCCATTTGATAGATAGCTAGGTCTTCATGACTCTTGACTA
>JAAUSG010000184.1 GCA_012034055.1 Leptolyngbyaceae cyanobacterium RU_5_1 | reverse complement strand
GCGATCGCACGCGCTTCCAGGTTGCGGAGAAAGCGGGCCAGACGCAACTGTTTGGCAGGCGCGATCGCCTCCACCAATCCCACCGACAGTGCCTCAACGCCCCAGGCGGCACGACCTGTTTTGGCGTCACGGGTCACCATTGGCAGCACCAACGAACAGAAGTCACTCAGCATCTGAGCGCGGTATGCGGTGGCGTCGCGGATGGCAATTTCTTTGGGGCGATCGCCCCACTCCCAGTCGTAGGGCGGCTCCCATTCGCGGATCGGACGCAGGCGGTCTACCTGGGTGACGATCGCGATCACCGGCAAATCCGCCACGTCTGCCTGCACCTGCTTGAGAAAATCTACATCCATCTGTAGGGCGGGATCGAGGGCAGGAGTGACCAGTAACAGCAAATCCGCGTCGCTGGCATGGTCAAGCACCTGTTGACGGAGATCGGGGCGGTTGACCTGTTCATAGCCCGGCGTGTCCCAGAGAGTCAAGACCGTGCCAGTTTTCACCTGCCAGTGATAGTCCTGAATCAAATCCGTACTGGGCAAGACATCGACTTTAGCTTTCTCGGTAACAAACAGAGTGTTGATCAAGCTGCTTTTTCCAGCTCCGGTGCGTCCCACCAGCAGAATATTGACTGGCTTTTGCTCAACTGCTTGCCGTGGTTCCGCCTGCGACAGTATCTCGCGCAGGGTTTGAGTTTTGGCTTGGGGAATAGCCGCCGCTGGAGCGGATTCTGGGTCAGGCAGGGTGCCACTGTAGAGGGCGATCGCGTGTCGGCTCAAGTTTCTCAGTGCGGCTTCTTTGAGAAGCTGGCTCAGGTTCATCAGCAGTTGTTGATTGGCCTGGTTGCTATAGCGCTGGGAGGCTTGGCGAGCAACTGCCGCCGCTGGATTCAACAGCCACTGGGCCCAGTTCCAAACTCGCCAAAGCTTGCGGGCCGACGGTTCCAGCTTGCGATACACCGCGTAGGCTTGAACAGCCTGGCCAACCGTGACCTGATTCAACGCCGGGGAAAGCTTCCGCATCCACTGATCCAGGTCATCTACGGTGCCGCGAATCAGGGTGTATGCCTGCGGGACGTAGATGTTGAGTAAGGGAAACTGGACTTCGGGATGGTAAGCGTGAGCGATCGCACTCACCAATTCCTGCAGCGCTGCCAAAACGCAGCCCAATCTTCCCAAACGGGTGGATCAAGGCGGGCAGCCTCTAACACTTGCTGCAGCGCTACTTCTGCCTGTTGACTAGCACTACTGATGGGCAGCGATGCGGCGGTCATTGAGGTGGCTTCCAGTTCTTCAGTCACTTCGGCGACGACCGCTTCGACCTGGTCTAGAACCGGACGTGTCCACTTCACTAACAGCAGTCGCCAACCCACAAACAGCAGTGTAAACACCGCCCAAATCCAGCTAATCCCCCAGTCATGAATCTGCACACCAGCCGCGACCAGCAAGAAGCCGATCACAACTGCAACTGGAAGTCCCAGCACCACCCATTGCCATCGTGTTAAGCGCATCATTGTCGTTTACCTGAGCTTAGGGAATAGGGGTTAGGAGCCAATACTTCTCAGTTAGTGCTGTCAATCCGGAGATCCCCCTAGCCCCCCTTAATAAGGGGGGATCTCTTTCTCAGTCTTGGTTTGAAAGCCCCCCTTACTAAGGGGGGTTGGGGGGATCGATGCAGAGTCTTCAAACTCTTATCCGAGAAGTATTGGGCTAGGGGCTAGGGAGAAAGCAGTTTTTACTTTGGAATGATTCGCGCTGATAACTTGAAATGGGTAATAGGTCGCGGACTGGAACCCCGACTACCCATTACCCATTACCGGCTACTGGTGTTTTCAGTTGCGATCGTGAAAATCCTAGATCAACTTCAGATCAGGATATTCAACAATCATGTCGTCGCGGGTGAGCACATCACCTTCGGCTTGTGGTGTCCAGAGGATTTCCAGGGCCAGGAGGCGATCGCTGGACACACCCCCCAGCACGCTCAATGCCTTACGCAAATCTTCAGTGCTGTTGATGGAGGGCAGTTTCAAGTCGCCCTGGACACCGACGAGCAGCGTTACCACAATGAACTCACCGGGGCCTTCAGAATTAGGCACCAGGGAACCCCCCTTCTCGTTGCCAACCAACAGCGCCTCAACTGCAGCCTGTCTCAGCTGATTGTTGACGTTAGACAGCGTCTCCCGGCTGAACTTACTCCGCTCAGTTAAGGCAAGGCGATTAAACTCAGCCTCAGCCCCTGCTAACCGAGCCTGCTTAACGCTAGAGCCGACATGAGTCCAGTACTCTGGGTGACGGAGCAGCGCCAGGGTGGTCTCTTGCAAAACGTGGGACAGACCAGCCGTTGAACCCGTGTTAGCCATTGTTGCCAACTTATCCAGATCTGCCTGCAGCTCACGAGCATCGGCCAGGAGTCCTACCTGCAGACGTGCCACGCTAACCGTCGGGTTGCTGTAGGAATCGTAACCAAGTTCGCTATCTTGACGGGTGCGGCGAAAGCTCTGAACCAGAAAGTTCGCAACGGCAATGAAAATCAACAGCGTGAACAACCCACCACCAAAGCCAAAAATTGGCAACACAAACGGAAACCCGATCGGGGCAAATCCACCCCCAGGGTAATATCCGCCGCCAGGCGATGTGTAAGTGCGGGGCGCGCTGTAGGTGCGGCTGGGAGCACGGAAGGAACCGCCGCCAATCCGACCTCCACCCTTAGCTGCCAGAGCATCGCCTGCATGCCCCAGAGACAAACCCAACATCAGTACAACAACCACAAGTACCTTTAGCAGAGGTTTGATGTAGGAAATTAGCTTCTTGTGCATAGAACAGTATCTACCCAGACCTTATTCAAACAATATTGAACCCTCTTTTATCTACGTTGCTTTAGCAGCACGTCTTGGAGCCAAACCACAGTGAGAACAACAGTGACTAATCTACAGGTTTAACCCCAGCTCCTGGATGTCTTGTTAAGGGTTATGAATTCAGCTCTCATTTATTAATGTATCGTTTCTAGTTTTTCATAGAACTTTCTTAAAGACGTAGTTTTTGGTGTGATCCCCGTATTGTAAGGGGCGGTTGTCTGAATGACATTGACGAAGTGTAGGTTCTCGATACAATAGGGGTGGAGAGTAAAGAAATGTAACGACTCTGGCTACACCTGTTGGCTCAGACCTGGTCACGTTTCTTTCTCAATTTGCATTGAACCTGCCCTGCTGTGTAAGGAGATTCATTCTCATGACTCAACCACAACCCACAACAACCCCCAAGCTAAGTGAGCCTAAGTTTGGCTTTAACGAGTACGCCGAGCGCTTGAACGGTCGTGCTGCAATGATTGGTTTTGCCCTGGCTTTGGTGATCGAATATGTGTCAGGTCAAGGCTTGTTAGCATGGCTTGGCTTGAGCTAACGATCGCCATTCGCTGAACAGTTGAATGATCATTGATTGAACATGACGCTGTGGAAACGCTGTATATCAGCTTTCCACAGCATTTTTATTAGTAGGGATGGACATCAAAGAGCGATCGGCTCTCGGTTAATGGTTCGCTCCTGAGGCGATTTCTACAAAAAAGTACCCAGATTTGTAGCGTGGGTATTGTCTACACTACCCGCTGTAAATTTTCTGTTGATTGGCGATCGCTGTAGGGGCGGGTTTTGTCGTCAATCTGAGGCTATAAGCAGAGTCTGTGGCTAAACCCGCCCCTACCGTCAACGGGAAATTTACACCAAGAATTTTTTTGGTACTCTAGTGTTCTGCTTCAGGCTGTTTAAAGCGCTACTCTGGTAAATACGGTCATTCGTTAGCAACACCTATGTTTGAAGCGCTCTCTGAACGTCTTGAATCAGCCTGGAAAACGCTTCGCGGTCAAGACAAAATCTCTGAATCCAACATTAAGGAAGCCGTGCGCGAGGTCAGGCGTGCGCTGCTGGAAGCAGACGTTAACCTCCAGGTTGTCAAGGACTTTGTGGCAGAGATAGAAACCAAAGCTCAGGGCGCTGAAGTGATTGCTGGCGTTCGCCCTGATCAGCAGTTTATCGAAATTGTTTACAACGAACTGCTGCAGGTCATGGGAGAAACCAATGCTCCCCTGGCAGAAGCAGAAACTACCCCTACCGTCGTGTTGATGGCAGGTCTGCAGGGAACAGGTAAAACCACAGCTGCAGCGAAACTGGCCCTCCACCTGCGTAAAGAAAAGCGCGATGTGTTGCTGGTGGCAACGGATGTGTATCGGCCTGCCGCGATCGATCAACTCATTACCCTGGGCCGACAAATCGAAGTTCCCGTCTTTGAGCTGGGTAGTGACGCCGACCCGGTCGAAATTGCCCGTCAGGGGGTGGAAAAAGCCAAAGCAGACGGCATCAACACAGTCATCATTGATACGGCAGGTCGTTTACAGATTGACCAGGACATGATGGCGGAACTGGCGACTATTAAAGACACTGTCCAACCCCATGAAGTGCTACTGGTCGTGGATGCGATGACCGGACAGGAAGCTGCCAACCTGACCCGCACCTTCCATGATCAAATCGGCATCACCGGGGCAATCTTGACCAAAATGGACGGCGATACGCGGGGTGGGGCAGCCCTGTCGGTGCGCCGGATTTCGGGGCAGCCAATCAAGTTTGTCGGCACGGGCGAAAAGGTGGAAGCGCTGCAGCCCTTCTACCCAGACCGGATGGCCTCGCGAATTTTGGGCATGGGTGATGTACTCACACTCGTCGAGAAGGCCCGGGAAGAAGTTGACCTGGCAGAAGCCGAAAAGATGCAGGAGAAGATTCTCTCTGCAAAGTTTGATTTCACAGACTTCCTGAAGCAAAGTCGTTTGCTGAAAACAATGGGTTCCTTGGGCGGCATCATGAAGATGCTGCCCGGAATGGGCAAGATCAGCGACGATCAGTTGCAAAAGGGCGAGACGGAGCTGAAGCGGGCAGAATCGATGATCAACTCGATGACGCCTGAAGAACGTAAGAATCCTGATCTGCTGGCCAGATCTCCCAGTCGGCGGCGGCGGATTGCACGCGGCTCTGGCTATCGAGAGACCGATGTGAGCGAACTAGTGAGCAAGTTCCAGAAAATGCGCACCATGATGCAGCAGCTGGGACGGGGACAATTTCCTGGAATGCCTGGAATGCCTGGTATGCCTGGTATGGAGGGTGGTGGCAGTCCCTATGGCGATCGCCTACAACCGGGTTGGCGTGGCTACAACACGGGCGGCGGCGCATCGGCAAAGAAAAAGAAAAAAGACAAGAAGAAAAAAGGCTTCGGAACGCTCTAGTGTTCTTGACTTGTTACTTCTCTTATCCACCCGTTCCAAAGTGTTGATTTGGAATAAAATAACTTGACTTAGCGACAAATCACTTAAAATCGTAAAGCCTGGTCAATAGAGCGATCGTACTTGTGCTAACATCAGTAATTGTGGATCAAGAGGGTCGGTGCCCGAGTGGTTAATGGGGGCGGACTGTAAATCCGCTGGCTACGCCTACGCTGGTTCAAATCCAGCCCGGCCCATCCACAAAGTGATTGTAGATTTTTCGATTGAGGATTTCAGACTAATCGAAAATCTACAATTCTCAACTATTCGCCCGTGTGGCTCAGTGGTAGAGCACACCCTTGGTAAGGGTGAGGTCACGAGTTCAATCCTCGTCACGGGCTTTTTCTATCAAAGACTTTCAGCCTCTATAGACGGTTTTACTGACATAAAATCTGTCCTAACCCGAATTATTCATGCCCTCTTCTGAGAAACTGTTAAACCTCTCATCCAGAGAAGCTTTGAGCGATTTTCCACTTTCGATAGTGTTTTTTTACACATGAAATCTGAAACAAAATCCGGTGAACTCTAACGGGGTTGGAATACACATCCATGTTCGATCTCCTCTCTGAAGTAGGGGTGCCAGACAATGCAATTCGGCGCAGATCAATTGCACAAAGGAAAGCTAACTACGACTTCTAAAATAGGTCACGGGAGCTGCTTCACATTATGCTTGCCCGAAACAAGACCTAAGTAGGTAATGGGTAATAGGTGAGGTAGAAATACGAGCTGTGGGGTATCTGCTCAACCAACACCAGGTTCACTGACTACCAATTACCAACTACCAATTACCAACCTGATCCAAAAATTACGACCATTAGCTGACTGCAACTTCCCCACTCGATTTGGCCCCATTGGGGGCTTCAAACTTATAGCCAACCCCACGAACGGTTTGAATCAATGCTGGCTGGCTGGTGTCTATCTCGATCTTTTTGCGAATTTGACCAATATGCACATCAACAACGCGCTGGTCTCCGACATATTCATAATCCCAAACTTCCTGAATTAACTCAGCTCGTCGCCAGACTCGACCCGGGTTTTTTGCCAGGAAGTAGAGCAAATCAAACTCCAGGGCGGTTAAAGGCACGATATCTCCATTCAATTTCACCTCTCGACGCACCGGATCAATCATCAGCTTTTCAAACGTTAAGCATTGTTGCTCACCCGTGGTCACCATTCGTTGGCGCTTTAAAATTGCCCCAACCCGAACCCCTAACTCTCCTAAGCTAAAAGGTTTTGTGATATAATCATCGGCTCCTTGAGTAAATCCTCGGATTTTATCTGCCTCGTCTGTGCGGCTGGTTAGCATCAACACAAACACCCCAGTGCGGCTTTGCATTTCCTGGCAAAGGTTATAGCCGTTTGCATCTGGCAAATTTACGTCCAAAATGACTAAATCTGGGTTGAACTGTTCAAAAGCAGCCATCGCACTCTTACCATCGTCCGCAGACTCCATCTGATAGTTCTGCTTTGTTAAATAGCGATGGATTAACGTCCGAATCGCAGGGTCGTCGTCAACTACGAGAATCTTGGCGGGAGCCATAGCCATAACCTTAGTATCAATTGAGGGCGAGTAATGTGTGTAGGTGTAAATCAGCCGAGATGGAACACTAGGAACAATGGGCAGCACCCTATCAAAACCATTTAGTCTGTTAAGTATCCAACATTCTAGACAACTCTTGATTGGTCGCCAAACTGCTAGAGTGACTGGTGGTCGCAAAACCAAACATTTCAGCTCCCACGTATCATGTATCGTTATTCTTGATGTGTATACGACAAGTTCCACATCAGCATTAGTATGCCTTACCTTTAGATTAAGGTGCTCTGTGAAATCCTAGTTTCCGAAATGCTCCTATAACTGGGCGATCGCAGAGTTGTTGTGGTTCCACGACCAATGAGAATGAGCAGCTTGTGTTGGTTATTCTTATCTAACCAACCATTCTGGGCCGTTGAGGACTACCAAATTTGTAACGGTCGATCGCAGATTTGTAACTGCCATAGTTTTTTGGATAGGCTCTAAGTTAGCCTGGAAAAGAGGTGGAGTAACAGTATGAGTGAGCAAAATCCATACGAGCAGCTTGGGGTTACAGAAAACTCAAGTTTCGACGAAATTCAGGCTGCCCGAAATCGTTTGTTTGCCGAGTTTAAAGGCGACTCAAAACAATTAGAGAAGCTCGAAGCCGCTTATGACGCCGTTTTGATGGAGCGGTTGCGCATGCGGCAGGAGGGCAAGATTAAAGTGCCCGATCGCATTCGCTTCCCCGAAAAACTGGCTGAACCAGCGCCCAGTTCTACTCCGACTCTGGTAAATCGCTCTCCAGCTTGGCTGCAACGCTTCATTGATACTCCATCTCGATCAGATATTCTCTTACCGGGGGGCATCATGGCAGCCCTAATTGTGCTAATTATTGTTACTCCCCCCACATCCGTACAAATCGCTCTCCCGTTGGCGGTTGCTTCTACGCTCTATTTTCTCTACCGTAAGGAGCAGAAACTGGGGCGAACCGTTTTGTTAAGCTTTGCTGGATTAATTGCAGGCATTCTGGTGGGAGGTCTGTTGTATAACGCCCTCAGAACATCCATCAACCTTTCAGTCGGAGTTGATGTATTTGCCAGTATCTTTACCTTTGTTCTACTTTGGTTGATCAGCAGCTTTCTGCGCTAGCGTGTCAAGATTTTTTGAGGGTTTTAACTCCCCAAAAGTGACCCCGAGACCATTCTTACCGTTGCATCGACACTTTGTCTCGCATTTACTTTACATGTCTTTACTGCATTCCCTATCATACTGACGGCAGTAGGATTTACGCCAACGCTTCTTTGTTGAAAAGAGTAGGATTGCTCCACTAGTATTCAAAAAGGCTGTGGCGAGTTTTCTAAGAGAGCAGGAAGATTGATGAAGGTTACAGATTCAAGTCAGGTTGAGCAGCTCAGACAGATTGCTGAGTATTTGCACTATTTGCGGCAGGAGAGGGCAATCTCTCTGGAGAAGGTAGCTAGAGAAACATTCATTCCACTGCGTCTGTTGCAGGCTTTGGAATCCGTTCAGCTTGAGCGATTGCCAGAGCCAGTTTATGTGAAAGGCTTCATTCGTCGCTACGCAGATGCTTTGGGGCTAGACGGTTTAGAAATTGCCAATGCCTTTCAGATTGAATCAACACCACCCGCTCAACCTGAACCAGAGATTGAACCTCCCCCTCCTGCAAAACCTGCGCCAATCTCCAACACTCCAATCTCCAACACTCCAATCTCCAACACTCCAATCTCCAACACTCCAATCTCCAACATCAATGACGATCACTCTGGGTGGTCGGAGGAACCCCGGCGTTCTTATCTACCGTGGATTTTATCCGGTACTATAGCAGTTGTTGTGGTAGGGGCGATCGCAATCGTGGCTCTCAACCAACGCCAACAACCTTCACCACAAACCGTCTCCAACCCTCGAAATCTTCCTCAGCAACCGCAAACTTCCTCCGTTGCAGTAAACCCGCTTGACTCAACCACGAAAGAAACTGCTCCAAGCCCGGTACCCAGCTTAGAGCCAACGCCAGCAATCAAGTCTGAAGTGCTCGTTGACTCTGCTTTTGAACAAACTGTCCAGGTAGATGTCAGCCTTACCGATCAATCCTGGTTAGAAGTTGTTGCCGATGGTAAGACCAAATTTGAAGGCATGTTGGCTAAGGGGGATCAGCGCACCTGGAAAGCTGAGAAGAATTTGATGATTCGGGCTGGAAACGCCGGTGCCGTAGTCGCGTCCTTTAATCAAGGCGAAGCCAAACCCCTGGGTAAAGCTGGCGATGTGGTAGACGTGACGTTCCCACGCAAAAGCAGCAATTAGTCAGGAGTCAGGAGTCAGGAGTAATGACTAACCTGGTCTTGACGATCGCTCCATCATCGTCTAGGGTGAACCACGTTTGTTAGAGGGATGAGACGTGCTTCAGTTTTTGACGAAGAGCGACTACTTACTGAGAGAAACCCTGTTGGGGTTACGGCGAGGCGGTTGGATGAACTGGGCAGCCGTTAGTACCGTTGCCGTCTTGCTGCTGTTGTTTGGGATTAGCTTGCAGGCATCCTGGCAGTTTGAGGGATTGCTGAATCGCTTTGGCAGTCAGTTAGAAGTTTCAGTGTATTTAGAGACAGGCGTTCAAGCCGCTGATTTGAAACCGGTGGTGGCCACCATCCCAGAAGTGGCAGAGGTGCAACCCGTTACCAAAGAAGTCGCATGGGCAAACCTGGTGGAAGAGCTGGGGTTGTCAGAAATCAAGGGCGCAACCAAACAGTTGGAAGGAAATCCCCTGGTGGATGAGCTGAAGGTGAAAGCGAAATCCTCTGCGGGGGTGCCCGTCTTAGCCCAAAAGCTGGCAAAGCTGTCTGGCGTGGATGAGGTGCAGTATGTGGACGAGGCGGTGAAACGGGTTGCGCAACTCAACCAGGGCATGAGCTGGATCAGCCTGACCATCATTGTGCTGCTCACCTTGACCGCGATCGCCGTGATCACGACCACAATTCGCCTGATTGTCATGGCGCGACGACGCGAAATTGAAGTGATGCAACTGGTTGGCGCAACCACCACCTGGATTTATCTGCCGTTCATTCTGCAGGGCGTTGTCTTTGGATTGGCGGGTGCCGCGATCGCCTGGTGCCTTCTGCTCAGTCTGCAGCACTTTCTCAGCCATCTGCTCACTCAGCAAGCCGAATTCGTCCAGTTCCTTACCGATGGGCTGCAACTGAGTCCCCTCAAGATGATTTTGCTACCCCTGATCCTGCTCAGTTTCGGCAGCTCCGTCGGTGTGATGGGCAGCCTGTTTGCCGTTCGCCGGATTGCGTTGCGCTAAGACAAGTTTAGATTTTAGATTTTGGATTTTAGATTGATCTCGTTCCTTTTTCCTTTCTCTGGTTACAAGTTCTACTTGGAAATACAACTTCCAAGGTTCTGTCCAATAGGAATGGAGGTGGAATTTTCAAATTTACGTTCCCCACGTCTATTTGGGAACGAGAGGAGGGCTGAGATAATTCAGATAACCACCAATCCCCAATCTAAAATCTTCAATCTAAAATCCAAAATTTATGCAATCCCAATGGGACTGTTTATTACAAAACCTGGGAGAGTGGCAAGGATCGTTCACTCGCCTTTCGCCCCAGGGTCAAGAGCTAGAAGATATCCCTACTGTCGTCTCCCTGGAGGGACTGAACGACCACCGCACCATTCGCCAAACCATTCGCCGTCTCACCTCCAATCCTGACGAAAAGGTCCTGGAATATAGCAGCCTGGGTCAAGGAGTGCTGTTGTTTGAGAATGGGGCGTTTTCGCAGGGGTCAATCCAGTTTGGGCCGTTCTCAGAGTTTGGTGCCGAGCTAGGATTCATTGACGGAAACTACCGCTTGCGCTTGGTGCAGCTCTTCAATTCGGCCAGCCAGCTTGACCAGTTAAGCTTGATTCGTGAGCAACGGGTGGGCAGCCGTGGGAGCGATCGCCCACCATTGCAGCTCAATGACCTGCTGGGAACCTGGCAGGGGGAAGCCGTAACCGTCTATCCTGACTGGCGTAATCCCATCACCTATCCCACCACCTTGTGCATTCGACACGAGGACGAAGATCACCTCACTCAACATCTCTCCTTTGGAGATAGCAAAACAGGTCAGACGTTCTCTTCCACTGGCATCATCAATGGCTCCATCCTGAGGTTTGACCAGGGTGCTCAACCCGTGCAAGTACTACTTCTGCCTGGCGGTGGATCCTCCACCTGCCCCATCCAGATTCAATCAGGTCAGCCCTTTTTTCTGGAAGCAGGCTGGCTGTTGCAACCCAATTGGCGTCAACGAATGATTCGTCGTTACGACGACAAAGGTGAATGGATCAACCTAACGCTCGTCACAGAGCATAAAGCTGCATAGAATTACGTATGGCGATTCACTTCCTGCTGGAGCCACGGATCGACGGGTTGCCCATCTTTGCGGCGTAGCTCAATCTCTACCACCATCACGTCCCCAGAACCAGGCGGCGCAGGCGTTTGGTGGAAGAGGATTTCGTAGGCACTGGGGTCTTCATTCCGCTCCCTCAGCCAGTCCTGCACTTTGAGGGTGGCAAACAACGACTGCCCCTGCTCAAACATGCGAGTGATCTGCATTTGCAAGGTGTAAGGATTGAATCGGGGCATTGTTTAGGCTCCTATACCGATTTTAGATTGGTGATTTTAGATTGAAGGTGTCTGCAGTTGCGTATTTTCAGCCTGATCGTTTGTAGGGGGCATAAATCAAATCCACCTGTAAATTTCTGTTGATTGGCGATCGCTGTAGGGGCGGGTTTTGTCGTCAATTTGAGGCTACAAGCAGAGTCTGTGGCTAAACCCGCCCCTACTGTCAACTGGAAATTTACACTAAGTAAGTGGCTTTATTTAAATTGAAGATACCGTAGGTTGGGGTTGAGCCGACATACGGACAAAAAAGTGCAAGATGAGCTGGAAAGCCTGAGCTAGATTGAGTTTTCAAGGATCTATTGCGGCGGTAGGTTAGATCAGAATGATTGCGGTGCAAAGCAATTAGTCAAGACTGTGAGACTGCGCTACTTCCCTTACAGC
>JAAUSG010000183.1 GCA_012034055.1 Leptolyngbyaceae cyanobacterium RU_5_1 | reverse complement strand
AAGTCTCCCTTAATAAGGGGGATTTAGGGGGATCTTGCACGCTTTGCTACAAACAGGAGGACTTTTAAAACATCCTCTTACAGCAATTTTCTGTAGGATAGGCACTGCCGATCAAATCGTGGAATGCTTCTGTGCCAATATCGTAGAGTGGGCATCGCCCACTCTACGATCTGTGGTTCATTAATCTGAAAACTGCTGTAAGTCTAAAAATCCAAGCAGCTTACGGCAACGTGTTCTACTGTTTTCTCAGATACGTTAATATTAGTTAACACAGTAGAATAGTAAATAACTCCGCATCCTTGATAACGGGAGGGCAGACTTTGTGAATAAGCGGTGGAGAAATGTTGGTTTATATGCATTGCTGGCGATCGTTGTGATTTCTCTGGCAACAGCATTCATTGATGGCAGACAATCTCAAGGTGGACGAGATATCATCCCCTACAGTGACTTTATCCAGCGCGTGGAGGCAGGTAAACCCCGCGTAGGAAATGCCGAAAACACGAAAGTTGGAAAAGTTCGCATCAGCGCTGATCGTTCCTATGCCAGATTTCGAGATGGCAATACAGAAGTTACGGTTAACTTGCCTAACGATCCTGAGCTGATTGACATCCTGACGAAAAATGGCGTAGATATTGCCGTACTCCCTCAATCAGAAGGGGGAGATTTCTTGTTCAAGGCTCTCAGTAGTCTCTTCTTCCCAATTTTGCTATTGGTGGGGTTGTTCTTCTTGCTGAGGCGGGCCCAAAATGGACCGGGCAGTCAAGCCATGAACTTTGGCAAGTCTAAAGCCAGAGTGCAGATGGAACCTCAAACTCAGGTTACCTTCGGTGATGTGGCTGGAATTGATCAAGCCAAGCTTGAACTGAGCGAAGTTGTGGACTTCCTGAAGAATGCCGATCGCTTCACCGCTGTCGGTGCCAAGATTCCCAAGGGTGTATTGCTAGTTGGACCTCCGGGAACCGGTAAAACTCTGCTAGCTCGTGCCGTCGCAGGTGAAGCAGGGGTTCCCTTCTTCTCTATCTCTGGTTCTGAGTTTGTGGAGATGTTCGTTGGAGTTGGTGCCTCACGGGTTCGTGACCTGTTTGAGCAGGCAAAGGCCAATGCCCCGTGTATTGTCTTTATCGATGAGATTGATGCCGTTGGTCGTCAGCGGGGTGCTGGACTGGGGGGTGGCAACGATGAGCGGGAACAAACCCTCAACCAGTTGCTGACCGAAATGGATGGCTTTGAAGGCAATACCGGCATCATTATCATCGCGGCCACAAACCGCCCTGATGTTTTGGATGCCGCACTCTTGCGTCCTGGTCGATTTGACCGTCAAGTCGTCGTCGATCGCCCCGACTATGCCGGCAGGTTGGAAATTCTCAGGGTTCATGCCCGTGGCAAGACCCTGGCTAAGGATGTGGATCTGGAGAAGATTGCCCGACGCACGCCCGGTTTCACTGGTGCGGACTTGTCGAACTTGCTGAATGAAGCGGCAATTCTGGCGGCGCGTCGCAATCTGACCGAGATTTCGATGGATGAGGTGAATGATGCGATCGATCGCGTCTTGGCTGGTCCAGAGAAGAAAGACCGCGTCATGAGCGAAAAGCGCAAGACCCTGGTTGCCTATCACGAGGCGGGTCACGCACTCGTTGGCGCATTGATGCCAGATTATGACCCTGTACAAAAGATCAGCATCATTCCGCGCGGTCGGGCAGGGGGTTTAACCTGGTTCACCCCCAGCGAAGACCGGATGGATTCTGGCTTGTACTCCCGCTCCTATCTGCAAAACCAGATGGCAGTGGCGCTTGGCGGCCGAATCGCTGAAGAGATTGTCTTCGGGGATGAAGAAGTTACAACCGGGGCGTCCAACGACCTGCAGCAGGTTGCGCGAGTAGCGCGTCAGATGGTCACTCGCTTTGGCATGAGCGATCGCCTTGGACCCGTCGCACTGGGTCGTCAACAGGGCAATATGTTCCTGGGCCGCGACATTGCCGCCGAGCGTGATTTCTCTGAAGAGACCGCCGCGACGATCGACGACGAAGTTCGCAACCTGGTTGATCAAGCCTATCGTCGTGCCAAATCGGTTCTGATGCACAACCGCCAAGTTCTCGATCAGTTGGCTGATTTGCTGATTGAGAAGGAAACAGTGGATGCAGACGAACTGCAAGATTTGCTGGCAAACAACGACGTTAAGGTAGCCGCGATCGCCTAACGCATCGCGCCCCACAGAAGTCAGACTTCTTAAAGAAGTCCGACTTCTGTGTTTAAAGACGACTACATTGGTCTATCCATTCCTGATAGGCTTCCTGGAGCTTGCCGTCTTCCAGTTCAATCTCAATGCGGACACTCTTGCAGCGATGGCGCAGGGTTTTCGCGATCGCATCCAGCACGTAGCTTGCCGTTTTGGGTGACTTGAATGTACCGCTTACGGTTGGACTGCCACCGATTCCAGGTATCCCGATTCCAGGCAGCTCGATACCCGTTATCTCGCCCTGGCTCAAGTCAATCTCCGCCAGCGATTTTCGCTCTGGGCTAATCTGCTCAATCACCAACTTCTCATAGCGCACCGGAACCTGAACCATTCGCGTCTCAATCTTTTTACGAACAATTACTTCGCCAATCTTACGGCGCTGATATTCAACCTGTAAGCGCTCCTCCAGCAGCGGAACCATTTGATCAATGGTATCGAGCGGGGCACTATCGCGTCTGGCTAATTCTGACGATGGCTCAGACGGAACCAGAGAACTGGAAATATCCGGTGTGTCGTCGGATGTGTCTCGATCACTTTCACTCGTCAGAACACCCGGCCCTATAGTATCTGAAAGCCCTGCCAGGTCGAGATTTACAGGCTGAGGCGTGTCCACAACATCATTTCGCAAACCAGCCATTTCCAACGAGGAGCCTTCATCTTGGAAAAAATCTAAATCTGTCAGGTTTGCGATCGTCTCCGGATTTGAGTCGATCCAACTCTCTGCTGAATCACTCGTAATGCCTACCGCAGTCTCCTCATTCAGTGCTAATGACTCCAATGATGCATCACCAATTGTTTCGAACCCTTCGTCAGATGAGCTTGTAGCAAATTTGTCCAGGCTTAGATCCAATGCAGGCAAATCTTCTGTAAGGTTATCCTCAACTGCAAAATCTAAATCGGGTACAGTTGCGGCTGGTTGATCTCCAGACACTTCAGCAAATGAATCGGATTCCTCAGATAAAAAATCGCTGTCGAGCAACAGATCCAGGTTTAGTGAGTCTTCGGCTGTCTCTGAGTTAAAGTCTGCAAGGGTATTGACGGATGATGCTTCACTCCGATCCAGGGTGGACAAATTGTCTGAAAACCCTTCTAAATCAGTGCCGATAACCTTTCCTGACTCCTCAGACGGAAAGACTGCATCGTCGAATGAAAGATCCAAATTTAGCGGACTCTCAACCACCTCCAGGTTGAAATCTGCTGAAGCTTCGGTCGGTGTCGCATCAAGATCCAATTCAGACAATTCCTCCGCCAATCGGCTCTCTGTAACTGATGCCTCCATGCTGGGCGGACGAGTGGACGATTCAGCCGGGAAAGCCTGGTGGAATGATTCAATTGGCGTCTCTAGCGATTCAGCAAAGGAGGATTCATCTCGGAACAAATCGAAATCTGCAAGGAGGGCACCATCGGACTCCTGTTCCCAGTCCATTAGGTCTTCGCTCAAGTCATCCACTGGAGAACCTGAAAGGGTAAACTCTTCTTCCAGCGGAAGATCCTCAACCGACGCATCTAAGTCAGATAAGTCTTGTGAAGAGCTACCGGGTGTGCGTAATTCTGAGACTGCCAGTTCATCTGCAGCCAGGTATTCTGCGACTGGAATGTCGAAGTCATCTAGAGTTTCTGGTGGTTCTGAATCCACCGCGTCGTCAATAAATCCAGCCGGACTCATGGAACCTGGAGACGTTTGCGGCGGCTGTGTAATGGTTTCAGCAGACTGTTTGGGTGTGGGTGGTGGTTCAATAAACAGCTTTGACTCCTCTGGCTCTGCGATCGTGCTGTTTTCAGAAAGTGAGTACTCTGGCAAAAATTGAGTATCTAGCTTAGTGATGTCTACAAAAACAGACTGAGTCTGAACGCTGACCTTCTTAATTCGCCGACCATTTAATAACACGGCTGATTCGGTTCGTTGTCCATTCAATTTAGAAATAACTAAATTAAGCTGATGCCCGTTGTCGAGGATCAGATCCCTAATTTCGCCAATCGGTTGTCCTAATTCGTCAATAACCGTAAAGTTCCTTAGCTTATTTCTCAGGTTATTTAGGTTGTCCAGTAAGGTTCTGAAGCGAGCGTCGTCCGAGGTTGAAGAGTCATTGGGGTTTGCAGAAGATGGATAAGTCATGTTCCTGCATTGCTAGGGTACAAAAATTAACTTGTAGAAACTGTGCTCAAATGGGGCTTAAGTATGGTCAGTCTCTGGAGTAAGAACTTTTCTAATCTCAACTTTTTCTCGAACGTGTGTTTCTCGATGAATGGTTGGGACTTCCTCATAAATTTCAACACGGATCACTTCCCCTTCCTGAAACCCCTGCCCTCCGTCAGAAAATATAATTTCTCCATCAAGTTGAGATGTCTCAAGTGAGTCTGAAGAGTTATCACGGTTGATTTCAGTGAGTTGATTATTCTCCATTTTTAACCTCTTGCTGCAGTGTAAACAAACTATCTCATTGTTGTATTAAAGTAGCTAGACAATCAATCGAACTAATCGTGCTGCGATCGCAAAGTCACTTAGATAACGAAGTGATTAGTCAATTATTTCTATAGTTAATGTAACCACCATGATATTAAAGATTCCCTGCTTGGGAGTTTTTTTCTGTCATGTCGCTGGATGATCATTTCAAAAGCTTTATTAAATTTTACAAATCTAAAGACTGGCATGACCGTGCCAATTTAATAATCCGATATCGGTGAGCATTATGATTCACAAGTTAGATGAGAATTGAATCGTGGCAATCGACCATTCGCCAGCTTCAGGTGATTGCGGTAATTCGTGCCTCTCAGTTTGAGTTAGGGCTGCAAATGGCGCGAGCAGTTGCGCTGGGAGGGATTCATGTAATTGAAATTACCTGGAATAGCGATCGCGCTCCAGACCTGATTTACCAATTGGGGTGCGAACTCTCTAGCTGCATGATTGGCGCGGGCACATTGCTGACTGTGGAACAACAACAACAGGCGATCTCAGCGGGTGCTCAGTTTTTGTTCACGCCTCACGTTGATGCCAGCCAAATTCAAGTCGCGGTTGAGCACAACATCCCGATTGTAACGGGTGCCCTTTCCCCAACTGAAATTGTGCAGGCGTGGCAGGCAGGTGCGGCGAGTGTCAAAGTATTTCCCGTTCAAGCCCTGGGCGGCGTGGGCTATATCCAGAGCTTACAGGGGCCCTTGGGCAGTATTCCGCTGATTCCAACCGGTGGTGTAACCCTGGAAAACACTCAGGATTTTTTGCAAGCAGGCGCGATCGCGGTTGGGCTGTCAAGCGACTTGTTTCCCAAACAGGCAGTTCAACAGGGTGACTGGGCTGCGATCGCGAATCGAGCACAAGCCCTCATGCACCGCCTTCAACCCCTAATCCCTAGCCCCTATTCCAGATAGCGGCTCTTCAGGTTTACGATGGAGCTGAAGTGTTGCTATGGACGTTACCGACCCTTTGCTACGCAATTTTGGAACTATCGGTTTTTTAGTCGCAGTTACCCTCACTGCCCTGACAACAGAACCCGCCAGCCCCCAACGCAATCAACTAGTTGCTCAGCGTAGTCTAGTCGCAGAGGCAGTAGTTGATCTAAAGCGATCCAATCAACGGTGGCTTGAAATCGATTTGTCCAGTCAACGGTTGTTTGCCTGGCAAGGCCGCCGACAGGTATATGCAGTCGTGATCTCTACAGGTAAGGACGCTACCCCCACTCCAACCGGTGTGTTCGCCGTTCAAACCCAACACCGCTACGCCCGGATGCAAGGGGAAGACTACGATATTCCTGATGTTCCCTACACCATGTACTACCATCATGGCTACGCAATCCACGGGGCCTACTGGCATAACAGTTTTGGAACTCCGGTCAGTCACGGCTGTGTAAATGTTGCCGTGAACCATGCCCGCTGGCTCTACTACTGGGCAAACATTAGCACCCCTGTTGTGATTCACCATTAAGTGGACCTGAAAAAGGTGTGATGAGGGTTGCTAGCTGTCATCATTAACAACTCAAAAATCATGACGATATTGGCAGCAGTTACCACAACTGAAAACGGACCCTACAGGATTCGAACCTGTGACCGATCGCTTAGAAGGCGATTGCTCTATCCTCTGAGCTAAGAGTCCACTCGACCAAGCGTCAACTATCGATTATCGACCAATTATCGGCAAATTGCTTCTTGCCTACCATTTTAAAGAAAATGCTTCTTTATAGAGTAGCCCCTATTGCCAAGTTCTGATCTACTCTAAACGTTATCCTTTTATAGTAAAAGGGTTGCCACTTTACCGCTGACAGCCAGTCTTTTCCATGCTGGAAGCTTGCGGTATCAGCACTTCATTAAAACCCCAAGGACTTACGCATTTTGACTAAAACCTCGGAGGTTTAAGCCACTATCGTTCATCGTAACGCTTGATTCCTAGTTAAACCTCCGAGGTTTGCGTCAGTCCTAACCCCTAAATTTGGGTTAAATCCACCTCCCCTTCAGTCCCCACCCGTATACGGTTGAAATGGGATATCCAATGTACACTGGGAGTCCAAAAGAAAAATTCCGTGAGGTAAGGTTTGAAGATGAGTTTAATCTAAGCTTCTCAGCACCGTATTATTGTCAAGCTTATTGACCCAAACAAAACCTTTCACTACCCCATAAGGTAAACAGTTCGCTGGTCACCCAGCTAATCGGCCTCAACAGGAGTAATTGCTAGTGTCATGTTTATTCTGAAACGGCAGGATGTTGAGATTTCTAGCATTCAGCACCCCAAGCGGGATCAGCAAATTCCCATCCTGACCTACCAGGGGCAAACATTTCGCTTGATTAGCGTGTTCAGTGCTGCTCAGGAAGAGGAGGCCAAGGTATTCTGGCGAGACTTGACGGATAACCAGGGCAAAGCCTGCGTTTTGTTGGAGGAGCCAGAACGATTTAGTGTGTGGGGAAAGATTCGGCTGGAGCAGCTTTCGAGTGATGCAGAGGCAGCTCAGGATGCAAACCTGAATCCAGCTCATATTAAGGGCTGTCTGCTCATGCTGCAAGCTGTATTCATTGATGTTGAAGACCTGTTGGGAAACCGGCAAGCCGGGTTGTTTCAAAAAGAAATCGCCGAAGTGCTGAAACAGTGGCATTTTCCTAAAGCAGATACTCTGGATGCTGTCAAATACTTGCTGACAATGGATCCATTAAACGCTGCTCAAATTCCACCCTGGCAAGAGCACCATCTCAACACTCTTTTGCAGGAATTGCACCGGATTGGGAAATCCTACTTCGGTAATACAAGCTTTGCGGTGCGAGCGATCGATGCATTACAGGATTTGCCGAGCGCTGACCAGAGTCAATTCACGGGATGGTTAAATCAGTCTCCCTTAGGCAAACTGTGGCGCTAGTGAATCCGCTCGACACGCCATCACCATAAAGAATTTTTGACAAATGCGCTGCTAATCCTATAGTTGTGTCACCCTTGCTTCAACGTTCCTTTATGTCCAACTTTCTCAGTTCCCGCTGCAGCTACCTTGGAAATGACCTATGAGCAGTGTCGATAAGTCCTCTGGTAAACCCGTTCTCTCAGTCCAACTGATTGTTCTAATTGAGATCGTCTGGGCTGTGTTAGCGCTGTTATTTTTCCTGTTGTTCAGCGTAACCCCACAAGGTCAAGAGCGTCCCTTCTGGTACTCGCTAGGAACCTCTATTCTGGAAGCAACTTCCTTCTTAGCAGCAGCAGCTCTCTGTTTTAGAAATTGGAGCAGCCCACAAATCGTCAGTGGTCGTAATGTTTGGCTAGGTATCGGGTTAGGAATGTCCTGCTATTTCATTGGCAACTTGCTATTTAGTTATTGGGAGCTAGGGCTGGGGCTGGAACCGGATGTGTCACCAGGAGACTTCTTTTTTATCTTGACCTACATCTTCTTGCTATGGGGAATGATGCATGCGGTGGTTCCTCGACGCCTGAATTTGGAAGTTTGGCAGAAGGGGATTGTGTTTGCGATCGCAGTCGTGGGAATTGCGATCGCAGCTGTGCTGTTTGCAGCCCAATCCTCAGAAAACACGACTACCTGGCTTGAGTCTCCGGCCTATGCGCAGACAGCTCCTGCAACTCCTTCGACTCAATCTTCTCCAAACATGGCTCCGTCCCCTAATCCCGCTCCAGTGATGGCTCCAACCGCCAACCCTCCTGCAGCAAATGCCAAGTTATCCACATCAACGAACGGTGAGCAAAAACCAACTCCTCCTAAATGGGCGACCGATTTAGCGACGCAATTGCAGTTTTTGAAGAAGCCAGTGACTGGGTTTTACATCGTGTGCGACGTTCTCTTGCTGTTGCTTGCAACTGCTCTGCTGTTGGCTTTTTGGGGTGGACGCTTCTCTCAATCCTGGCGCATGATTGCAGCAGCAGCTTTTTCACTATATATCGCAGACATCTGGTTTCAGTGGGCCTCCAACGCCCCCAATTACAAGAGCGGCAGCTTGCCAGAGGTATTCTGGGTGTTCAGCGGTGTTCTATTTGGGATTGGAGCGGCTCTAGAGTATGACTTGTCTAGCCGCTCCCGGCGGTCTGGCTCCCGAAGACGAGCATAGATTGCAGCGTTGAATAACAGCAAAATTGCCTGAAACCTGACTCCTAATTATTTTTAGTGTCAGATTAACTGCTGTAGGGAATACAATGTATCAGACTGGTGTGTCTTTCCAGTACCTGCAGCATGATCGCCCCAAAACTCTCTGATTCTGAAAAAAAGCAAATTCTTGAGCTTTACCGACAAACTGGTGAAACAGCGTCAACTCTGGCCAAACGGTATGGTGTTAGTACGTCTACGGTGAGCCGCATACTCAAGAGCAATATTCCTGCTGACGAGTATGAAGCGCTGATTCAGCAAAAGCGTACTGCCAACCGTTCGGTAGAAGATTCACCAGTGATAGAAGCGGTAAACACTCCCGAAATGGTTGAGCTTGGACAGCAAACAAGCTTGAATTTTGAGGAGGTATCGTCTGCGATCGCGGAGCCCGAACCCCCCCTTCAATCGTCTAAACCATCACCACCCATAAAACGGCGCTCTAGAAAGCGTTCACTGGCGACTCAGTCGATGGATGAAGAAGACACGGTTTCCTCCGTAGAACCTTCCCTAGCCGAAGCATCGTTGCTGCAAGAAGAGCTTCTGTCTATTTCTCCGTCACCCAGGCTGGTTTCCAAAGCGGATGAAGAACCGGATCAGGTGCAGGCAGAGGTGTTACAGGAAATCCTGAGCGAAGAACGGCTTGATCGAGATGAGGGTTTAGCTGACCTGGAAGAGGATGATTTAGACGACGAGCTGGATGAGGATGAGGATGAGGATGATGCTTTAGAGTATGATTTGTCCAACCCAACCTTATTGGTTAGCAGCAAACTTCAGGATGGAGCGATCGTTCAAATTTTACCGCTAGAGGAAGCAACAATTCCCAAAACCTGCTATTTAGTCGTCGATCGCGCTGCCGAACTGATTACTCGACCTTTGAGAGAATTTGGTGACCTGGGTCAAATTCCAGACATAGAAACCCAGGCCAGAACCTTACCCGTCTTCGATAATCATCGGGTGGCCAAACGCTACTCCAATCCTCGAACTCATCGAATTATCAAACTTCCAGATGGGAGAGTGTTGCAGAGAGCGTCCTCGCATCTACAGGCGAAGGGAATCACTCGCCTTTTGATTGACGGTCGAGTCTATTCGCTGTAATTAATTTTTCTTGCCAATCTGTTAAGTGCATGGAAATTCCGAGCACTCCAGGTGCGTAACCCCGCATATATCGTGTATTTTGGCAATGGTATCAAGACATGTCATATCCCAGAAGCATTCCTGATACCATGCAAAAAACCCTCTCTGCATCGCACTCAAAAAGCGTTGAGAAACTGCCATGAGGAACGGATGGGATCAGGTTGAAGAAAACAATGAACATTGTCGTCGTGAACTGCAACGGGCAGTTGAGCAGCTAGGCGGCAAAGTAGATCCTGCTCAGTTGTTCACCACGGCTGAACTGATTATCCAAGCCATGTCAGGACCCTGGCGTTATTTCCATACGCCAGAGCACATTTTTGAGGTGGGTAAGTCAGGCGATGCCATTGAAGTGATCGCGGCTCTCTTTCATGACTTAGTCTATGTGCAGGTTGATCAGTGGGTGAGTGTTAACATCAGCCGTTATGTTGCACCCTTTATCAAGGAAAGCGATGGGCGGCTGGCAATCCTGGAACAGTGGCAACTTCCAGACGATCTGATGTTTGAGATGGTCTGCGAAATTTTTGGATTTGCTTCGGGACACAAGCTGCAACCCACTGCAGGACAAAATGAATTTTTGAGTGCGGCGATCGCGCAAAGTGTCTGGAACATGCCTTAGAGCCTGGAGTCATTGCTCAAATTGCTGCCTGCATTGAAGCCACGATTCCGTTTCGACCCAGATCGGAAACGGGGCAAACGGTGGGTGAGCGTCTCTACGATCGCTTGGGTCAGGCTAATCAGCGATTTGGATTTGGCTGGGGTGATGCAGAAGTGCAGACAATTGTTAAACGCGCGATTCGCCTGTCCAATCGAGACGTGGAAAACTTTGCCTACGAATCCTCAGCCGAATTTCTGTACAACACCTGGAACTTGATGCCTGAAACCAATCATGATTTAACGAACGCGAATGCCTACACGGTTTCCGGATTTCGCATTTCTTTACAGAAAATGGAAGGTTTCATGAACTTCCTGAAGCCAGAATTGGTTTTTCAGCAGTATCAAGATGAGCCTGATCCCGATACTTACAAAGCCTTTGTGACTCGTACTCAAAAGAACCTGGAGGTTGCAAGGCTCTACTTAGGTAGCAAATTGCTGTCGATCGCGGTGATCGAAGCACTTTCTCAACGGATTGGGCAAGACATTCCGCTGGCAACAATGATGGGTGAATTACCGGGTCGCGGACTCTCCGTTGCTCAACTAGAAAATTTTCTGCCCACCATCCCTGTTGCCTTTCCGCTAGAAACTGCCCTGGAACAGGAAGTCCTTAAATTGCTGGAAGAGGGACGTAAAGAAGATTCGACCTATGATGTTAAAAACTCGCCCGTGGCGACTTATATTATCAAGTCCATTGGTTTCCAAGAAGCTCGTCGGCTGTTGATCAAGGCGAAGGAGTTTTTCAAGAAGAACCTCTTACCTGAAGAGTTTCTGGGTTCGTGCGATCGCAAGGTTGTTGACACCATTACCAATGGCGTGTTGCAGGTTTTTGAAAGCCGCAAAGCGGCGATGGGTAGACTCAACGTCGGCACGCGAGTCTAAGAAGACTAGGTTTCAATTTCTAGAGCTAGGCTCGTCGCTTTATCATGCAACCCTTTGTTACACAGCTTCGTGTGCGTCATCATGAAATGGATGCATTAGGGCACGTCAATAACGCCGTGTATCAGCACTACCTGGAGCAGGCAGCCGTTGAGCACGCAGAAAGCCTTGGTTTTACCCTCGCCCGGTATAACTCACATGCTCTGAAACAGGGGGTCAATTTGACGATCGCTGTCGGATTCTCCAGTATCTCGGTTCTGCCTGTCGGCACTACCACTTGACCACGATAAGTCTTGTGGGCTGAGTGACTGACAAAACTCTCGAAACTCCGATTCTTGCGTAGGTTGGGTTAGCGATAGCGTAACCCAACAAGCCAAGGCTAGCGTTGGGTTTCACGGTGTTCAACCCCAACCTA